>CAXTMS010000041.1:0-20223 GCA_964245345.1 uncultured Acetobacteraceae bacterium | reverse complement strand
GCCGGGCACGAAGCGCGGCTCGGCCGACACCGTCATGTGGCAGCTCGAGGTGCCGCCCACGAGCGCCAGGCGGCGGAACAGCGCATCCTGGTCCGGCGCCTCGCCGCGCATCGCGGCGCCGATGGTGCCGATGCCGCCGGCATGGGCGTCGATCGCGGAGGCGCCCACCGGGATGCCGGCGGGCAGGCCGAGCGCCCCGGCCGCCTCGGGCGACAGGGTGCCGATCGCCTCGCCCATCGGGCGGATGGTGGTGCCGATGCGCCGGAACCCCTCGTCGGCCAGCTCGCCCAGGCCGATGGCGCGGAAATACGCCTCGTCCCAGCGCGCCTCGTGGCCGAGATAGGTCCACTTGCACACGGTGGAGCAGAGCGAGCGGGTGGTGCTGCCGGTGGCGCGCCAGGTGAGGTAGTCGGGCAGGTCGAAGAAGTGCGCCGCCTTCGCCCACGCCTCCGGCCGGTGCTCGCGCAGCCACAACAGCTTGGGCGTTTCCATCTCCAGCGAGATGCGGCCGCCGACATAGCGCAGCACCGCGTGGTGGCCGGCGTTGATGCGGTCGGCTTCCGTGCCCGCGCGGTGGTCCATCCAGACGATGACGTCCTGCTCCGGCGCCGCGTCCGGGTCGACCGAGACCGGGCCGCCCGCCGCGTCCACCACCGCGAGCGAGCAGGTGGCGTCGAAGCCGAGGCCGACCACGCGGACGTCCGAGCCTGCGCAGGCCTCGCGCACGGACGCGCAGACGGACGCCCAGATGTCGGTGGTGGACTGCTGCACGTAGCCCGGATGCGGCCGCCAGGCGCGGATCGGCCGGCTGGCCTGGGCCAGCATGGTGCCGTCCAGCGAGAACAGGCCGGCGCGCGCGCTGCCGGTTCCCACGTCCACGCCGATCACCGCGTCGGTGGACACCGTCTCGCCGGGCATCGGTTCCGGCCGCCTCAGACGATCGCCGCGGCCGACTTGAGCAGCACCTTGATCGAGTCGAGCGAGTTCGCGACCTTGATCGCCTCGTCCCAGTCCTCGAACGCGTAGTCGTGGGTGACGATGCCCTTGGAGGTGACCAGGCCGCGGTCGAGCAGGTCGATGGCGATCGGATAGCAGTACGGCCCGAGATGCGCGCCGCGCACGTCCAGCTCCTTGCGGTCGCCGATCACCGACCAGTCGACGCTGGTTTCCTTGCCGAACACGGAGAACTCGACGAAGCGGCCGAGCTTGCGGATCAGCTGCAGCCCCTGCGTCACGCCGGCCGGCACGCCGGTCGCCTCGATATACACGTCGCAGCCGTAGCCGCCGGTGAGGCCCTTGACGATCGCGTCCGCGTCCTCGCCCGCGGGGTCGATCACCACGTCGGCGCCGAACTTGAGCGCCAGCTCGCGGCGCTCGGGCACCATGTCGATCACCACCAGCTTCTTCGGCGTGCGCAGGTGCGCCACCTGCACCATCATCAGCCCGATCGGGCCGGCGCCGGCGATCACCACCACGTCGTCCAGGCGCATGTCGCTGCGGTTGACCACGTGGATCGCGCAGGACAGCGGCTCGATGATCGCCGCGTCCTCCAGCGGCAGGGTGGCCGGGATCTTGTGCACGCGCGCGGTGCGGGGAAGCAGCATGTACTCGGACATGCCGCCATCGGCGACGCGGCGCTGGAAGCCGAAGATGTTGTGCACCTCGCACATCCAGTAGCTGCCCTCGCGGCAATAGCGGCAGCGGTCGCAGGGCACGATCTGCTCGGCGATCACGGTGTCGCCGGACTTGACGCCGAAATGCTCGGCCGCCTCCGGGCCCAGCTCGTCCACCACGCCGAAGAACTCGTGCCCCGGGATCACCGGCGCCTTCACCCACGGGTTCTCGCCCCAGAACATCTTGGCCCCGGACCAGCACTTGCAGTCGCTGGCGCAGATGCCGCAGGCGGAGATGCGGATCACCATCTCGCTGTGGCCGGGAGTCGGGCGGTCGACCTGCTCGACCCGGTAGTCCTCCGGGCCGTGGCAGACCACGGCGGTCATCCTGTTGTTCTGGCGGTCCATGATGTCATCCTCGGTCTCGATGTTCCGGTGCGGGCGCGGCGCGCGGGCCTCAGCCGGTCTTGCGCCGCTCGCGGCCGATATAGATGGCGAGCAGGATGATGATCCCCTTGACCACGGTCTGCACGTAGGGGTTCACGCCGACCATGTTCAAACCGTTGTTGAGCACGCCGAGCAGCAGCGCGCCCAGCAGGGTGCCGATCAGCGAGCCGCGCCCGCCGGCGATGGAGGTGCCGCCCAGCACCACTGCGGCGATGGCGTCCAGCTCGAAGCCCTGGCCGGAGTTCGGCTGCCCGCTCATCAGGCGGCCCGTGAGCACCACCGCGGCGACCGCCGCGGTGAAGCCGCTGATCGCGTAGATGAGGAGCTTGGAGCGCGCCACCCGCACGCCGGACAGCCGGGTGGCGGTCTCGTTGCCGCCGATCGCGTACACGTAGCGGCCGAACGGCGTGCGTTCCAGCAGCACCCAGCCCAGCACGTAGACCACGATCATGATCACGATCGGCGCCTGGATGCCCAGGAAGCGGCCCTCGCCGAACCAGTTGATCCAGGCGGGCAGGCCGCTGATCGGGTAGCCGCCGGTGTAGATCAGGCCGAGCCCGCGGGCGATGCCCATGGTGGCCAGCGTGACGATGATCGGCGGCATGCCGGCGAACGCCACGAAGGCGCCGTTGGCCAGGCCGAAGCCGAGCCCGATCAGCAGACAGATGATCAGCGCCAGCACGCCGTTCATGCCGCCCGCCATCAGCCCGGCGGCCAGGGTGCCGGCCAGCGCCATCACCGCGCCCACCGACAGGTCGATGCCGCCGGTCAGGATCACATAGGTCATGCCGACCGCGATCAGGGCGTTGATCGAGACCTGGCGCAGGATGTTGCTGATGTTGCTGGCCGACAGGAAGCTGTCGGACGCGAACACCATCACGATCGACACCACGATCAGCCCGACCAGCGGGTAGAAGGCGGTGAACCGGGTGGCGCGTCGCAGCGACGTGGCGAGCGGGCTCGGGGCTCCCGGTGCGGCGGCCATGGTCTTAGACGAGCTCATCGATATCTCCTGCGGTGGCGTGCCGCATGACGTCGTTCGGGTTGATCTCGTGCGCGTCCAGGGTGCGGACGATCCGGCCCTCGCGGAACACCGCGACCCGGTCGCTCATGCCGACGATCTCCGGCAGCTCGGAGGAGACCATGACGATGGCGTAGCCGCGCTCGGTCAGCTGTCGCATCAGGGCGTAGATCTCGGCCTTGGCGCCGACATCGATGCCGCGGGTCGGCTCGTCGAAGAACAGGATCTTGCAATGGTGGTTGAGCCAGCGCGCCAGCACCACCTTCTGCTGGTTGCCGCCGGACAGGGTTTCCACCGCGGTGCCCTGGTTCGGCGCCTTGACGCCGACGCTCTTCATCATGGTGTCGGTGGTGCTGCGCTCGGCGCCGAAATCCAGGAACGCGCCCAGCTGGCGGTACTTGGCCAGGTTGTTGATCGAGATGTTGTCGCGGATGCTGAAGCTGGTGATCAGCCCTTCCACCTTGCGGGACTCGGGCAGGATGCCGAGCCCGCTGGCGAGCGCCGCCGCCGGGTCGGACAACCGTGCCGGCTCGCCGTTGATGCGCACCGTCTTGCGGTAGGCCGGATCCGCGCCCAGCACCGCCATCACCGTTTCGGTGCGGCCGGAGCCGACCAGGCCGGAGAAGCCCAGGATCTCGCCTTCGTACAGCGTGAACGCGTTGACCGGGCCGCCGCGCTCGATCTGCAGCTCGACCTCGAGCACCGGCTTGCGTGTGCCGTGGAACTCCGGCTTGGGCGGGAAGGAGCGCTCCAGCCTGCGGCCGACCATCATCTGCACCAGCGCGTCCATGTCGGTGTCGGCCACCGGGGTGACGCCGATGAACTGGCCGTCGCGCAGCACGGTGATGCGGTCGCAGATCTCGAAGATCTCGTCCATGTGGTGCGAGATGAAGATCATCGCCACGCCCTGGGCCTTCAGCGCCCGCATGATGATGAACAGGTGCTCGGCGTCGGCCGGGGTCAGCGTCGCGGTGGGCTCGTCCAGGATCAGGATGCGCGCGTCCAGCGCCAGCGCCTTGGCGATCTCGATGAACTGCTGCTGCGCCACGCTCAGCGTGCGCACCTCGGCCGCGAGGTCGATCGTGACGCCGAGCCGGTCGAACAGCCCCGCCGCCTCCGCGCGCATGGAGGCGCTCTGCAGGATGCCGAAGCGGCGGCGCTCGCGCCCCAGGAAGATGTTCTCCACCGCGTTCAGGTACGGGATCAGGGAGAATTCCTGGAACACGATGCCGATGCCGGCGGCGACCGCGTCGTGGTAGTCGTTGAAGTGCCGCTCCCGGCCGTCGACGACGATGTGGCCCTCGTCCGGCCGGTAGATGCCGGACAGGATCTTCATCAGCGTCGACTTGCCGGCGCCGTTCTCGCCCAGCAGCGCATGGATCTCTCCGGCCCGGACCGACAGGTCGATCCCGGACAGCGCCTTCACCCCGGGAAAGCCCTTGCTGATTCCCCGAAGCTCCAGGATTGCGTCCATGCGCCCTGACCTATCCTTACCAGTGGAACGTCTTGGCCGCCTCGGCATCGACCAGCTTCACGTCGATCGGCACCAGCTTCGGCACGGTGTTTCCTGCGCCCCAGTAGTCGGCCAGCGCAAGCCCGAGGCCGATGCGCACCATGTCGCCGGGGAACTGGGCCGAGGTCTCGATGAACTTCGAGCCCGGCTTGGCGATCGCCGCCACCGCGTCCGGAGCGCCGTCGACCGAGACCAGCTTGATGTCCTTGCCTGAGGAGTTGATCGCCGACAGCACGCCCATGGAGCCGCCGTCGTTGACGCTGAAGATGCCCTTCAGGTCGGGATGCGCCTGGATCATGTTCTCGGTGACGGTGAGCGCCACGTCGCGCTCCTGCTTGCCGTTCTGGGTGTCGACGATCTTGATGTTGGGGAACTTCGCCAGGCCGGCCTTGCAGCCGCGGATGCGCTCCAGGATCGGCACCACCGCGATGCCGTCGAGCAGCGCCACGTTGCCGCTTTCGCCGATGGCGTGGGCGAGATACGTGCACGACATCACGCCGGCGTCGTAGTTCTTGGAGCCGACGAACGCGTCCACCGGGCCGTTGGCGTTGGCGTCCACCGCCACCACGATCACGCCGGCCTTGTGCGCCTCGGTCACCGCCGAGGCGATGCCGGTGGAATCGGTCGGGTTCACCAGCAGGATGTTGATGTGCTGCTGCAGCATGTCCTCGACGTCGCTGATCTGCTTCGACACGTCGTGGTGCGCGTCGGTGACCACCACGGTGGCGCCGATGGAGGCGGCGGCGCTGCGGAGCGCCTTCTGCATGGTCACGAAGTACGGGTTGTTCAGTTCCTGGAACGTCATGCCGATCTTGATCGGCGCGGCCTGGGCGCCGGTGGCGAGCGCCGCCGCGGCGACGGTTCCGAAGATGATGGACTTGAGCTTGGACATCAAAGACTCCCCTTGGGTTTCGTTCTTCTACGACCGGGACATCGACCGGGTGGAGGATGCCGTTGCCGCGGCGGCGGCTCCGTTGCGGTGCCGGCGCCGGAATTCCGACGGCGACATGCCGCGATAGGAGCGGAACTGCCGGTTGAAGTTGGACAGGTTGTTGAACCCGACACCGAAACAAATATCCGCCACGTGCGTGTCGTTGGCAATCAGCATCTCGCACGCCTTGTTCAGGCGGATGCCGTGCAGGTAGCGCACGAAGCTGGTTCCGGTCTTGCGCTTGAACGCCTTGGAAAAGGTGCTCGGGCTGTAGCCGCTCAACGCGGCGAGGTCGGTCTCGCGGAAGTCCGAGGCGGGGTTGGCGGCGATCTGCGCCAGCACGTGGTTGAGCGGCTGGCTCAGGTACACGTCCGGCGTCGCGCGGTAGCCGAGGCCCGCGAGCGGCCTGGGCACGGGCGCGTCCTGGAGCAGCGACAGCAGGGCGAAGAACAGCTCGACCCGGCGCGGCCCGCTGGCGTCCAGCATGCTGCGCATGACCGGACGCACCGCGGCACCCGTGGCGGCGGCGAACTCCAGGCCACGTCCGGCGGAGTCGAGCAGCCTGCGCAGGAAGCCGAGCTCGGGAAACACCGCCATGGCGCTGGCTGCGAAGGCTTCGGTGAACTGCAGCACCAGGCAGCGCTCGGCGATCACGGTGTCTGGCGGCACGTCGCTCAGCCAGTTGTGCGGAACGTTGGGCCCGACCAGGACGAGGTTGTCCGGCTCGAACCGGCCGATGTAGTCGCCGACGAAGCTGCGCCCGCTCGTGGTGGTGATCAGGTGGAGCTCGTACTCGGGATGGAAGTGCCAGCGCACGGTGGGATAGGGCAGCCCGTGCGACCATATCTTGAGGCAGGAGTCGGTGCCGACGTTCACCAACTCAAGGGCGGGCTGGACATGCATGGACCGGTCTCAGCGCGCGTCGGCCCGCGAACGGCAGGTGGCCGACGCCGACCGGACCGGGCGGAACCGGCATCCCTGGTGTTGCGGCATCTGGTCGTCTCCCGCGCCGGCGCTTCGCTTGGTCGAGCGTCGGCGTCATTCTCGTTGCCGCGACACTAGGCGCCCACCGTCGCGTGTTCTACTGCTTTCTGGCATCCCGACCGATACTTTTTTGCCACCGGCGCCAGGTTCCGCGCGGCCCGAATCCGTTCCTGCGCCGGCCGCCAGTGCGAGGCGGGACGCTCCCGGTCGCACCGGCGCCGTCGCCGCCGCACAGGAGGCCGAGCCGGTTGGACCGGATACGAACCGACGCAGACAGCCTGTCCGGGACCGGAACCGGCAGGCGGGCGCGCCGCGGTGCGCGCGGTTGCCGCCCCCGTGGCCAGGACGGTCCGGCTCCTGGTGCCGACCTGGTTCAGGCGGTCATGGCGCGACGCCGCGGCGGCCGGCGGCCGATCGCAGCGCCAGAACGGCGACGCGTCGTCCGCGCGCCGGCAGAAGCAGAGCGGTGGCGGCAGACAGCAGGGCGGCGATGCCGAGCGCGTGCAGCCCGGCGGTGCCGGTGCCGAACAGCTGGTCTGCCCCGGCGCGGAGGTTGGGGGCCACGAAGCCGCCGAGGTTGCCGATCGCGTTGATCACGGCGATGCCTCCGGCGGCCCCGGTGCCGGCGAAGTGGTCGGTGGGAAAGGTCCAGAAGATCGCCTGCGCGGCGATGATGCCGGACGCGGCCACGCACAGCGCCGCGATCGCGATCGACGGCCGGGCATGCGCCGACACGAGGATGCCCGCCGCCACCATCAGCAGGCAGAGGAGGAAGAACAAGCGCGGCCGGTTGGCGCGCGACGCCAGCACCGGCCAGATCGCGGTGAACAGCACCGCGCACAGCCACGGGATCGCCGACACCAGGCTGACCAGGCCGCCGATCTTCACCCCCAGCAGCGCGCTGACCTGGTCCGGCAGGTAGAACGCCACGCCGTAGCTGCCGATCTGCATCAGGAAGTAGATCACCACGAACTGCAGCAGCCGGACGTCGCGCAGCGCCTGGGCGAAGGTGCCGGAGCCTTCCGCGTGCTTGTCGCCCGACTCCCGGTCCAGCACCACCGACAGCGCGTTCTTCTGCTCCCCCGACAGCCAGGCCACGTCGGCCGGGCGGTCGGGCAGCACGAACAGGGTGAGCACGCCCACCAGCGCCGCCAGCAGGCCTTCCACCAGGAACATCCATTGCCAGCCGGCCAGGCCGCCCAGCCCGTCGAAGCCGAGCAGCAGGCCGGAGAACGGGGTGCCCAGGGTGAGCGCCAGCGGATAGCCGAAATAGAACATCCCCAGCACCCGGCCGCGGTTCTCGGGCGGGAACCAGTAGGTGAGGTAGAGGATCACGCCGGGAAAGAAGCCGGCCTCGGCCAGGCCGAGCAGCAGGCGAAGCCCCACGAACGACCAGTCGCCGGTCACGAACATGGTGCAGGCGGCGACGATGCCCCAGGTGACCATGATGCGCGCGAGCCAGATGCGGGCACCGACGCGGTGCAGCACCAGGTTGCTCGGCACCTCGAACACGGCGTAGCCGACAAAGAAGATGCCGGCACCGAGCGCGAACCACGCGTCGGAGATCCCGACCCGGGCATGCAGCGCCTGCTTGGCCACGCCGACATTGGCACGGTCGAGGAAGGCCAGCATGTACATCAGGATCAGGAACGGCATCAGCCGGTTGCGCGCCCTGGACACGGCGCTGGCCAGCGCCCGGCCGCCCGGGATCGCGGATCCCGGCGCGGGATCGAATGGCGCCGCAGCGCCGATGATGTCGGCCATGACGCTTCCCCTTGTCCTGCCCATGGTGCCGGGCGTGCTGCCGGTTGATCCGGCGCGTATCGTTCCCGTTCAGCCGATCCGGTTGCCCATCTCGTCCTCCACGTAGGCGCGGATGATGTCGGCGAAGCTCGTTTCCGCGGCGAAGCCGAGCGACAGCGCCCGGGCCGGGTCGAAGGCGCGCGCCCAGCCCTGCACGATGCGCTCGATCGCCGGATCGGGCTCGCGCCGGATCAGCGCCACCGCCCGGTCGCCGGCCACCTCGCGCAGCGCCTCGATCTGCTCGGCCACGGTGGCAGACAGACCGGGCATGGACAGGTTCGGCCGGTCGCCGAGGCGGGACAGGTCGAGGGCGGCGGCGTGGAGCAGGAAGCCCACGGCGGCGCGCGGGCTCGCGAACCAGTGCCGCAGCGTGTCCGGCACCGGCAGGATCGCCTCCTGTCCGGCCAGCGGCTCGCGGATGATGCCGGAAAAGAAGCCGGATGCCGCCCGGTTCGGCCGGCCCGGGCGCACGCAGATGGTCGGCAGGCGCAACCCGATGCCGCCAAAGATGCCGCGCCGGTGGTAGTCCGCCAGAAGCAGCTCGCCGATCGCCTTCTGGGTGCCGTAGCTGGTCTGCGGGGTCAGGAGGTAGTCGTCGCCCACCACCTCGGGCATCGGGCCGCCGAACACGGCGGTGGAGGACGCGAACACCACGCGCGGCCGCCAGCCCGTGTCTTCCCCTTCCAGCCGGATCGCGTCGAACAGCGCCCGGGTGCCGTCCAGGTTGACGCGGTAGCCGGTGTCCAGGTCCGCTTCCGCCTCGCCGGACACGATCGCGGCCAGGTGGAACACCAGGTCCGGGCGCCGCGACGCCAGCCCGGACGCCGCGCCGGGAACTGACAGGTCGACGGACAGGCAGTCGCAGGCCCCGGAAAAGCCGGGAGGCGGCGTCGGCGCCACCACGTCGGCCAGGGTGAGCCGATGCACCGGCTGCCCGTCCGGCCCGGCCTCCTGCGCCAGCCGCCCGGCCAGCTTGCGGCCGATCATGCCGGCGGCGCCGAGAATGAGGATGTGCATGGCGTTACGCTCCTGGATCCCGCGGGGCCGGTGCGATCCGCCCTCGGCTGTGAACAACGTTCACGGGTTTACGTGCTTTCCCGCACCGCCAGCCGGCAGCCGACATCCACCCTGGCCGGACCGGCGGGGGCGCCCGCGGCGCGCGCCAGCAGCTTGCGCGCGGCGATCTCGCCGATGTCGCGCCTGGGCGAGACGATGGTGGTCAGGGACGGGCTGGTCAGGGCGCCGATGCCGAGCCCGTTGAACCCGGCGATGGCGATGCGGCCGGGAACGGCGATGTTGTCGCGCGCGGCACGCAGCAGCGCGCCCACGGCCAGGTCGTCGTTGGCGAAGAACAAGGCGTCGAGCTCCGGCGCCCGGTCGAGCACGGCGAGCAGCTCGCGCCCGCCGACCTCCGGGCTGGAGCCCTCGGGATGCTCGAACGGCGGCCGGCGCTGGAGCCCGGCCTCGGCCAGGGCGCGGTCCAGGCCGCGGTAGCGCTGCATGGCGCGGTAGTCGGCCGCCAGCCGGCCGCCGACGAAGCCGATCCGGCGGTAGCCGCGCTCGATCAGGTGTCGCCCCATCATGGCGCCTGCCTTGAGGTGCGACAGCCCGACGTTCATGTCGATCGGCCGCCCCGCCTCCATCACCTCCACCACCGGCCGGCCGCAGCCGCGCAGCAGCGCCCCGGTGCGCTCGGCGTGACGGAGGCCGGCGACGATGATCCCGGCCGGCGACCAGCCGAGCAGGGTCGACACCAGCTCGGTCTCCCGGTCGAGGTCGTACTGGGTGTTGCCGAGCAGCAGCTGGTAGCCTTCGGCCTCCAGCACCGCTTGCACGCCCTGGATCACCTCGATGAACACCGCGTTGGACAGCGATGGCACGATCACCGGCACGATGCGGCTGTGCGCGGAGGCGAGCATGCCGGCGACGCGGTTCGGCACGTAGCCGAGCGCCGCCACCGCTTCGGCGATCTGCGCGCGCAACGAGGCGGACACGCTGTCCGGCGTGTTGAGCGCGCGCGAAACCGTGATCGGCGCCACGCCGGCGCGCTCGGCGACGTGCTTCAGGGTCACAGCACTTGGGCGGGCGCTGCGGTGCGAGGCGTTCTGCTGACCCATGACGGCATCCTAGTCGCCGCCGAAGCCGGCCGCCACCGCCGCCTCGAGGCCGAAACCTGCAACATGATGGTTGCGCTACCATGACCGGGGGCATAAGGTCCGCGCAAACGCCAGCCGACGGTGCCGTGCGGAGCGCCATGGCGAGAAGCGTGAAAAACACAGGAAGGATGTCCAGGAGCATGGAGCGATGCCGGATTCTGTAGATGGTCGCGGCTCCGGATGGAGCGGGACCTACCGCGCGACCGACATCGTCAAGAGCTACGGCAGCGTTCCGGTGCTGCGTGGCCTGAGCGTGACCCTGCGTCCCGGCCGCATCCACACCACCATGGGCGAGAACGGTGCCGGCAAGTCGACGCTGTTCAAGGTGATGGCGGGCCTGGTGCAGCCTAGCGGCGGCACCCTGCACCTCGACGACGCGGCGCTGGTGCTGTCCTCGCCGCACGACGCGCACGTGCACGGCATCTACCTGGTGCCGCAGGAGCCGGCGCTGATGCCGGAGCTGACGGTGGCGGAAACCATGTTCGTGGGCCAGCTGCCGGTCACGGGACGCTGGCGCCGGATCGACTGGGCGGCGATGCGGGCCCGGGCGCAGGACGCGCTGCACGCGCTCGGCCTCGACATCGACGTGGACGCGCAGTCGCGGCAACTGTCGATCGCGCAGCAGCAGCAGGTGGAATGCGCCAAGGCGCTGCTGCGCGGCTGCCGGGTGATCCTGTTCGACGAGCCCACCTCGCCGCTCACCACGCACGAGGTCGAGCGGCTGTTCGGCACCATGCGCCGGCTGCGCGGCGAAGGCTACACGCTGGCCTTTATCAGCCACCGCATGGACGAGGTGCTGGACATTTCCGACGACATCAGCGTGCTTCGCGACGGCGCGCTGGTGGACGGCGTCGAGCGCCCGGAGTTCGACCGCACCCGGCTGCTGTCGCAGATGGTCGGGCGCGAGATGCGCACCATCCCCAGGCGCTCCTGGTCGTCGGCGACCACCGAGGCGGTGCTGAGCGTGGACGGGCTGGCGCACGCGCCGTCGTTCGCGGAGGTCGGGTTCACCCTGCACCGCGGCGAGATCCTGGGGCTGGCGGGGCTGGTCGGCGCCGGCCGCACCGAGATCGCCGAAACCATCTTCGGCCTGCGCCGCAGCGATGCCGGCAGCGTGGTGTTGGCGGGCGCGCCGATCACCGGCCTGCCGACGCACGAGATCATCCGCAAGGGCTTGGTCTATGCGCCGGAGGACCGCGCCCGTCACGGCGCGGTGCTGCCGATGACCATCGCGCAGAACGTGTCCGCCGGGCTGATCGAGCGGGTGCGCCAGCGTTGCGGGCTGATGGACCGCGCGGACGAGGACCGCATCGGCGCCGACACGGTGGCGCAGTATCGCGTGCGCTGCGCCGGCACCGGCCAAACCCTGCGCGAGCTGTCCGGCGGCAACCAGCAGAAGGTGGTGTTCGGCAAGTGGATGGGCTTGTCGCCAACGGTTGCGATCCTGGACGAGCCGACCCGCGGCGTCGACGTCGGCGCCAAGGACGAGATCTACGAGCTGATCGAGGCGCGCGCCAAGGCCGGCACCGCGATCCTGGTGATCTCCTCGGAGATGGAGGAGCTGGTACGGCTGTGCGACCGCATCCTGTCCATCTACGAGGGGCGGATCGTGGCCGAGCTGCGCGGCGACGAGATCACGCCCGAGCGCCTCGGCCGCTCCTATCTGAGCCATGCCGGCCTGGGAGCGGCGGCGTGAGCGCGCCGGCGCAGGCCGCGCCCGCACTCGCGGCCCGGCCCCGCCCCGGCAGGACAAGCGGCCGCCTGCGCCGCGACGTGCGCGAGATCGCGCTGGTGGCGGTGACGATCGCCACCGTGCTGGTGGTCGGCGCCTTCCACCGCGACTTCATGTCGCTGCAGAACCTGCGCTTCATGCTGCTGGGCTGCGTGGTGCTGTCGCTGTTGTCGCTGGGCCAGACCGTGGTGATCGCCACACGCGGCATCGACCTGTCGGTGGCGCCGGTGCTTGGGCTCAGCGCCATGGTGACCGGCCTGATGGCGCAGACCGGCGGGCTGCCGCTGTATGGGGCGTTCGCGATCGCGCTCCTGATCGGGCTGGTGCTGGGCACGCTGAACGGTTTGCTGGTGGCGAAGCTCGCGATCCCGCCGATCATCACCACGCTCGGCACCTACAGCCTGTACAGCGGGCTGATCTTCCTGTACTCGAACGGGACCCAGGTGGATTCCGTGCCGCACGCCTATGCCGTGCTCGGCAACGGCGTGCTGGCGAGCGTGCTGCCGGTGCCGATCCCGGTGCTGGTGCTGGGCGTCGTGCTGCTGCTGATGTGGTTCACCATCGGCCACACCCCGTTCGGGCGCGCGGTGCTGGCGATCGGCAACAACCAGCAGGCCGCCTACAACGCCGGCATTCCGGTCACCGCGACCCAGGTCGGCGCCTACACCATCTCGGGCGTGCTGGCTGCCCTCGCCGGGCTGATGTTCCTGTCTTACACGGGCTCCGCCACGGTGACGACCGGCACCGGCGACCACATGGAGCTGCAGTCGATCGCGGTGGCCTTGATCGGCGGCACCGCCATCGCCGGCGGGCGCGGCAACGCGCTCGGCACCGTGCTGGGCTCGCTGTTCCTGAGCGTGATCCTGACCGCGCTGGTGTTCGTGCACGTGCCGCCGATCTGGTACTCGGCGGGCGAAGGGGTGATGATCCTGCTTGCGGTCACCGCCGGCAGCGGAGCGCGGCGATGAGCGGCGGGCACGGCGAGGCGGCGGCGCGTCGCGGGGCCGCGCGCCGGCTGCCGCTCGGCAACTGGGAGCGGGCGCTGCTGGTGCTTCTGGTGCTGCTGACCGCGGCCCTGATCGCCGCGGTGCCCGGCTTCTATTCCGACTTCGGCAGCTTCCTGGGCTTGTTCGAGAACTTCCTGCCGTTCGGGCTGGTGGCGCTCGGGCTCACCACCGTGATCCTGACCGGCGGCATCGACCTGTCTGTGGGCACCACCGCGAGCCTGGCTGCGATCGTGACGGCGGAGCTGTGGAGCGGGCTGCACCTGTCGATCTGGATCGCGACCGGGCTGGGCGTGCTGTGCGGCGCCCTGCTCGGCCTGCTGAACGGGCTGATCATCACCCGGCTGCGCACCGAGCCGCTGATCGCCACGCTGGCCACCAGCTTCATCTATGGCAGCATCGCCACCGCGCTGGCCGGCGACAACCCGCCCTCCGGCTTCCCCGACGGCTTCAACCGGCTGGGCACCGGCGCCATCGGCGGCATCGTGCCGTTCCAGATCGTGCTGTTCGGCGTGCTCGCCGCGTTCTTTTCGCTGCTGATCTCGCGCTCCGCGTTCGGCCGCAAGGTGGTGACGATCGGCTACAACACCGAGGCCGCGCGCTACGCCGGCATACGCGTCGACCGCATCGTCACCCTGTCCTACGTGATCAGCGGCACCACCGCGGCGTTGGCCGGGATCGTGCTGGCGGCGTACTACAGCGCGGTGCGGCCGGACATGGGCAGCATCCTGTTGCTGAGCACCATCACAACGGTTGTGCTCGGCGGCGTCAGCATCTTCGGCGGCGACGGCAGCATCGCCGGCGTGGTGATCGCGGTGCTGCTGCTCGGCATGCTGCGCCAGGGCATGCTGATCGCCGGGTTCTCCGACATGGTGACCACCATGGTGACCGGCGCGATCCTGCTCGGCGCGATCGCGCTGAAGAACCTGTTCGCCGGCCGGGGCACCGGCCTCGCGGCGCTGCTGCGTCGGCTGCGCATCCGCCCGGCCGCGACGACCTGAACCCACAAGAAACCATTCAACGGAAACGGATCGTTCCATGACCCAGACCACCCTTCGCGGCGCCATATCCCTTCGGGCGGCTGTCGCCGCGCTGCCGCTGCTGCTCGGCAGCGCCCTGGCCGGCCACGCCGCCGACATCGACACCGCCAAGCGCATCAAGGTGGCGATGGTGCCCAAGCTGGTGGGCCTGTCGGTGTTCAAGGCCAACGAGCAGGGCGCGCAGCAGGCGGCCAAGGCGCTGAACATCGACTTCCTGTACACCGGCCCGGTCACCGCCTCGGCGCAGGGCCAGGTCGACGTGTTCAACAGCCTGATCGCGCGACGGTTCAACGTGATCACCACCACCTCCAACAACCCGACCCAGCTGGCGCCGGCGCTGCGCCGCGCGCGCAAGCAGGGCATCAAGGTGGTGTCCTACGACAGCGACGTGTCCCCGGACGCGCGCGACTTCTTCATCCAGAACACCGACTACGCCGCCTTCGGCAAGGCGCTGGTGGAATCCGTGGCGAAGTATGCCGGCCCGAACGCCAAGATCGCGATCCTGTCCTCCACGCCGGACGCGACGATCCAGAACGAGTGGATCAAGGCGCTGACCGCGTACATGACCGCGACCTATCCGAAGATGCAGATCGTCACCACCCAGTACGGCCAGTCCAGCCCGTCGCAGTCGCTGACCGCCGGCCTCAACATCCTGCAGGCGAACGCCGGCGTGACCGGCATCATCGCCCCCGACGGGGCCGCCGAGGTGGGGGCCGCGGCCGCGGTGGAGAAGCTCGGACGCACCGGCAAGGTGTTCGTCACCGGCTGCAGCGACCCGGACTCGATCCGCCAGTACGTCAAGTCGGGGATCATCAAGGAAAGCCCGCTCTGGGACGAGGTCAAGGAGGGCGAGCTGGTGATGTACGTGGCCAGGCTGGCGGCCAACAACGCGATCCAGCGCGACGGCAACTTCACCGCCGGCGACCTCGGCAGCTTCACAGCCAAGGACGGGGTGATCGTGTTCAGCACGCCGCTGGTGTTCGACGCGAACAACATCGACCAGTACAAGTTCTGATCAACGGCCAAGGACACATCGCATGACGCGCATCCTCTTCACCGGCGGCAGCGGCAAGGCCGGCCGGCACGTGGTGCAGTACCTGCTCGACCAGGGCTACGACATCCTCAACATCGACACCAAGCCGCTGCACAACCCCAAGGTGCGCACCCTGATCACCGACATCACCGATGCCGGCCAGGTGTTCAACGCCTTTTCCTCCTATGTCGGCCTGCACGAGTTCGACGAGGACCTGAGCCCGACCAGGTACGACGCGGTGGTGCACTTCGCGGCGATCCCCCGCATCATGCTGACCCCCGACAGCGAGGTGTACCGGATCAACGTGATGGGCACCTACAACGTGCTCGACGCGGCGACCAAGCTCGGCATCAGGAAGGTGATCATCGCGTCCAGCGAGACCACCTACGGCATCGTGTTCGCGCACGGCCATCGCGACCCGGAGTACTTCCCGCTCGACGAGGAGTACCCGGTGAAGCCGATGGACAGCTACGCCACGTCGAAGATCTGCAACGAGCGCACCGCCGAAGCGTTCGCGCTGCGCACCGGCACCGACATCTACGCGCTGCGCATCGGCAACGTGATCGAGCCGGACGAGTACGCGCTGTTCCCGGGCTGGTTCGCCAAGCCCGGCTTCCGCAAGCGCATCGCCTGGAGCTACATCGACGCGCGCGACCTGGGCGAGATCGTCAGGCTGGGCGTGGAAACCGACGGTCTCGGCTACCAGGTGTTCAACGCGGTCAACGACCATTCCTCGTCCGACCTGCCGACGGCGGAGCTGTTGCGGCGCTACTACCCGAACGTGCCGGTGCGCGGCGAGATGGGCGAGTTCGAAAGCCTGCTGTCGAACAAGAAGACCCGCGAGATGCTGGGCTTCCGCGAGAACCACAACTGGCGCTCCTACGTCAAGACCGAGAGCTGAGCGGCCGATCGCCTGAACCGAGGAGCGACTTCATGACGACGCAACGAACCGTGGTGGCGGTGCATACCGGTCCGGTGACGGTGGCCCCGCTGAACGCGCTGGCGCCGGAGCTGATCCCGGGCGTCAGGCTGGTCAACCTGGTCGACGACAGCCTGCTGAAGGACACCATGGCGGCGGGGCACGTGACCCCGGCCGTCACGCGTCGCCTGGCCCAGTACATGACCATCGGCCAGGAGATGGGCGCAGACATGATCCTCAACTGCTGCTCCTCTGTGGGCGAGGCGGCGGAGGTGGCGGCGCAGCTGCTCGACGTGCCGATGCTGAAGATCGACGTGGCGATGGCGGAGGAGGCGGTCGGGCGCGCCAGCCGGATCGGCGTCGCGGCCACGGTGCAGACCACGCTGGACCCGACCGCGCGGCTGATCGAGCGCACCGCGGAGCGCGCCGGCAAGGCCATCCAGGTGTCCAAGCGCCTGTGCACCGGCGCGTTCGACGCCCTGCTGGCAGGAGATGCGGCGGAACACGACGCCATCGTGTCGCGCGAGCTGGTGGCGCTGGCGGCCGAGGTCGACCTCATCGTGCTGGCGCAGGTCTCGATGGGCCGGGTTGCCGAGCGGCTCGGCGACGCCGTGTCCATCCCGGTGCTGACCAGCCCGCGGCTGGGCATGGAGCGCCTCGCGGAACGGCTGGCGCTGCTGGACGAGCCGGCGCGCGACGCCGCCTGAACGGGTCAAGGCTCGTGCGCGTGCGCCGAGGCGTGCGGCCCCGCATCCGCCCCGTCGGGCAGCCCGAAATGCCGCACCAGGTCCTGCACCTGCGCCTGCGTCAGCAGGCGCGGGTTCAGGCCGCGCAGCAGCAGGTAAAGGCGCGCGGTTTCTTCCAGCTCCTCGGTGGCGTTGACCGCGGCTTCCAGCGTGCCGCCCGCGACCACCGGGCCGTGGTTGGCGAGCAGCACCGCGGCGTGGCGTCCGCCCAGGGCGCGGATCGCGCCGGCGACCGCCGGGTCGCCCGGGCGGTAGTACGGCACCAGGGCGGTGGGTCCGACGCGCATCACCGAGTACGCGGTCAGCGGCGGCAGCACGGAGGCGGGGTCGATCTCCGGCAGCATGGACACGGCGACGGAGTGGGTGGAATGAAGGTGCACGACCGCGCCGGCGCCGTGCCGCGTCTGGTAGAGCGCCTGGTGCAGCGGGATCTCCTTGGTCGGCGGATCGCCGGACAGCACCCGCCCGGACGGGTCGAGGCGCGTCAGCCTTCCCGGGTCGAGGAAGCCCATGGAGGAGTCGGTCGGCGTGGCCAGAAGCCCGCCATCCTCCAGGCGGATGCTGATGTTGCCCGATGACCCGTGCGTCAGGCCGCGCTCGAACAGCGAGCGGGCGAACAGGCAGATCTGCTCGCGCAGCCTCGTCTCGTCCATGATGCCCCCTGCCAGTCCCGGGCGGTCGGGCGACACCACCCTGTTCGTCCGCCGCCCCATCCTCGCGTCGGGTGCGCGACCAGGCAAGGCGTCCGGAACCGGTTCCGGCGCAACTCCCCAGGAGCAGCCATGAGTGGACAGGACGCGACGATGCGGTGCGCGGTGATCGGCCTCGGCTCGATGGGCGGCGGGATGGCGACCTCGCTGCTGCGCGCCGGCTTCGCCGTGTCCGGATACGACGTCAACCCGGCGGCTTGCGACCGGCTTGCCGCGGCCGGAGGCCGGAGCTGCGCCACCCCGGGCGAGGCGGCAACCGAGGCCGACTGCGTGGTGGCGGTGGTGGTGAACGCCGAGCAGACCGAGGCGGTGCTGTTCGGCGAGAACGGCTGCGCCGCCAGCATGAAGCCGGGCGCGGTGTTCGTGTCGTCCGCCACCATGGCGCCGGAGCGCGCGCGGGCGCTGGGGGCGCGCCTGGAGGACACCGGCCGGCACTACCTCGACGCGCCGATGAGCGGCGGCGCCGCGCGCGCCGCGGACGGGCAGCTCACCATGCTCGCTTCCGGCAGCCAAGCCGCCTTCGCCGCCGCGCGCCCGGCGCTGCAGGCGATGACTGCGACGTTGTACGAGCTTGGCGACGAGGCCGGGCTCGGGGCCGCGTTCAAGATGGTCAACCAGCTTCTGGCCGGGGTGCACATCGCCGCCGCCTGCGAGGCGATCGCCTTTGCCGCCAGGCAGGGGCTCGACCTCAACCGGGTGTACGAGGTGATCACGAAGTCGGCCGGCAACAGCTGGATGTTCGAGAACCGCATCCCGCACGTTCTTGACGGCGACTACGCGCCGCGAAGCGCTGTCGACATCTTCACCAAGGATCTCGGCATCGTGCTCGACATGGCGCGCGCGCAGCGCTTCCCGGTGCCGGTGGCCGGCGCTGCGCTGCAGATGTTCCTGATGACCGCGTCGGCCGGCATGGGCGGGGATGACGACGCGTCGGTGGCCCGGCTGTACGCACAGGTGGCGGGCTTGTCGCTGCCGCAGCCGAACGAGGAACGCTGAGCATGCCGCGCTTCGCCGCAAACCTGACCCTGATGTTCACCGAGCTGCCCTTTGCCGACCGCTTCGACGCGGCGGCGGCGGCGGGCTTCACCGCGGTGGAGGTCCTGTTCCCGTATGCGCTGCAGCCGGAGGCGGTGGCGGAGCGGCTTCGGCGCAACCGGCTCGAGCTGGCGCTGTTCAACATGCCGCCGGGCGACTGGGAGGCCGGCGACCGCGGCCTGGCGGCGCTGCCGGCGCGGGCGGCGGAGTTCGAGGCAGGCCTCGTCACCGCGCTGCGCTATGCGGATGCGTGCGGCAACACGCGGCTGCACCTGATGGCCGGGATGGCGGACAAGACGGATCCCGCCGCCGTGCGACGCTATCGCGACTCCGTCAGGCGCGCGGCCGAGGCGCTGGGCGCGCACGGCCTCGACCTGGTGCTGGAGCCGATCAACAGCCGCGACATGCCGGGCTACTTCCTGAACGACTTCGACTGGGCGTCGGCGCTGATCGGGGAGCTCGGCCTGCCCAACGTCCAGCTGCAGTTCGACCTGTACCACCGGCAGATCCTGCACGGCGACGTGTCGACGGCCTTGCGGCGCATGATGCCGATCATCGGCCACGTCCAGGTCGCCAGCGTGCCGTCGCGCAACGAGCCGGACGGCGAGGAGCTGAACTGGCCGTTCCTGTTCGCCGAGCTCGACCGCCTCGGCTACGCGGGCTTCGTCGGCTGCGAGTACCGGCCGCGCGGCCGCACGGAGGACGGGCTCGGCTGGTTCGCCCCCTATGCCGGACGACGCGACGGCGCGGGGGCGGCGTCATGAGCCTGCGCCTCGGCTGCATCGCCGACGACTACACCGGCGCTTCGGACCTCGCCAACGTTCTGAGCCGCAACGGTCTGCGCACGGTGCAGACGGTGGGAGTCCCGCGATCCTCGCTGCCGCTGCCGGAAGTGGACGCGGTGGTGGTGTCGCTGAAAAGCCGCTCGATCGAGGCGGAGCGCGCGGTGTCGCTGTCGCTGGAGGCGGAGCGCTGGCTGCGGGGTCGCGGCGCGGCGCACGTGCTGTTCAAGATCTGCTCGACCTTCGACTCCACCGATGCGGGCAACATCGGCCCGGTGATGGACGCCCTGCGCGAACGCGCCGGCGCCGGCCCGGTGCTGGTCAACCCGGCCTTTCCGGAAACCGGGCGCAGCGTGTTCCAGGGTTGGCTGTTCGTGAACGGCGTGCCGCTGCACGAAAGCCCGCTCAAGGACCACCCGCTCAACCCGATGCGCGACTCCAACCTCGTGCGCGTGCTGCAGCGGCAAAGCCGGGCGCCGGTGCGGCTGATCCCGTTCGCGACGGTGGAGCAAGGCACCGAAGCGGTGCGCGACGCGCTGGCGGCGATGCCGGACGCAGGCGCCGCCGTTATCGACGCGGTGGCGGCGCGCCACCTCGACGTGCTGGGACAGGCGGCGCTGGCGGGTCCGCTGTCGGTCGGGGCGTCCGGCCTCGGCGCCGGGCTGGCGCGTGCCCTGGTGCGGCGCGACGGGATCACTCCCTCCGCGTCGGCGCCCGGCGCGCCACCGCGGAACCCGGGTGCCGGGCGGAGCGC
>CAXTMS010000040.1:0-20402 GCA_964245345.1 uncultured Acetobacteraceae bacterium | reverse complement strand
CAGGTGTAGATATCGGGGGACAGGCGGGTACCGTTGTCAGGTCTGGCATCTTCAACATCACCGTTCTTGTCGCATGAGCGGGTCCAACTCGGGTGGAAGCGGCACTGGCACCTGTGCCGACATGGTGTCGCGGATGCGCGCAGTGTTGCCACCATCCTGGTTTCCACTTACCGCGCCAGGGGTGACACGCAGCGCCACGCCCGTGCTCGACGGGGTCCTGTCCGGCATAGGGTGTGGATGGGCGTACTGCCACGCGCTCATCCAGTTCGTCGCACAACAAAGCAGGATCTCGTCTGCGACAGGCAGCTTCCTCGACATGATCTGCGTCGACTTTTTCGGCACGACGATCAAACGCATGCCTTACGAGGCTGATGACGCCTTACGCAGCAGGATCAGTGCGAACCTTCTGCTTCCACGCGCCACACGAGTGGCAGTCTCGCAAGCACTTTCCGCTCTGCTTGGGGTGGCGCCCATCCTGTTCGAGCCGTCGCGAGGCGCCGATACCGGTGGCTATGGAGGCGCCGCGGCGGCTGGAGCGGGAGGCGGCGGGGGCTACGGGACAGCGGGAACACGATTGGGATCCTTGATCCTTCCGTTCCAGTACCTGGTTACGATTGCGACTGGTGGGAGAGTGACAACACGGGAGTCGGACGCGAGCTTTATCGACGCCAGCGGGATCATGCAGATTGCCGGACGTCATGTTTTGCGACCGCTTTACGGCAACGGCGACGCAGGAAGCGTGTTGATCGAGCCGCGCGGCTTCAACCTCATCAAGGACAGCGTCGGCTGGAGCGGCTTCCAGCCGGCGTCCAGCGCCGCAACCGCCAGATGGAGCGTCGATCCGTCCGGTGCAAACGCCCTGTGGACCGACATGCCGGTGATGCAGGTGAGCATCTACAGCGGCGGCGCAATCACGGGACCTTCAGTCGAGGTCTTCGTGGTGGACGCCGCTGTAACCGCCTCCTTCTGGCTGATGCTGCCAGGTGACCATACGTTCACATCCTGCGGTCTCAGCTTCGGCGATCAGTCTGGTGCGACAGTTCATGTCGCGGCCGACATCTCGATCAGTGGCGCGTGGCAGAGAGTATCGGCAAGCCTGACGTCCAGCATGGCGACGGGTCGTATCGTCACGGTCAGGTTTGACGGGCAATCTACTGCC
Source organism: uncultured Acetobacteraceae bacterium (assembly GCA_964245345.1). GTDB lineage: Bacteria > Pseudomonadota > Alphaproteobacteria > Acetobacterales > Acetobacteraceae > Lichenicola. The sequence continues at coordinate 19,243 of CAXTMS010000040.1, read as the reverse complement.
CTGATGAACACGCCGTTGCTGACGCAGTGCTGGCAGATCGAGCCGGGACCAGTTGCCACGAGCTACATTCCAAGCAGCCAGCAGGTCGGCATACGTGAGGCAGACGATCTGGTGACGGTTTCGACCGGAACGGGCACTTCGGTAGATGGGGTGGCCCTAAACGAGGCGATCTGTCGTGCAATACCGGCCGGCAGCATCGCCTGGACGACGACAACGAGCTGACAAGGTCGATCCCGCGTCTGGTGGGACCGAGCTGTCTGAGCAAATTCCGGCTGCAAGACAGCCGAGGCTTCCAGTCGGAGTGAAGTGGTGGACCGTCAAATCGTCTACGTAGGGGCTGTGCCGCTCGATACTGACCAGCTGCTCCAGTCCCGCAGCACCATGGTCGCGCTCGGCTACCTGACCAAGATGACGATCGGTGACGGCGGCGTCTATGCTGACGGCCTGTCCTGCAGCCCGGGCAGCGGCCTGACCGTCGTCATCGGACCAGGTAGCATGACCCTGCCGACCGTGATCGACTCCGGCTACTATGGTGCTCTTCCGCCGGACGGGGATCCGGTCGTCAAGACCGGCATCAACACGGCTTCGGTCATGGTCAGCCTGCCGGGAACGGGAACGACGATCATCTCCGGCATCGTCGCGGAGACACAGGCCGGAAGCTCAACTCTTGCCTACTATAATGCTGCCAACCCAGGGCAGACCTTGTTCGGCGTGCAAGGCAACGGAAAGGCACAAGCGTCCGTCCTGCAGCAGCGGGTGGTGCTCGCTGCGACAGCCTCCTCGGCGGTTCCTCCCGGCTACACGGCGTTGTGGCAAATCACCGTGCCCGCATCGGCGACCTCCGTCGAGCCGAGCATGATCACGGCTGCCGCCGGTTCGCCCTTCCTGACGGTAAAGCTGCCGCAAGCGGCACCGCTCCTGTCGCCGGCCTTTGCCGGAGCGCCGACTGCACCGAGTCCCGCCGCCGGCGATGCAAGCCCAGCGTTGGCGACCACAAGCTTCGTCGCGGCAGCAACGACGCGCAATCGTGCTGCCTGGGGCGCGGCCGGCACCTACAACTGGACGTGTCCACCCGGAGTTTCCTCGCTTCTTGCGCGCCTGTGGGGAGCGGGAGGAAGCGGGGGCAGCGCCGGTGCCGGCTACCCTGGCGGCGGCGGCGGCGGCGGCGGATACGAGGAGGTGCTGATCGCAGTCACCGCAGGAACGTCGTATACCATCCAGGTTGGTGGAGCCACCAGCGGCTCGACCACGACCGCCTTCGCAAACCTCGTACAGGTTGCTGGCGGGATCAACGGTACGTCCGGCCAAACTGGACAGGTCGGGATGGGCGGGTCCGCTGGCCTGCCGTCGACCACCAACATCAACTTCATCGGTTCTTTCGGTGTCGGTCCGGGCCAGAACGGCTTTCAGATCGGGTCCGTCAACGTTGGAGGTGCAGGCGGTCCTAGCTTCGGCGTGTCGGGTGCCAGCGCGTGCTTCGGCGGCACCCTCGGCTCGAACGGGCTCTGGCCCGGAGGCGGTGGCGCTGGCGGCGCATCAGGGGTTGGAGGCAAAGGCGCAGACGGGCTGATGGTGCTTGAATGGTATGGCTGATGCGCATGCCGACTGACGGGAAGCGGATCGTCAGGTGACCGTTGCTGTGGACATGAACCGATCACCCGGTCGGCCCTTGAAGTCCGACGGTCCGCTGTGCGTCAGGCTGGCACGTGTGTCGAGCCAGATCTGGCCTCCGAGACGCCGCCAGCGCGAGCAGAACGTGAAGTCCTCGCTCATGTAGGTTCCGGTGGCCGGATCAATGATGCAGTCGAACAGGGCGTAACCACCGGGCGTAGCGCGGTCGCCCGACCTGTAAGCGTCAACACCTCGATACCGGGTTTCAGCATAGGCATCTTGCATCTGCTTGATGGTTGCACGTTCGATCAGCATGAAGCCGGTGCCGGCATGGATTGCCGTTGCGAAGTCTCCGTCACGCAGCAGGCGCCGACCCGTTTCGAGCTTGCCGACATAATGCAGGCCCGATGTTTCGATCGGCTCGCCGTGCGCTAGCCGATCCTCGCACGACCTGTCCCAGTAATAGGCCTTCAGCGGGTAGATGCCCGCGGCGACGGGCCTTCCGACCCCTAGCAGACGGAACACGTTCTCCGGGTCGAACGAGATGTCCGCATCGATGAACAGGATGTGGGTCGCGTTCGGGTCCGCAAGGAAGTGGCTGGTCAACGTGTTGCGGCAGCGGGTGATCAGGGCATCCTGGCCAAGCAACGCCAAGGTTAGGCTGATACCCGCTCCCGGAGCTGCTGCCATCAACGCGCAGACGGATTGCATGTAGCCCTGGGTGACTACGCCTCCATAGCACGGGGTGGCGATGAAGATGTGTGGTTGCATGGGCTTGCAGCGCTCCTGACACAGGTTCCATCCTGCACCATCAGGGTTGCTACAACGTTAACCCGTCGTCGCCGGGCGGTAAGTCTCAACGGTGGACGTCATCTTGTAGAAGGCGGGCGACGATCGGCTCGATCCGCTCAGCAATCTCAGCCTGAACTTGTGCCGTCGGATGCAGAGGAGGGGCGGGAGGCGTCAAGCGAGGATCGATAAACTTGGTGGCGTCGACCCGGTCGTGGACCAGGAACAGGTCACCGACATCTGCATAGGTCACGTAGGACCGGTCCGCGGGTATACCTCGAAGTCGGCTGTTCAGGTGGATCGTGTTCCTGGACACCCACTCGGAACGTATCGAGGGCAGGACGCCGAGCAGGATGATGTGTGTTTGCGGCTGGCGCCTATGGATTACGTCCAGGATTACCTGGATCCCGTCGAACGTTTCATCAGCGTCAGTGTGGATGTGGCCGAAATTGTTAGCTCCGATTAGGACGATCGCGACACGTGGCGCAATGCCGTCCAGCTCTCCGTGTTGCAGACGCCAGAGCAAATGGCAGGTACTGTCGCCCTTGAAGCCAAGATCAACCGCATGACGATTGCCGTAGAAACGTTGCCACACGGGGGCGAAGTTCTGCCATCCTTCAGTGCTGGATCGTTCCCAGTTCTGTGTGATGGAGTCGCCCAGCCATAGTAGATCGACCGGAACATGGCGCAGCTCGGCTTGCTTGCTCTCGAATCGTGCTCGCCACCAGTCCTGGCTCATCCGGGACACCGGCTCGATCGCGATGTTCCGTGGCGCGGCGTTCGCAAGCGGAGCGAGGATGATGGACAACATGACCAATCTCATCGCTCTGGTCACAGTGGATGGCGGCATTACGTTGTCACCTCGTGCTCCAGCAACTGTCGTGACGTTCAAGGTCAAAGGAAGCGAAACGCGACGAGGCTCAACGTGCCGGCAGCGATGCTGTAGATCGCGAACGGGCGGAGGGCCCACGATTCATGGTTGCGAAAATAGTGCATCAGGAAGGCCGTGCTCAGCCATGCTGCTACGGCAGCCACCAGTGCACCAAGAAAGGCAGGACGAAGCGCATGGAGGCCCATGTGGGCGTGGTGAAGTTTCACGACCTGGGATGCGGTCGCAGCCAGGATGATCGGCAGGGCGATCAGAAAGGAAAAGCGGGCTGCCGTCTGATGACTTATGCCGCGCAGCAGGCCGCCGGTCATCGTGGCGCCGGAGCGGGAGATGCCAGGCAGGAATGCCGTGCATTGCCAAACGCCGATGAACACGGCATCGATGATTGTCAGGCTTGATATCGGTCGATCGGCATCTTCCGGAAACCTGGCTCGCAACCGATCCGCCGCCATCAGGATGAGGCCGTTTACGACCAGAAAGCAGGCAGCGATCGACGGAGTACCGAACAGATCGCGGAGGAGGCCTTCCAGGACATAGCCGACGACAACGGCTGGAATAGTGGCAACTATAATCAAAACGAGAATGTGGCGACTTTCCTTGACATGCAGCGGACCGGCCGCTCCCAGTGCACCGCGGCCGAGCGCGAGCCAGTCGCGCCAGAAGAATAGCAGCAGAGCCGCAGCGGTGCCGACATGAAGCATGACGAGAAACGGCAGGAAGGTGAGCCCATGCTCGTCCAGGCTCCAATGCAACAGCCGTGGAACAACCACAGCGTGTCCAAGGCTGCTGACCGGGAAGAGCTCGGTGATCCCCTGAAGCAAGGCGAGCACGAGTGCCTGGATAGTAGTCATTGAAGGTCCCGACGAAGCGACAGGCTCTGGTGCCGCATAATCCCGAGGGCGACAAGGCGTTGCAGTTGACCTGAGGCGCCATGGCTGGGTATGGCGTAGCCATGACCACCGCAACTACCCCAGGGCGGCACGGCATCACCGCCACGGCGGCGAGCGCAGTCGTCCTTTGTCTGGCCATCGGCTTCTACGGCTATGCCGCCCAGCTGAGCGGAGGCAGGAAAGGAGCGGCCTATGAGCTTCAGGCCACATTCCTGTCTTCAAACGGCTTACATGAGGGCGCTGACGTGGTCCTGGCAGGGGTGGTGGTGGGACGGGTGATGGCTGTCGCCCTCAACCAGCATACCATGGCATCTGACGTGACGTTTCAACTCGACGGAGCGTTGAAGCTTCCGGTCGACACAAGGCTGTCAATCGGAAGCAGCAGCCTTACGTCCGGCGCGGCGCTCATGGTCGATCCCGGTCGTTCGCATCGGATGTTGTCATCTAACGCAACGCTGACCGATACGTGTGAAGCGACCAGCCTGGAGCAGCAGATCAGCCAGTATATATTCGGTAATGCTGGAGCGGGGAGCGGCTGCGGCAGCTAGGCCTGTTTTGGCGTGGACCGGAATTGCCTAGTCGTTCAACGGGTAACGAGCCATCAAGCGGCGCTGCAGTTGCCATGATGCAAGCAGTTCAAGGAGTGGCGTGGGCTTGGCTCCGCGTCGCCTCATTTCGGCGCCGATCTCGAAGGCGACCCTGTAGTGCTCGAACTGGTCACGATACGCCGCCCACAACGAGGTGCCTGGATCCCAGATGTGGGTGGCTTCCGACCCCACTCCGTTGATCTCGATGATGCGAAAGCCGTCACCGCTTCGCAAGGCAGCTGGACTTTCGAAACGCACATCCAGCCGGCCGAAATGGAAATCGGGAAAGGCTCTCATGATCGAATCGACGCGGGACGACAACGCGCGCGTGATGTCGTGGCTGCCGTCGAGGAAGATTGAGCCCTTGCAGTGATTTCCTGCAAAAACGAGCCTGAGGCGCTCTCCCTGTTTCAGCACCTCGTTGAGGCGGTCGTTCAGCCGGGGCAGGTAAAGATGAGGGACGTGTCGGAAGCGTTCATCGTCGAGAACTAGGGAGCGAATGGTAGACCGGCCGTCGCCAACGATGATCGGGGCTTCTTTCAACGTTAGTGAAGTAATCCGGCCATTTGATGCACCAGGATTGCGAACGTAGAAGATACCGGCTTCCCCCTCATGGACAACAAGTTCCTGAACGACAAGCTCCACGGCTCTCGGAAATGCCGCCAAGGTCGCTTCAAGCGCAGCTTCTGTCTCAACCAGCCTCACACCGGTTCCGTTGCAGCCGATGTTGGGTTTCACCACGACCGGCATCGACAGCCCGGCACGCGCCATGGCCTGAAGCGTTCGGGCTTGATCGTCCACACCCGTCGTCACCACGATGTAGGGCGCAATCCAATCGATAGCCTCCGCCCCTGCCTGATCAAGAACCGTAGTCTTGCGTTCGCCGCACAGACCGCCAGTCTCCACCCTGGGATTGGCCGCCGTGGGCAGGCTGAAGCTGCGATAGCGAATGCCCATCAGAATCCAAAAGACAACTACGGGGATGTAGAACAGCCAGCTCGGCCAGAACTCGAAGGATGAGATCGACGTCGGCCGGGTGATCCGTGTCGATGTGGCCAACGTAGTCATTCCGGCTCTCCCTGAAAGCGCGCGACGAGGCGGCCCATCAGCACGATCACGACGGCAAACATGACCGCGCCAAACCAGCGCCATGCACCAAGGTGGCTGATCAGGAACTGACCAACGTGCCGCGACACCAGAAACAGCAGGGTAGTCCAGATCGAGGTGGCGGTGACCGCTGCCAGGGCGAAGCGGCTGAAGCTCGCGTGGAGGTAGCCGCAGCTTGTGTAGGTCGGCAGCCGGGCGCCTGGAATGAACCTGCTGATGAAGACTACGCGGAATACACGATGCTCCACCCACTGCCGGCTTCTGAGGCGTCGTCCAGCAGGTAGAAGACGCTTCAAGCGGCTAGACAGCGTAGCGAGACGGCCGAGACCATAAAGACCAAGATCACCGGCAACGATCCCGACGTAAAGGGATCCCAGCGCCAGAGCCGTGCTGATTCTCCCATCCTGTGTTTGCATTGCCGCCAGAACGGTAGCGGCATCCTCCAGGATGAAGGTCCCGCTAATGATGGCAAGGCTCTGAAGGAGAGGATGGACGCCAGCTGCCTTGAACAGGCCGGAGACGGACAGCGAGAACATTGTCTACCTGAACCGGGCAGCCGGCACTACGTGAACAACTGGCACTTAACCGGATCTCCAGGCCACTCGCACGGCTATGACTGATGCCTTGCCGTCAGACAAGGCCCGAACGCAGTGACGCGTCTTCCGCGTCGTGTCAGATCAGCTATTTCTGGAGATCGAACTACGGAGTGAACGTCATCTAGCACGGTGGCGACGGGTCGGAGGCGCCGCCGGATGGTCCCGCATTTCGGTCAAAGCCGCCTGGCACGCGCCGGCTTCACCAACTCCGAACTGGATCGTCGGGAGCAACGCCAGAGGCGGTAGCAGAATGCCGAGTCCAGTTGCGGTTCCGGCTCTGGCCACGACCTCGGCTCCTGGAGAGATGCTCGGCTTGCCAAGCTTGCCCGTGATGTTGATCGGTCCCGGCAGAGACCCGATGCTGAAATGGGTGGAACGCGTCGTCAGACTGTAGTCCATGGTCTGATTTCGGAAGTCTATGGTGCCTCGTCCAACGGTTCTGGCTTCGGTGGTCTGGAGCAGAAAGGTCTGAGTGGACAGGATACCGTCCTTCAAGGGCATGTCGGCGACGAAGCATTGAACCTGCGCGCGGTTGGGCATGCCAAGTGCCGACAGGATGGCGTTTCCGAACTCCAGGCCTGCGATATCGGGAAGCAAGGCACTGATGTCTCCTCCGCCAGACATCACCAGGGTCAAGCCGCCGGAGCCATTGCCCAACATGGTTGCGATGGACGCGCCATCGGTTGTCAGGTTTGCCTGGCCCCCGATCACACCTTGCCCGTGAAACGCGTGGGTGGCCTGCATCACCCGGGTCAAGTCGATGCGGTGGAAATCGACATGAGCACGAGTGTGCAACGTCTTACCGGACGGATCCATGAGGACATTGCTGAAGATCTGTCCCGTTCCAACCGCGAAATCCAGTTGCTTCATGTCGATCGTGCCATCCTGGATGTCCAGCCTGGCGACGATGTTGTCCAACGGCAGGTTCGGGTTCTCGATATGCTCGCCCTTGTAGGACAGGTGCACGTTGGCGGCGCGGATCTTCGGCATGTTGAACGGCGTCGTCGGCAGGACATCGCCGCTGGCTCGGTTGACGGTCTTCTCGTTGCCGGCGGGTGCGCCCTTCGCCTCGTGTTCACGTCCCGGCTTCGATCCAATGAAGCCTCCAAGGTCGGCTAGATCGACCCTGTGGGAGTTCAGGGTTGCATCCACGGTCGGAACATGAGCGGGAAGAACAGTAATGGTGCCGCCGAGATCACTTGAGCCGACGCGCCCTTCGAAGTCACGGAAGGAAATCCGCTGCTTCGCATAGTCGAGGTTGCCCTGAACGCTGTAAGGAGGGGTTTGGGGTATCGGCACACCGGTCAACGGAAACAACAGCGACATGTCCGGGCCAGCGAAAACTAGCTTGAGACGAGCGCCGCCGAAGGTGAGGGGCTGCTCGATGGTTCCCACCAAGGAAACGTGGGTCGGACCGTTCGCCACCCTGAGATCAATCGGATACGGCTTCTCCTTGTCCCGAAGTGACAAAATGGCCCCGCCAACAAAGCGGCCGATGATCGGCTGTCTGGCATAGGTTCCCTTGGCGTCGGCTACGATCTGACCCTGATCTGTCGGAACCGGCCAGTTTGCCGCATTCGGGGTGTTGCGGGTGGCGACATTTATGTTGAAGTCAGCCTTCAGCGGGACATCGTTGACATGGATCTGACCATTCTCGATCTGCAGCACTCCGATGGTCAGCGGGCTTGACTTGCCTGTTTTTGTTTTGGTGGAACCTGTCGAGCCCAGAGTCCAATTGTTGGTTCCGTCTGCCTTCGCGGACGCGTCAATAACGGGATGATCGAGGTCGATCAGATGGAGCACGATCTGGGAGTGGCGAAGCAGAGGAAGGACATCAACCCAGATCGTTAGATGCTGGGTCGTCGCGAGCGGATGCGGAAAGGCATCAGTGCCGGCGACGGTGACGTCGTCCGCGACGATCCGGGTGATGCGACCTAGACGGACATGGAGATGTTCCAGCGTCACCTTTCTACCAAGCGTCGCGCTCGACTGCCGTTCAACCAGCGGGATGAACCAGTCCCAGTTCCAGAAGATGATAAGGAGGATGATGAGCAGGATCGCGATGCCGACCGCGATCACGCCGCGCCTCTTGCCTCGGCGTGTCGTTGCTGCCATCTGCTCCACCGCTCTGCCTCGCTCCGTTCGCTGCGGCAACGTCTGGTTGATCGGCCGGTTGCGGATCACGGACGTCCGCCACAGCACCGCCTAACGAAGGATCGGCCTATTCATCCTCCAGTTGCGATTAGGATGCAATGCCATCTAGATGCGTTGTTCCGGTCGGGAGCTTATGGCACAGCTTTCGCCATGACTACGCGCCGCAGCCTGACCTTCGCCATCGCATCAGCCGGTCTCTCGACCGCTCTTGGGCTGCAACCGACAGCGGCGCGCGCCTCCGGACCGATCTCGCGCAGGGGAGACGGCAGCTACGCCAAGTTCCTGCATCAGGTTCGAGCCGAAGCCCTGCAACAAGGCGTTCCCGCGTCAGTGCTGGACGCGGCCTTGGCGTTGGAGGAGCCTAACGCGCATGTCCTTCAGCTGGATCGGCACCAGCCGGAATTCACCCTTAGCTGGGCACAATACCGGAACCGGGTGATCTCGCCAGCGCGCGAACAGGGCGCAGCCGAATCCTATCGCGACAACCTGTCCCTCCTGACCGATATCTGGCGTCGCTACCACGTCGACCCACGTGTGGTGATCGGGATCTGGGGCCTTGAGTCGAACTTCGGCACCCGCATCGGCTCCTTCAACGTGGTGGATGCCCTGGCAACGCTCGCCTATGACGGCCGCCGGGCCAGCTTCTTTCGCGCCGAGTTAATGAACGCCCTGCGTATCCTGGGCAACGGCGACGTGGCACCCGGATCGATGTTGGGTAGCTATGCTGGCGCCATGGGCCAGCCGCAGTTCATGCCGAGTTCCTACCTGCGCTATGCGGTCGACTACCGCGGCGACGGCCACCGGGACATCTGGACCGACAAGGCCGACGTGTTCGCGTCGATCGCCAATTACCTCGCCCGGTGCGGCTGGACGGATGGCGCGCCGTGGGGCCAGCCGGTCACGCTGACCCGTCCGATCGCGCCGTCCCTCGCCGGGCGGCAGATGATGCGGTCCCTTGAGTCCTGGACCGAGGCAGGAGTGCGCAGGCAGGATGGCGCGCGGTTCTCCCAGGGTGACGTGAACGGCGCCCTGCTGCTGCCCGATGGTGCCGGCGGGGACGCCTTCATGGTGTACCCGAATTTCAACGTGATCCGGCGCTACAACCCGTCGGATTTCTATGCCCTGGCGGTCGGGCTCATCGGCAACGCCGCGGCGTGACCCGATCGAGGAAATCTGGCTGCAGTCTTGTCCTTCTTGGCCTGTTGACCTCCATGTCGGGCTGCCATCGTCGGCAGGAGCTGCCGAGCCTGGTTCCCCATCCGCATTACGTCGTAGGCGCGGCCTGGCAGGGGATGGATAACGCTTGGTTCTATCCGAGAGAACAGCTCCACTACCATGCGACTGGCCTTGCCATCGTCATGCCGACGCCTTCGGGCGGACTCACCACCGACGGCGAGCGGTTCGATCCGAGCGCGATGGCGGCCGCGCATCAAACCCTGCAGCTTCCCTGCGTCATCACGGTCAGGAACCTCGAGAACGGCCGGACGGCCCTCGTGCGGGTGAACCACCGTGGGCCCACGCAACAAGGACGGCTGCTAGGCTTGACCCCTCGTGCAGCCTCGCTTCTCGGACTATCTCCTGGCGTGCCGGTCCGCGTCGAGATCAGCCTCGACCCTGCCCGCAGCCAGGCAGCGTCCGAAGGAGTCAGTGGCAGCCCACGTCTGGAGATCACGGCCGCGCCGGTGGAAAGCGTGCAGGAGCAATCGCTCTCGACGCCGGGCCGTGATGCCGCCTTTCTGAACACCGCTCCAACGCACCGGCCGGCTGCCGTAGCGGACGCGGCCGGTGCCGACGATCGCCTGCCGCCTGTCGTGCAACAGGGTCCGTCCGATCCCGGTGCGCTGTGGATCGATGGGGGCCAGTTCGGCCAGCGTGGCTATGCGGACCGGATCGCGACGCAGCTTGGGGGATCCGTCAGAAGCGAAGGGCAGGGACGTCAGATGGTCTATTTTGTTCGGGAAGGACCGTTCCAGCGAACTTCCGACGCGGATGCCGCTCTGGACCAGGCCCGTCGCGCCGGGGTAACGGGAGCACGTATCATCGTCGAGTAGGGATGCCAGTGCCTAGCAGACGGCTTTTGCTGACCGGTGCCGGAAGCCTGGCGCTTCCTTCGTTCCTCGCAACCGGGATCGCGGTCGCGCGTCCGCATCGCGCCGCCAAGCTGCTGGCCGGTCCTGCCGTAGCGGACGTGCCGTCCGGCTCAGCCGGAACGGCTGCCGACACGCCGGTCGGGCCGCTCGATACCGAGGCCCGCTGGGCCTTCATCAGCGACTTCCAGACCGGAGCCGTCCTGCTGCAGAAGGCGGCGGACGAGCGCATGCCGCCGTCGTCGCTGACCAAGCTGATGACCGCCTACCTCGTGTTCGGCATGCTGAAGTCGGGGCGACTGCACCTCGACCAGATGCTGCCGGTCAGCGAGAAGGCCTGGCGGATGCAAGGCTCGAAGATGTTCGTGCCGCTGGGTGCCCAGGTCTCCGTCGCCGACCTGATCCGCGGCATGCTCATCCAGTCGGGCAACGACGCCTGCATCGTGCTGGCGGAGGGCATTTCCGGATCCGAGGAGCAGTTCGTCGCGCAGATGAATGCCATGGCCAGGACGCTGGGCATGACGAACACGCAGTTCCGGAACGCCACGGGCTGGCCGGATCCGGACCATCTGATGTCGGCGCGCGACATCGCCACCTTGGCTCGCCACCTCATCGCCGACTTCCCCGACGACTACCACTTCTTCTCGGAGAAGGACTACAAGTTCAACAACATCAACCAGGGTAACCGCAACGTCCTCGTCGACAAGGGGCTGGCCGATGGCCTGAAGACCGGCCACACCGATGCCGGCGGCTTCGGGCTGTGCGTCAGCTCGGAACGGAACGGCAACCGGATCATCGAGGTGATCAACGGGCTGCCTTCTTCCCAGGCCCGTGCCGTTGAAGGCGAGCGGCTGCTGAGCTGGGCGTTCGCCAACTTCGAGAACGTGCACCTGCTGACCCGCAACCAGCCGCTGGGGACGGCACCGGTCTGGCTCGGCGTGGCGGCGGTTGTTCCGCTGTGTGCTCCCGCCGATCTGCTGGTGACGGTTCCGCACGGCTGGCAGAACCGGGTGAAGGTGGCGCTGGATTATCAGGCTCCGATACCCGCGCCGATCCGGGCCGGACAGCAGATCGGCCAGATCACCATCTCCGGGGCGTCGGTCGCCGACATCCAGGTTCCGCTGGTCGCGGCCGCTGCGGTGGAGCGCAAGAGCCTTCCGGCCCGCGCCGTCGCCGTGCTCGACCACTTCGTGGGCGGCTCGTGAGCGGGTTGTTCGTCACGCTCGAGGGCGGCGAGGGAGCAGGCAAATCCACCCAGGCTCGCCTGCTCGCCGACCGGCTGGCGAAGAACAGCCACAGGGTGCTGCATACCAGGGAGCCAGGTGGCGCTGCGGGCGCCGAGCGGCTCCGGTCGCTGCTGCTTGAGGGCGACCACGGGCTCGGCCTGCGCGCGGAGATCCTCGTGCACTTCGCGGCACGGTTCGACCATGTCGAGCATACCATCGTTCCAGCGCTTGCCGAAGGGCGGCTGGTGATCTGCGACAGGTTCTTCGACTCGACGCTGGCCTACCAGGGATTCGGGCTCGGCATGGGCGAGGCTGGGCCTCTCACCTTCATCCGAGACCTGATCGCGCTGACACCCTTGACGCCGGACCTGACGCTGCTGCTTGACCTGCCGCGGGAGCTGGCGCGGCAAAGGCTGACACGTCGTGGCCGTGATCCGGATCGCTACGAGCGCCTGGACGAGGCATTCCACCGGCGCGTCGCCGACGGGTTCCGGCAGATCGCGCGGACGGCACCGGAGCGCATCGTGACCATCGACGCGGCTGGTGATGTGGAGGGGGTGCATCGGGCGCTGCTGGACAGGGTCGAAGAGCGCCTCGGTCGATGATCGCACTCACGCCGGGCGGGCAGGGGTGGCTGGCGGGACACGAGGCGGCGGAGGCGACGCTGGTTGCCGAAGCCGCGGCAGGGCGGCTGCATCATGCCTGGCTGATCACAGGCCCGAAGGGGATCGGCAAGGCGACCCTGGCGTTCCGCTTCGCCCGCTGGCTGCTTGCCGGTTGCCCGGGAACCCGGCTTGAGGTTGCCGACACCGATCCGGTGTTCCGGCGGGTGGCCGCCGGCACCCATGCCGACCTGTTGGCGATCGGCCGCTCCTTCGACGAGAAGCGCCAGCGACACCGGACGGAGATTGTCGCCGACGACGTGCGGCCGATCGGCGACTTCCTTCGCCGCACGGCCGCCGAAGGCGGTTGGAGGGTGGTGATCCTGGATGACGCCGACCTCCTGAACCGGCACGCCGGCAACGCGCTGCTCAAGATCCTGGAAGAGCCGCCGCCGCGCGCCGTGCTGGTCCTGGTCAGCAGCACCCCGGGGCGGCTGCTCCCCACCATACGCAGCCGGTGCCGCCTGCTGCGCCTGGCTCCGCTCGACCGGCCGCAGATGATGCTGGCGCTGGAGCGGCTGCTGCCGGAAGAGGAGGAGGCGAGCCGCGGCCTGCTGGCCGACCTCGCCCACGGTGCGCCGGGACGCGCCGTCGAGTTGGCAGGCGAGGACGGCATCGCCATGGCGGAGCTGATACGCGGTCTCTTGGATCGCGGCGCGTCCGGTGTTGCCGGCTATGAGCTGGCTGAGCGCATCCTGCGCAAGGAACAGGGCTTCGCGACCTTTCTTGCGCTGCTCGGCGATGCCATATCGGAAAGGACACGAAAGACAACCCGTCATGGCGGCCTTGGCTCCGGAACCGACTGGCCTGCCATCTGGCAGGATCTCCATCGCATCCGGATCGAGGCGGAACGGTTCAACCTGGACAAGAGGCAGGCGCTGCTGTCGAGCCTGAGCCTGCTGAGCGAGCGATGACACGGCGCTACACCATCACCACCCCGATCTACTACGTGAACGGCGCGCCGCATGTCGGACACGCCTATACGTCGATCGCCGCCGACGTGATCGCCCGCTGGCACCGCCTCGACGGGCACGACGTGTTCTTCCTGACCGGCACCGACGAGCACGGCCAGAAGGTCGAGCAGGCCGCCCTGGCTGCGGGCGTGGACACCCAGGACTTCGTCGACCGCGTGTCCGCCGATTTCCAAGCCATGGCGCGCGCCATGAACGTGTCGTTCGACGACTTCATCCGCACCACCGAGCCTCGACACCTTCAGGCCTGCGCTGCGCTGTGGCGCCGCCTGCAGCAGGCCGGCCACATCTATCTCGGCGCCTACGAGGGCTGGTACGCCACCCGCGATGAAAGCTTCTACGGCGAGGACGAGCTGGTGCTGCGCGCCGATGGCACCCGGGTCGCACCAAGCGGCGCGCCGGTGCAGTGGGTCACGGAACCGTCCTACTTCTTCCGGCTGTCGGCCTGGCAGGAGCGGCTGCTCGCCTTCTATGACGCCAACCCGGACTTCATCGGGCCACCGGGCCGGCGCAACGAAGTGCTGAGCTTCGTCCGGCAGGGGCTGAAGGACTTGTCGATCAGCCGCACCAGCTTCCGCTGGGGGGTGCCGGTGCCGGACGACCCCGACCACGTGATCTACGTATGGTGGGACGCGCTGGTGAACTACATCAGCGCCCTTGGCTATCCCGATCAGGACGGACCGCTGTGGCGGTTCTGGCCGGCCGACCTCCACCTGGTCGGCAAGGAGATCATCCGCTTCCACGCCGTGTTCTGGCCGGCCTTCCTGATGGCCGCCGGCATCGAGCTGCCGCGCCGGGTGTTCGCCAACGGCTGGTGGACCGCGGACGGCGAGAAGATGAGCAAGTCGGTCGGCAACGTGGTCGAGCCGCGTGCGCTTGCCGCCGAGTTCGGGGTCGATCCCGTTCGCTACTTCCTGCTCCGCGAGGTGCCGTTCGGCGGCGACGGCGACTTCAGCCGGCGCGCGCTGATCTCGCGCCTGAACGTCGAGCTCGCCAACGACCTCGGCAACCTGGCGCAGCGGACCCTGACGCAGATCGCGCGCAACTGCGACGGCCGCCTGCCACCGAAAGGAAACGCCACCGCGGAGGATGCCGCGCTGCTGGCGCAGGCGGACGGCCTCGTCGAAGGACTGCGCAGCCTGATCGAGCGGCAAGCGCTGCACGAAGCGCTGGAGGAGATCTGGAAGGTGGTGCGGGCGAGCAACGCCTATATCGACCGCCAGGCGCCCTGGGCCCTGAGGAAAACCGATCCGGAGCGCATGGGCAGCGTGCTCCGCGTGCTGGTCGACGTTCTGAGGCAGGTCGCTACGGTGCTGCAGCCGTTCATGCCTGGCACGATGAACCAGCTTCTCGATCAGCTTGGCGTTCCAGCTGCCGGTCGCAGCTTCATGGCCCTTGCCGTTCCGCTTGGGGCGGGCTCGTTGCTGCCGCCGCCTCAGGGCATCTTTCCCAGACATGTCGAGCCCGCCCTGGCCGGTGCGGGCTGACGCATGCTGATCGACAGCCATTGCCACCTCGACCATTTTCCCGAGGACGAGCTCGACGCGCTGCTGAACCGGGCGCAGGCCGCCGGCTTGTGCGGAATGGTGACCATCGGCACCCGCCTGTCGGCGGCACCGTTGAACCGCCGCCTGACTTCGCACACCCGTCCGGAGCTCGCTGTGTGGTGCACGATCGGCACTCATCCGGACCACGTGGCAGATGAAGCGGTGCCGGATCCGGACCAGCTGGCAACCCTGGCTTCCGCACCGGAAATCATCGGCATCGGCGAGTCGGGTCTCGACTACTTCCACGGCGAACAGGCGGTGCGGCCGCTGCAGCAGGCCAGCTTCAGGGCGCACCTCCGCGCAGCCAGGATGGCCGACCTGCCGCTCGTCATCCACGCCCGGGAGGCCGATGCCGACGTGGCGGCAATCCTGGCGGAGGAGCACGAGGCCGGCGGCCCGTTCCGCTTCGTGCTGCACTGCTTCAGCTCGGGCGAGGCGCTGGCGCGAACGGCCTTGTCGCTTGGCGGCTATGTCAGCTTCTCCGGCATCCTGACCTTTCCCAGGTCCACGGAGCTGCGGCGGATCGCGGAACAGGTCCCGGCCGACCGCCTGCTGGTGGAAACCGACGCGCCCTTTCTCGCGCCGGCCCCCAAGCGCGGCAGGCGCAACGAGCCCTCCTTCGTCGCCCACACCGCTTCCGTGCTCGCCGGCGTCCGCGGCATCGGAAACGAGGCACTCGGCGCCCTCACCACCACGAACTTCCGCCGCCTGTTCAGCAAGGCGGGATAGCGCCGGTGCGCGTCATCATCCTGGGATGCGGCGGCTCCGCCGGCGTGCCGATGCTGGGCGGCCCGGACGGGCAGGGCGACTGGGGCGCGTGCGATCCGGGAGAGCCGCGCAACCGGCGCAGCCGCTCGTCGATCGTGATCGAGGGCACGAACGGCGGCCGCGTGCTCGTGGACACCTCGCCCGACCTCCGGACCCAGCTGCTCTCGACCGGCATCGGGCGGATCGACGCCCTTTTCTACACCCACGCCCATGCCGATCACGTGGCCGGCCTGGACGAGGTGCGCAGCCTGAACCGCATCCTCGACCGCCCGATCGAGGCGTTCGGCACCGAGCAGGTGCTGGCCGAAATCGAGTCCCGCTTCCGCTACGCGTTCCGGCCCTGGTCGCCTCCGGGCTTCTACCGACCGGTCATGCTGTCGCGCCCGGTGGAAGCGGGCACCACCGTCGAGATCGCCGGCAGCAGCTTCCTGCTGTTCGAGCAGGTGCACGGCAGCGGCACCACGCTGGGCTTCCGCATCGGCAACTTCAGCTACTCGACCGACGTGGTCGGGCTCGACGACGTGGCCCTGTCGGTGCTGGCCGGCACACGCATCTGGCTGGTCGACTGCTTCCAGCGCGCGCCGCACCCGGCACATGCCGATCTCGCTCTGGTCAAGCGGTGGGCAGGGCAGCTCGGGATCAGCCGCACGATCCTGACCCACATGGGCACCGACATGGACTGGGCGTGGCTGCACGCCAACCTGCCGCCCGGGTTCGAGGCGGCGCATGACGGGATGATCCTGTCGCCCTAGGTCGCCTGATGCTGGCCTGTGTCGAGCCCGCAACCTCCGTCCGATCCATAGAGTGCGGCCTGCAATTTAGTTGAATCGCAGGTTGAGGCAGCGATAGCCTTCAAGGGCGGCGGTTCGACGGACGTGCCGCGCAAGATTGTTGATGTTGCCCCGACCATGGACGGAAGCTTCCGGCATCCGGAACGCTTATCCGCCGCGGCCTCCGCTCCAGGAGGACCTGACAGGAGATCACGGAACGGAGCGGGATGAACTCCGCCCGGGCGTAGCGATCGGCGAGTCAGGCGGGGCGTCCAAGGTTCGGGGGAGAGATCTGCATGGCGCCACTCGACGACGTGTTCACGCTTGCGACCGCCATGCGAGACGAGCGGCGCGAAACCGAGATGAGCCTCGCCGAGTACCTCGACCTGTGCGCCGCCGACCCGTCCTGCTACGCGAGTGCGTCCGAACGCATGCTCAAGGCGATCGGCGAGCCGGTGCCGATCGACACCTCGAAGGACACGCGCCTTGCCCGCGTGTTCATGAACCGCACCATCCGGACCTATCCGGCGTTCTCCGACTTTCACGGCATGGAGGAGACGATCGAGCGGATCGTCGGCTTCTTCCGTCATGCCGCGCAGGGCCTGGAGGAGCGCAAGCAGATCCTTTATCTGCTTGGGCCCGTCGGCGGAGGCAAATCCTCGCTCGGCGAGCGACTCAAGACCCTGATGGAGCGCGAGCCGATCTACGTGCTCAAGGCGGGGAGGCAGCTGAGCCCGGTGTTCGAAAGCCCGCTCGGCCTGTTCGACGTGGAGCGCATGGGCCCCAGCCTGATGCAGCGCTACAACATCCCGCGTCGCGTGTTGACCGGCATCGCCAGTCCCTGGGCGCTGAAGCGGCTGGAGGAATTCGACGGCGACCTGTCGCGCTTCCGCGTGGTCAAGCTCCATCCCTCCAGGCTGCGCCAGATCGGCATCGCCAAGACGGAGCCGGGCGACGACAACAACCAGGACGTTTCCGCACTGGTGGGCAAGGTCGACATCCGGCAGCTCGAGACCCACAGCCAGAACGATCCCGACGCCTACGGCTTCTCCGGCGGCCTCAACCGCGCCAACCAGGGACTGCTCGAGTTCGTCGAGATGTTCAAGGCGCCGATCAAGATGCTCCACCCGCTGCTCACCGCGACGCAGGAGGGCAACTACGTCGGCACCGAGAACATCGGCTCGATCCCGTTCACCGGCATGATCCTGGCCCATTCCAACGAGGCGGAATGGCAGAGCTTCCGCAACAACCGCACCAACGAGGCCTTCCTCGACCGCGTCTGCGTGATCAAGGTGCCGTACTGCCTGCGCGTCACCGAGGAGACCCGCATCTACGAGAAACTGATCAGCAGCTCGGCCCTGGGTGAGGCGCCGTGCGCGCCCAACACGCTGGAGATGCTGGCGAGGTTCGCGGTGCTGTCGCGACTGAAGGCGCACGCGAACTCGACGCAGTACGCCAAGATGCGGGTCTATGACGGCGAGAACATCCGCGAGACCGACCCCAAGGCCAAGACCATGCAGGAGTATCGCGACGCCGCCGGCGTCGACGAGGGCATGGAAGGCATCTCCACCCGTTTCGGCTTCAAGGTCCTCTCCGCCGCCTTCAACCACGATCCCAGCGAGGTCGCCGCCGATCCTGTGCACCTGATGTACGTGCTCGAGCAGGCGGTGCGACGCGAGCAGTTCCCGCCGGAGGTCGAGGCCGGCTACCTCGCGGTGCTGAAGTCCGAGCTGGCCAGCCGCTATGCCGAGTTCGTCGGCAACGAGATCCAGAAGGCCTATCTCGAAAGCTACCACGACTACGGCCAGAACCTGTTCGACCGCTACCTCGACTACGCCGATGCCTGGATCGAGGACCAGGACTTCAAGGATCCCGACACCGGCCAGATGATGAGCCGCGACCTGCTGAACGCGGAGCTGACCAAGATCGAGAAGCCGGCCGGCATCGCCAACCCGAAGGACTTCCGCAACGAGGTGGTGAAGTTCTCGCTCCGCTCGCGCGCCAACAACGGCGGGCGCAACCCGTCCTGGAACTCCTACGAGAAGATCCGCGACGTGATCGAGAAGCGGATGTTCTCCCAGGTGGAGGACCTGCTGCCGGTGATCAGCTTCGGCTCCAAGAAGGACGGCGACACCGAAACCAAGCACGGCCAGTTCGTCGAGCGCATGGTGGCACGCGGATATACCGAGCGGCAGGTGCGCCGTCTGGTCGAGTGGTACATGCGCGTCAAGCAGTCGGCCTGACGAGCGGGGCAGCCTGAGGCGTGGACATCATCGACCGCCGGCCCAACCCGCACGGCAAGAACCTGGAGAACCGAAGGCGCGTCCTGGTCCGGGCACGCGAGGCGGTGCAACGTGCGGCACGGGATGCGGTCGCGTCCGGCAAGCTGCGCGAGGTCGGGCACGAGCGGGCGATCTCGATCCCGTCCGACGCGCTGCACGAGCCGAGCCTGCACCGGGTGTTCTCTTCCGGCGTGCGCGACGTCGTCCTGTCCGGAAACAAGGTGTTCTCGCCGGGAGATCGCCTGCAGCGTCCGCCCTCGGGCAAGGGGAAGGGCGGCGGTGCCGGCGAGGCCGGCGAGGACGGGGG
>CAXTMS010000039.1:0-21161 GCA_964245345.1 uncultured Acetobacteraceae bacterium | reverse complement strand
TCAGCGGCAACAAGAGCCGGGCGCAGATGACGCTGGCGGAGCTGGAAGCGGCGGCCGCCTGGCTGGAGCGCAACCGGCTGGCCGAGCATGTCGGCCTGCTGGAGGACGATCCGCGCTACGCGTGGAGCGTGCGACAGCGCGGCGAGTGGACGCCGCCAGTGGGGCGGGTGCCAAAACCGAGCCGAAAGGAATGGCAGAAGCGGAACGCTTGAGCAGCAGGTTGGCGGCCAGCTCAGGCCGCTGCGGAGGCACACAGTTCAAATCCAACAAATCCGCTCCATGTTGTTCTGATGCCGCCAACAGATGGCGCAGCAGGAGGTATTTCTGGCGCGGATCAGCAAGACGGATCATCTCTGAATTGATGCAGGTTGCCGCCGAGTAGAGCGTGGTTGCACACTCGCCAACATCCACGCGCTGTCGGGCAAGATGCGGCGTGCCCGCGCCGAAGAAAGGATTGCTGGCAGCAAGGCGATCGACAGCACGAGCACGTTGCTACCTCCAGGCGATCAGCCGCCTGGGCTTGCGGAGGCGACGACAGCCGCTGCGGAGTTACGGGCGCTTTCAGGTCATCTGCCGAAGCCGGCGTCGAGGTGGTGGGGACTCCATCCCGTGTTGACGATCCTGTGGCCGAGATACGCACACCAGTCATCGTCGCGCCGACGGCAGCGATGTCGAGCTTGAAGACAACGGCAACAGCATCGTCTTCAGGAGCAAGCGATCAGCTGTATATGGCGTTGCCTCCACCTTGACTGACAAGACGGCATCGTCGTTGGTGTTGGTCAAGGACCTGCCAGAAGCAACAAGTGCAGGTCGCGTCGGGACGGGTGGCACGTTGGCCAAGACAGGCTTTGGCTTGACCATGCGCAAGGCTGATGGCGACAAGAGCATTAACCCCCTTCCGGTCGCTCGACGACCCGCTCTCGCCGATCAAGCCGATCCTGCGCTCGGGAGCCCGAAGCCCGGACATTGCGTGGTTCTCGATCCTGCCCGTCGATCTTGCCATGCTTGAGGTGGATGCAGCGTGACGGGACGGCCGGTGCAACAGAAACTTGAAAACCCTGTCGAACGGGAACAGGTCGCAAGCAACAACGACCAGAACGCGACAGGTCCGTCTGGTTCGGAACGGGGCGTCCCCGGACAGCCCTTCGCTCCTTGGCAGGCATCCTTTCCAATCGTTTACCTGATGAACAAAGGTGTTCTGCGCAACATTTGAATGATGCACAGCGTTGGATCCGGAAAGGAGAGTAGCACGCTCGCCTTGTGTTCTGGAGCAGTCACATGTCAGCACCTGAAAGCCTTAAGGACGTCTACACCGACGAGCTGAAGGACCTTTGGTCGGCCAACGACCAGATGACCCAGGCACTCAAGACGATGGCCGAGAAGATCCACGACCCGAAGCTCAAGCAAACCATGGAAGCTTCCGTCAAAGGCATTATCAAGCACAGCGACACCCTGAAGGCTCTGTTGAAGGATGCCGATGAGGAGGTCGAGAAGGAGCACTGCAAAGGCATGGAGGGGCTGGTCAAGGAGGCCCTGAAGCACAGCACCAAGGAAGCACCCGAGGATGGCGGTCTCCTGGACATCGTCATCGTCGCGCAATACCAGCGCATGTCACACTATGGCATCGCCGGGTTCGGGTCTGCGGCCGCTTATGCGGAAGCGCTTGGCATGAAGGACCACGTCACCAAGCTGAAGACGATCGTCAGCGAGATTTACAAGGCCGACGAGTATGCCAGCAAGCTCGGCGAGCAAGCGGCTGCAGCTGCGCCCAAGGAAGATTAGTCTAGCGACTCAGTGCAAAGCGACTGGCGGCGGATTTAGCCGCGGCCAGTCGTGAGGCTTTACTTCCTAGCGTTATGTTCTTCCGTCCTGCGTGCCTGCCGTGAGTGTGGATCGGCTCCGAATGTCAACTTTCATCGACGTCAAAGGCTGGCTCATCCACAGCCTCGGTGTAGATCGTCGTCATGCTGCACGGATCAGCTACGCTTTGAGCGGGTCAAGCCTTGTTCGTCCATAAGCCTGGCGCTTGATCAGCTTCGAGCAGCGTGACCTGCCCCTCGACCTGACTGCTGCTTCAGGGCAGTGCTCAGGCTGCCCATCACGCAGGTCCCGCCGGAGTTGAGCACCCTTTGCGGCATCCGTGGCCGGTATAACCTAAAAGATGGTGCTATTCCCCCTTTAAGTACAGCAAAGTCGGCCTTGTGCGGCGTTTCCCAGATTTTCGTGCAGTTCGACGACTAGGCCGGTGGATCTTGTCATGCATGTGCAAGCCGATCCTCCAACCGAAGTTGCTCCACCTTGAGCGCCTCGGGCAGTCGTTCTCCGAACTCGGCCAGATGTTGACGATTCGCAGCCGCTTCCCTTTGCCAGGCGGTAGCATCCACTGTCAGCAGCAGGTCGAGTTCGGCTGCATCGAGCGACAGGCCCGCCAGATCCAGCGCCTCGGGCGTCGGGACCCGACCGATCACGGTTTCCTTTGCCACGGCATAACCGTCCAGACGTTCGAAGATCCACCGCAGCACGCGGATGTTGTCACCGAAGCCCGGCCACACGAACCGCCCGTCCGCATCCGTGCGGAACCAGTTCACCATGTAGATGCGTGGCAATCTGTGCGGCGTCAGGCCCGGCATGGCCGGCACCCGCAGCCAGTGCGCGAAGTAGTCCGCCATATGGTAGCCACAGAACGGCAGCATCGCGAACGGGTCCCGTCGCAGTTCGCCCACCGCGTTCTCCGCCGCCGCAGTGCCCTCCGACGCGATGTTGGCTGCCAAGTAGACGCCGTGCTGCCAGGACAATGCTTCCGTCACCAGCGGCACCGCCGTCGCCCGGCGACCGCCGAAGATCAGCGCCGAGATCGGCACGCCTTCCGGCGAGGCCCATTCCGGCGCCATCACCGGGCACTGCTCGGCCGGCGCCGTGAACCGCGCGTTGGCATGCATCGGTGCCCCTTCGGCCGGGTCCCACTGCCCGCCACGCCAGTTGGTGAGCCCCGCCGGCGCTTCGTCGGTCAGCCCCTGCCACCACACGTCGCCGTCCGCGGTGAGTGCGGTGTTGGTGAACAGGCTGTTGGCGTGGAGCATCGCCACCGCATGGCGATTGGTGCGTGGTCCGGTACCAGGCGCCACGCCGAAGAAGCCGGCTTCCGGGTTCACTGCCCATAGTCGCCCGTCGGCGCCAACGCGCATCCAGCAGATATCGTCGCCGATCGTCTCCACCCTCCAGCCGGGCACGGTCGACTCCAGCATCGCCATGTTGGTCTTGCCGCAGGCGCTCGGAAATGCGGCGGCGATGTAATGCGCACGCCCATCCGGCGCCGTCAGCTTCAGGATCAGCATGTGCTCGGCAAGCCAGCCCTCGTCGCGCGCCATCACTGAGGCGATGCGCAGCGCCAGGCACTTCTTGCCAAGCAGCGCGTTGCCCCCGTAGCCGGAGCCAAAAGACCAGATCTCGCGCGTCTCCGGATAATGCACGATCCATTTCTCGTCGTTGCACGGCCATGGGACATCCGCGGCGCCCTCGATCAGCGGTGCACCCACCGAGTGGACGCAGCGCACGAAGACCCCGTCCTTGCCCAGCATGTCCAGCGCGGCGCGTCCCATCCGCACCATGATCCGCATCGACAGCACCACGTATGGGCTGTCGGTGAGCTGCACGCCGATCACGCTGTTTGGCGAACCAAGCGGGCCCATGCAGAAGGGCACCACGTACAGACACCGCCCTTCCATGCATCCGTCGAACAGCACGTCCAGGACGGCGCGCGTGTCCGCCGGATCGCGCCAGTTGTTGGTCGGCCCGGCGTCGTCAGGATTCTGGCAGCAGATGAAGGTGCGGCTCTCGACCCGTGCCACGTCGCTTTCGTCGGAGCGGGCATAGAACGAGTTCGGCCGCTTGGCTGGGTTCAGCCGCACCAGGGTTCCCTGCGCGACCAGCATCTCGGTCAGTTCGTTCCATTCAACCTGCGAGCCGTCGCACCAGCGCAGCGCGGCCGGCCGGGCCAGGGCGACGAAGCGGTTCACCCAGTCGATCAAGCCAGGGTGCTGGCTAGGCGGTTCCGCCGAGTTTGCAAAAGCCTCTCCCGGCTTCATGGTGATGTGCATCGCGTACGCTCCTCGGAAGATGGTAGCACTGTCCGCTCATCTCGACGCATCAGACAAATTAGAATACCGGGTGTGGTATAAGAAACTTCACTCATGGTGGCTCTGATGATGCCGGACCTCAACCTGAGGCACCTCCGCACCCTCGGCCTGATAGCTGCCTGCGGCAGCCTCAGCGCCGCCGCGGAGGCAGCTGGCCTATCGCAGCCCGCACTCACCCAGGGTCTTGCCAAGCTTGAGCAGCAGTTCGGGGTGCAACTGTTTGATCGCCTGCCTCGAGGCTTGCGACCAACGGCAGTCGGCGCGCGGGTGCTAGTACGCATCGACCGCGCCCTTGCCCTGTTTGTCGACGAGATTCAGGCGCTTGCCGGCGCTGGCCGCCGCGGCCGCAGGCCGGAGCTGCACCTCACTGCTGCTCAAGTTCGGGCGCTGTTGTTCCTGGCAGGAGACCGGGTTGGCCGTGCCCCGGACGGCGTCGCGCGATCCTCTGTTCGGCGCGCGGTGCGCGAGCTAGAGCGCCTTGCCGGCACCGCCCTCACCGACCGCCGCGTTGGCGGTCTGTTCCTCACCGAGGCTGGCCGCGCCGTCGTGCGCGGCTTCGCGCTTGGCGCTGCCGAACTCGACATCGCCTTGCAGGAAGCAGCGCGGCAGCCCGCCCGGGTGGCCATCGGCGCCATGGCACTGTCGCGGTCGATGCTGATCCCCGTCGCCTTGGCGGAGATGTCCGTTCTCCACCCGCATGTCCAGATCGATGTCGCTGACGGATCCTATGGCGAACTGGTGGAGGCGCTCCGGAACGGCACCATCGACATGGTGATCGGCACGCTCAAAGACGCACCGGACGCGGATGTCCAGCAGGAGGTCCTGCTGCAGGACCGCATCACGGTGATCGGCCGCGGCGGCCACCCACTGGTGGGACACCAGCCCAACTTGGAGGAACTCGCGCGGTTCCCGTGGATCGTCGGGCGACGCACCTCGGCACTGCTCGAGCGCTGGCAGCGCATCTTCGACGAGGCTGGCGTCGCGCGTCCCGAGGCGCCGATCCATTGCGGCTCCGTGACCACCATTCGCGGCCTGCTGGT
Organism: uncultured Acetobacteraceae bacterium; assembly: GCA_964245345.1. GTDB lineage: Bacteria > Pseudomonadota > Alphaproteobacteria > Acetobacterales > Acetobacteraceae > Lichenicola. The sequence goes on along the minus strand of CAXTMS010000039.1, from coordinate 15,985 downwards.
CCGCAGCGACTTTCTGACTCTGCTGTCGCGCGACCAAGTCCAGGTGGAGCTCGAAACCAAGCTGCTGGCTGTGATCGAGTCTGAGATCCCAGACACCATCCGCGTGATCGGTGCCATCACACGACGTGGTTGGTTCCCCTCGGCGCTGCAACAGCGGTTTCTACTGCTGCTACGAGAAGTAGCTGCGAGGGCTCGTTGATACTTGTGTCCTGTTTAGGTTGGGGGCCTCTTGCGCGAGAGGGTGGTGTATAGCTTCGAGGACATACAGGGTGCCCGATGCCCGTTCTGTGCTGTTCTCGCCTGCCACAAGCACCGCCTCGCACCGCACTTCTTGCGCTCACGGAGGCTGCAGCGCATGGCCAACTGACGGGTAATCAGCGGCATCGTCTATGTCATTCAAGACGGTCTGTGATGGAAAAAAGCAGTCCGGCTACTGCCCGCACAAGACGCTCTACCAAGGGTTTATGCAGTGGAGCCGCCTGAGCATGTTCGACCTTGTCTTCGACGCCCGCCGCCGAGCCATGTGTGTTGCCGCGCCCGCCAATCCAAGCATCAGAACGCTCACACAAGGCTAGAAGAATCAGATCTCGAACACGACTGTCGAAACTGTAAATACAGCGAGACGGATGACGTTTTCTTGGGCAACAGCTGGTTGGGGACCTTGGCAAGTTTGATCATCTTCCAAGCCAGTTCCGACGCCGCTACTCCCAACCATACAATTTTGCCGGATTTTTACAAAGGATGCGTTCGAGGTCGCTGGAACCTACACCCCATGAACCCAGTGCATTCAGCAGGTCTCCGTCGTCGGGCATCTCTCCTTGAGCACCCGGGTGAGGCCAATCGCTTCCCCACACTAGGCGCTCACCATATTCTGGAAGCAGTTCGCGTACGACCGGCCCGAGAGCCTCAAATGACGGATCGTCGCTCACGATGAGGTATGCGCCGCTCATCTTCAACCAGGCGCGGCCAGTTCCGAGCAACTCACGCACAGTCGCGATTGCGGGATGGTCCGCACCGAACGCCGGATCAACCATGCCGAAATTGCCGATGACGGTATCGGTGGGCAGACGCTTGAGGACTGGGCTCAACTCCGCCAAGGTCGCGGCCTGAGCGAGCACCTCAAGGTGCCAGCCAGCCCCCGCGACTCGTTCCGACAACTCACGGAGTATCTTCGACCCGTAGCGATGCGAGTTATGCCAGAAGTTTATGCGTAAACCGCGCATGCCGGCGGCGTGCCATTCGGCTAGCCGTGCATCAGTTAAGATCAGCGGCTCGAAAACGACACCAACCGCGCGTCCGTCATGACCTAGTTGGCTGACAGCGTCCAGCGTGGCCATGTTGTCGTCACCGTACACGCTAGGCTGCACCACGACGGCGCGGCGAAGGCCAAGCGCGTTGGCAACGTTGCGGTAGTCGTCGAGAGTTGTGTCGGGCGGCTCAACCGGTCTATTCGCAGCACGCGGGAACAACGCGGCCGGCGGGAACACGTGCATGTGGCAATCACAGGCATCTAATGGAACTGCAATCTTCGGTGCACGGACGCTGTCGCGGGGCGGGCTAGCAATCCGAAGGCTCTGACTCTGCACCACATCACCTTTACAGAATTCTGTTGATACTTGTTCAGAGTCGATCAACGTTGTCGATCAACTCCTTTGCGCTCTGGTCCTTCAGCTTCCTTTACCAGCGGCATAGCATCCTAAAGCATCCTGATCGCGGCTGTGGACGTGTTGAGTGGTTATCTCCCTGTTTCTAGAGCCCGTTAGGAGGTTTAAGCCTCGGTCTCCGAGAAGTCCCGATTTCTGGTGGAAGGAAAACTTGTATGAGGAGCACTCGCTTGCGCGACGACTGGAACGAGATTGCCCGCGGTTCGATCCTCCCCTTCGCGGTCGTCCCGCTTTCAACAACGCTTTCGGCAGGCAAACTCCCCTTTACGCTCTGCTTCTGCGCGTTGCCTAACGGTTACCAAATATTCTCAAACGGTAGGTTAGTAGTTTAGTGAAGTGCAGTCCCCCTACGAGGGGACCATGAGCAAAGCGGAAGAATCGACAGTTGACCGCAGAAGATGTCAACATGAGATTCTGTCCAAGATCATTCCACGGGATCGCGGAGCCTTCTCACCATCAGCTTGAGTGACGCCTAGCATAGAACACGAGGGCGTTCGGTTCAGGCACTTCCAGTCTTTGCTCAGCCGCCCACACCGGTTGAGCCAGGCAATGGTGCGTTTCACGGTCCCACCGCTTGGGCAGCACCACGAACGTGCCCGTGTCGCACCCCCGGATGATCTCGCCGTTCACGGCGCGGCAGGTCCGGGCAGACCCCTGCTGGAACTTCGATCCCTGGTAGCCAGCGTCGGCGTAGAGCTTGAGCAGAAAAAGATACATGCCGAACAGGGTCACCATCAGCAGCACGCCACCATCGCGATCCTGTATGTCGGCTACACGCATGAATGCCTCCACTAGCAGGCCCTGCGTGTCGACCAGGACGTGCCGTTTCTTGCCCTTGATGTTCTTGCCGCCATTGAAGCCCTGCCGATCAGTCTAGCGTCCCCTTTTTTCCTGCGCTCTTGACGCTCTGGCTGTCGCCGGGCTCACCTTGCGACCCATCAATTCGCAGAAGCGGACGTAGAGGGCGTGGTGCAGCCGGGCGAGGGTGCCGTCGTGCTGCCAGCGACAAGGAATGGTTGATCGTGCTGTGAGGCGGCAGGTCCTTCGGAACCGCGCAACACTGGCACTTGGTGCTCAGCACATACATCAGCCCGCTGACCACCTCGCGCACATCGACCGTGCGCTTGTTGCCACCGCGCCGGGCCAAGGGGATCTCCGGCTTGACCAGCGCCTTGATCAGCTCCGCTGCTTAGCATCATTGATCAGATGCTCGGGTAGCGCAGCTTGCTACGATCGTAGCCACCGTTGTTCTCGTCGGTCCACATCGGAAGCTCATGCGAATCGGGCGCTTCCGGCAGCGAATCATAACTAATTCATGCAACTCAACATGGTCTTGGAGGAACATTAAGTGGGAATGACCGTCTGTCAGCGTCACGGCAGGCAGTCGATGAACTTCGCGGCCAAATCTTTGGCAAGCAACATCCAAGCTCATGAGCCTGATCTAGCCAATCCGCTCGCTTGGTTGTTGGTCGATGTCCCGGCCGGTCACAAGTGTTGGCTTCGCGGCATGCACTCCCGGCGGGAAGCGGAACCTCAGACGTGTGCCAGTCTGGCCTTCAGTGAGCGCCTGCGGCGGCTCCTTCAACCACGGCGTGAGCAGGCGTGACCGGAGTACGACTGGGGCGTCGACCGCAGCTCAACTGCTCGGCGGCCGCCAGTCCTTGAATGACGGTGCGAGGCCGTGCGTCTCGAGCGCGCGCGTAATCTCCGCATTTCTCTCCAGCATGCGCTGAACTGCGGGACGCGCCTGCACATCGAGATCATGCCGTGCAAGCGCAGAATAGGACGAGCCGTCGAAGTCCGTCCCACTCACCCGGAACCAGACCCAGTTGATGTATGAGTCGATGATCGACCAGCCACTTTCGTACCACCATTGTGAGTGGCCGAGACGGCGCTCCAGAACCGCGAACTGCTTGTGCATCGCCACCTCAGCCGTGGCGAAGACCTCGGACTTGGCTTCTGGAGACGTGCAGAACATCTGCGGGATGCGAAGCCGGGTGACGATCGGATGCAATCCCGATGCGCAATAAGCGAGGTCTGAAAGCTGACGCGCCTTGGCGAGACCGTGGGCTCGAGGAAGCAGGCCAGCGTCCGGAAAGGTGTCGGCCAGCCACAAGTTGATCGCGACGTTCTCCATCAGCGCCTCGCCGTCGACGATCAGCGTCGGCACCTTGCCGCTCGGGTTCAGCCGCAGGTAATCGGGCGAGCGGTGCTGGCCCTTCATGAAGGCGACCACCTCGAGGTCGTAGTCACAGCCGATCTGCTCCAAGGCGGTAAGCGGAACGCGAGCGCAGGTGTCAGGCGCGAAGTACAGTCTTAGATGCGACATGGTCTCCCTCCGGCGGCGGGTGGTTCGCGTGATTGCGATTCTGCTCGGCCCGGCGTCGGCTCCGGCCGTCGAGACGGCCACTGACCACCAGCTGGGTCACGGCTTGTTCAGGGTCGAGGGCACCCACGCCAACCGGTGACGCAGCCGTGCCGTACGCATCGAGGCCACTGCGCCCGATCCGCTCTCCGACACCCTGAAAGCCGTCGCTTGCGGCTCCGCGCGTGAGGTGGCGACGACAGTAGTCCCCGAGCGCCGCCGCGTCGGTCACCTGCCCGCGATATCCTACGTAGCCGTCCGGCCGCACCAGGACAAAGGTCGGATGGTCGAGCCGGTACGCCTCATGTGCGAACCGATCGATGTCCAGCAGGCTTCCCGGCGGGACGACGCCTCCATCGATCCGCGGCGTCGCGAGCACCGGCCGTATGACGACCTGCGACCAATCCGCCAGCCGTTCAGCCGCTTCCGCCACGGCCTGACCGACGCTCCGCCGACCGCCGTCGAACACGAGCAGGGTCCACCGCTCGCCGTGGATCGCCTCGAACAGCGAGGTCGTGCCAAGGGTTTCCGCGTCGACCACTGAGGCGTCGGGCGCACGGTCACCCGTCTTGACGCCCTGTCTCGCGCCACCTCCGGTGTGGTTGAGAGGGCTGTGTTCGTAGGCGATCGCCAACTGTGCCGATCGTTTGGTGAAGTGCTGCGCAGGCCCCTTGAACAGGAGCGCTGCCCCGAACCAGCGGACCGCTTGCTCCTGCAACCGGCTCGGCTCGGCGATGGCGTGGAAGACGTTCGTTTGCTCGGAGTTCAAGCCTTCGCGTACCGGCCTGCGTTCAGCGTCGTAGCTGTCGAGCAGGTTTTCGGTCGCCCATCCGCGGTGCACATGGGCGAGCTTCCAGCCCAGGTTGAAGGCGTCCTGCATGCCCGTGTTCATGCCCTGGCCGTAGATCGGAAGCGTCATGTGCCCCGCGTCGCCGGCGAGGAAGATGCGGCCCTGTCGCAGGCCGGGCGCGACCCCGTGGGTGAAGCGTCCGTGGCTGAACCAGACCGGATCGGAGAGCGTGGCCGCCGGATCGTCGGCGACCTCACGCAGGATCGCCTGCATCTCTTCCAGGGTGGGATCCCGCTCCGCGGGGGCGTCGGCGTCGTCACTGAGCACGAACATCCGATGATGCCCGCCCGGCAGCGGCAGGACACCCATGTAGCCGTCCTGCTTGAGGAAGAACGATGCGTGGCCGGGGTTCGTGGCCCGGCTCCAGCGCAAGCGGGCATCGATCTGGCGGATGAAGCGCCCCTGCAGCCGCTCGCGTCGGAAGTCGAGGCCCGCAGCCTTGCGCGCGAGACTGTTCCCTCCCTCGCAACTCACGAGCCAGCGTGCCCGAACGGCCTCCCTGTTTCCATCAGCGCGTTGCAGCACCGTCTCGACGTGGTCCTCACGCTCGGCAATGTCGACGGCCGAGGTTTCCCGCTCGACGGCGGCCCCGACCTCTTCAAGTCGGTCCGAGAGGAGCTCTTCGACGTCGTTCTGGCCGATGAACACCGGCGTCCCATAAGGGCTCGGGTGACGATCCATCGGGATGTGGCCGAGGAGCCTGCCGTACCCATGCAGCGAGAAGGTGTGAAGCGGTGCGCTCCGCGCCAGGAGACGATCGAGCAGGCCGATGGCGGCGAACACCTCCTGCGATCTGGGCCAAAGATTGCACGCCTTGGAATAGCGCTCCGGTCCAGGCTTCTTGTCGACGATGCGGAACGGCGCATTCCAGCGGTGAAGGTCGTTGGCGAGCGTAAGGCCGACCGGTCCCGCGCCGACGATCAGAACCTCGCAGTCAGTTTGCACTTGAGACATGGTGCGCTCCCGTGTCGTCCATCGTGGCGTGTCCATCCGTGCGGTTTCAGGCCGTGCTGCGGACCGCAATGGCGGCGGCAGCGCTGAACAGGAAAGGCGATCAGCTCCGTCCTGGGACCGGGCACCTTCCACGACCGCCGCAGCCGCTATCATAAAGACATTTATGGTCTTAAGGTTCCATCTCGTCAATTGTCAGAGCTGAACCGTGCCCGACCCGGACCCGTTGACCGACCTCGCGCTGAGGAAACCTGACGACAGCCTGGGCTTCCTGCTCTGGCGTGTGACCCACGCATGGCAGCGCTTCGTCGACGATCGGCTGGAGGTCCATGGCCTCACTCACCTCCAGTTCGCCCTCATGGCCGCGCTCGGCTGGCTGACGAGGCAGGACGAGATCATCACGCAGAGCGACCTGATTGCCTTTGTCGAGATGCACCCGATGCAGGTGAGCCAAGTGCTCTCCCTCCTCGAACGCAAGGGCCAGATCTTACGGGATCGACACCCGGCGAACGGTCGCACCAAGCGGGTTGCTTTGACGGCTTGCGGTGCGGAGACCCTTCGTCGAGCACTTCCTGTGATCCGGAATGCGCATGCGAGCTTCTTTGGTCAGGATGAGATCAAAGCCGGCAATCTCAGGTCGATCCTGCAGATGCTCGCGTCAGAACATCCCTCATGATCGGCTGAAGCAGCCCGTGCTCGCGTGGTGACCGGCACCGGGAACCTATCGCTGGCTCGCGACCGCGCCGCGCGGGGGGGTTTAGCCTAGGTGTCAAGACACGCCGACCTGCTCGATCTCGGCGAGGTCGTAGCCGGTCATGCGCAACAGGTGCTCGTTGGCATCGAGGACGTGGCCCTGCCGATGGATCAGGATGCCCTCGAAGCTTGCTGTCGGCCAGTTGTCGCACGCGCTGGATCTCCCGCGGGTCCTGCGCCGCTGCCCAGCGTCAGCTCGCCGCCAAGGTCGCGGCTGCCGTTGAAGTCCCGGGCGGACAGCGGCGCCTGGCCGGACGGCAGGATGCCGAGCCCGGACCTGAACGGGGAGCCGATGGTGCGCACGATCGCCATTGAAACGCCGGCGGTGGTGATGATGGGGACATAGCCTTCGAGCTCGGCCAGCTTGTCCTGCTCGACCAGCTTCGGCCGAAGCAGGTCGCCCGCCTGCAGACCGCCCGACAGCCACGACGCGACGTCGCTGGCCTCGCCCTGCGAGCCGGAAACCTTCCGCATAGACGATGGCGAGGGTGGCGTCGCCGACGGGCGGCGACTCGACGAAGTGCAGCACCCGGCCGGCGATCTGCAGGTCCTGCGACGTCAGCCGGTCATCGCCGTCCATCGGACCCATGCCGCCCAGCACGAAGGCCAGAAGCAGCGCCGCCGAAACCTCGCCGACCTGCCGGACGCATACCCTGTCGACCAACGTATTCCCCGCGTGCAACGCAGAGAACTATCCCATCATCCGCTTTCGAAACGTTTGCTGGTCGTGGACGATCCGGAACGATCCCGAGCCCCGGAGGCGGGAAACCGGACGGGATCGAGGCGAAGCACCGGGCGAGGCCGACCCGCCCGGCTGGCCGACGGGCGGTCGCGTGGTGCTCCGGCCGCGGCTGGCAACGGCGAGGTCAGGCGCTGCGGTGGCCACCGCCGAACGGGCGGCGGTTGCCGCTGCGGCTCGGGGCGCTTGGCGAGCCGCCGGCCGGACGGCCGTTCGAGCCGCGGCCCTGGCTGCTACCCGGACGCTGGCCACCCGGCTGGCCTCCCTGACGGCCACGGCCGCCGCTGCCGAGCACGGGAGGGCGCATGGTGGAGCTGGACGCCATCTCGGAATGGAACGGGTGGTCCATGAACACCGGCAGCTTCTGGCCGATCTCCTTCTCGATGTCGCGCAGCCAGGCCCGCTGCTCGGCGTCGCACAAGGACACCGCCCAGCCGTCGCGGCCGGCGCGCGCGGTGCGGCCGATGCGGTGCACATAGCTTTCCGGCACGTTGGGCAGGTCGTAGTTGAACACGTGGCTGACGTCGTCGACGTCGATACCGCGCGCCGCGATGTCGGTTGCGACCAGCACCTTGACCGCGCCCGACTTGAAGCCGGCCATGGCGCGCTCGCGCGCACCCTGGCTCTTGTTGCCGTGGATCGCCTCGGCGTTGATGCCTTCCTTGCACAGGAACTCGGCGACCTTGTTGGCCTCGTGCTTCATCAGGGTGAACACGATGGCGCGCACCACCTTGGGCGACTGCACCAGCATCAGGATCGCCGGCTTCTTGTTGCTGTCGTCGACGAACATCACCGCCTGGCGGATCCGTTCCACCGTGGTGGACGGCGGCGTCACCTCGACCCGGGCCGGGTCGCGCAGCAGGCCGGACGCGAGCTCGGCGATGGCGCCGGGCATGGTGGCCGAGAACAGCAGCGTTTGCCGCTCCCTGGGCAGGAGCGCGGTGATGCGGCGGATGTCGCGCACGAAGCCCATGTCGAGCATGCGGTCGGCCTCGTCGAGCACCAGCACCTCGACCGCGGACAGGTTGACGTGGCCCTGGTTGACCAGGTCGAGCAGGCGCCCGGGGGCGGCCACCAGCACGTCCACGCCGCGGCGCATCGCCTCCACCTGGCGGCCCTGGCCGACGCCGCCGAAGATCACCGTGTGGCTCAGGCGCATGTGCCGCCCGTAGGTGGCAAAGCTTTCGTCGATCTGCGAGGCCAGCTCGCGGGTGGGGGCCAGCACCAGCACGCGCGGGCACTTCGCGGTGTGCGGCACGCGGTGCTGCGCCAGGCGGTGCAGGATCGGCAGGGCGAAGGCGGCGGTCTTGCCGGTGCCGGTCTGGGCCAGGCCCAGCAGGTCGCGACCGTCAAGCAGGTGCGGGATGGCACCGGCCTGGATCGGGGTGGGAACGGTATAGCCTTCCTCCGTCAGGGCGCGGAGGAGGGGTTCGGCGAGCTTGAGGTCTAGAAACGTGGTCATGGGTGCAGCGGCGCCTCCTGGCGCCTGATCCGGCCGGCGGCATCGGCCGCATCGGGTGAAGATCGCTCGGAACGATGAAGGATTACCCAACGGACGCGCCGAAGCGGGGCGTCGGCCGATCGAACGGATCGGGTGCTGGATGGCTGGAAGTGAGATACCGCTCTTCCGGAAACGGTTGGCCCTCTGCGCCGGACCAGCCTGGTATCGGGAGGCATCAGGCGCTGCGCAGGGCACCTCACGCACCGCACATAAAGCATGCGGCGGCGCAGGACAAGGAAAATGCTGCAAAGCGGCATGACGGGCTTGCCTACCGCCGCCGGCTGCGGCCCGGGTGCTCGGCGCTGCGTCTCGGTCCGCTCCCTGGGCAGGTCCGGATCGTCGTTGATCGCCCGGGCCAGCCCGGCGACCGGACCCTCCGGCCGCAGCCGCGGCCGAGCACCACCTGTGGGCCTTTGAGGGCGAGGAACCGGGTCCGCTCGAAGACGACCGCAGGCAGTGGGCGCGGTTGCCGGCACCGAACCGGTCGTGTTCCGCATGTCGTCGATGACGAAGGCGACCAAAGGTGGCCAGGTGCAGGTGGTCGACAGCAGCGAATTCCCGATCTCGAAGACAGTCGCCGCCTTGCTGGTGAGGGTGGAGCCGGGAGCCCTCTACGCGAGCTGCACTGGCACCCCAACGCCGGCGAGTGGCAGTACCACATCAAGGGCGAGGCGCGCATGACGGTGTTCAACACCGGTCCCGCGGCGCAGACCGTGGACTTCCGCGCCGGCGAGGTGAGCTATGTCAGGAAGAGCCCCGGGCACTACATCCAGAACACCGGCAGCACCGAGCTGCAGTTCCTGGAGATCTTCAAGGCGGACCGGTTCTCCGAGATCTCGCTGTCGCAGTGGCTGACGCGCGCGCCGCCGCTCACAGTGGCGCAGCACCTGAACGTCGGTCCGTCGATGATCGACCGGTTCCCGAAGAACCGGCCGGACATCGTTCCCGCGTAGCGGCGGCAGAGCCGATGCGGAAGAAACGCTTGCGGCGTTCCTTCCGGCGGGTTCGAAGCGTTTGCTACTGGAACGGGAAGTAGCGGAAGGAGAACATGGCGATGTTCTCGTCGGTGTGCGGGGTGCCGCCCACGCCGCGGAAGGCCGTGCGCGTGGTCCACGAGTACTGCGCGCCGGCCTGCATGGTGCCGTAGTCGCCGTGGAAGAACTTCCACCACAGCCCGGCGGTTTCCTGCACGATGCCCCGGGTGTTGCCGGTGCAGGTGGCGGTGCTCAGCTCGATGTCGCAGCCGGCATTGGAATAGCGCGGGTTGCCGTAGCCGTAGTTGTTCTTGCCGACGCTGTAGGATTCGCGGTGCAGGATCTGCTCGGTGCCGACATAGTCGTACAGGTCGAGCTTCTTGCTGGCGTGGAACAGCAGGCCGGTCAGCGCCAGCGCCTCGGGCAGCGGCTGCGGCGCACCGTCGCGGGCGATGGTGGCGTCGTTGAGCTGGCCCGAGCCGTAGCGGCCGATGCCCTCGCCGGCCAGCGCCGAGATGCGGAACTCCAGCCGCTTGGGGATCAGCGGCAGGGTCATGCCGGCGCCGCCGCCGCCCGCCAGCACCGTGTTGTCGGAGCCGCTGCCGACCACGCTGACGCGGTCGTGCAGGAACCGCGCGACGCCGAACAGCTCGTAGTGGCCCCAGCCCGGGTCGGCGGTGGCCTTGGCGATCACGTCGGGCGCGTATTCGGTCGAGTAGGTGGTGAGGCTGTTCAGCGTGGCGCCGTTGCCGCTCAGGCCGGCGTTGGTGGTGTTGATGGTGACGCCTGGCAGCGAGGTCGCGGTCTGGGCGTAGGTGCTCTGCGGGCTTTCCACCGACACGCCGATGTCGAACTTGTCGTGGTCGAAGCCCTTGACCACGCGCAGGCCGACGTTGCGGGTCCATACGAAGCCCGGAACGTATTGCGCGTCGATCACGCCCGGGCTGTCCTCGGTGCGCGGCGTGATGCCCTGGCGGAACATCGTCAGCAGGCTCCACGTCTGCCCACCCAGGACGTAGAAGTCGTCGTCGGAGCGAGCATAGGTGGCGTAGAGCTGCCGGGTGCGCAGCGTGTAGCTGTTGGATTCCACCGAGTTCGAGGTGACGCCGGCACTGTTGAAGTCGGTCTCGTAGTACGCCGACAGCGTGGTGTAGTCGTTCGGATTGGCCTCGGCCAGCAGCGAGATGCGGCTTTGCCGCGCCGAGCCGCGGAACTCGTCCTGGTGGTAGTTGGCGCTCTGCGCGAACGGGATGCCGGTGTTGAAGCTGGACGAGATGTCGGCGTCCTCGTTCTTGGACCGCAGGATCCCCGCCGCCTCGATGAAGCCGCCGAGCGTGACGCGCACGTTGCCGATCGCGAACTGGCCCTGCTTCAGCTTGGGCCCGCTCGGCGCGTAGCTCGGGTAGCCGGCCACGTTCTGGTACGGCGAGCCAGCGTAGATGTAGCCGGGCGGCGCGGACAGCGGCGGCGGCGGCATCGGCCGTCCGCTGGCGTCGTAGCGGATCGGGCCGAACCGTTCCTCCGCCTCGCGCGCCTGCCGGCTCGCGGTCGCGGCCTCCTGCCGCGCGGCGCGGACTTCCGCATTGCGCGCCGACATGTCGCGCTTCATGTGGTTGAGCTGACCCTCCAGCGCCCGGATCTGCTTTTCGATGGCGCCGATCTGGCTGCTGGTGGTGTCGGCGCGTGCGGCACTCGCCAGGGTGCCGACCCCGCACAAAGCTGTCGCCGCCAGAAGGCTCGCCTTGGGGAAAAAGCGTCTCGTCATCAGGTTCCGGTCCCGTGCCCGGCAGGAACAACCTGCCCCGCGGCGCGGAACAAATAGCCAAAATCGTTCCGGCAATGAGTGTCGGCCCGGCGAAGCTATGATGACCGTTTCGTGACGGCGCATTTGTGATCAAACCGCGACAACGAGCCGGCGGATGTTGCTGCCGCGACACGTTTTGTGTTGGCGCGGCGGCAGGCGCCGCCGCTCTGGCCGCTACTGGAACGGCAGGTAGCGGAAGGAGAACATCAGGATGTTCTCGTCGGTGTTGGGCGAGCCGCCGATGCCGCCGAACGCGGTGCGCCGGACATAGGCATACTGCGCGCCGGTCTGCATGGTGCCGTAATCGCCCTTGAGGAAGCGCCACCAGCCGCCGAGCGTGCCCTCGACGATCCCCGACGTGTTGGCGGTGCAGGGCAGCGTGCTCAGCTCGATGTTGCAGCCGGCGTTGGAGTAGAGCGGGCTGCCGTAGCCGTAGCCCTTGCCGTTGATGCTGAAATCCTCGCGGTGGGTGATCTGCTCGGTGCCGACATAGGCGTACAGGTCCACCGGCTTCACCGGGCGCGCCACCAGCCCGATCAGCGCGATCACTTCCGGCAGCGGCTGCGGCGCGCCGTCGCGGGCCAGGGTGGCGTCGGCGAACTGGGCGGAGCCGTAGGTGCCGATGCCCTGGCCGACCAGGCCGGACGCCTGGAAGTCGAGCTTGCCCTTGATCACCGGCAGGATCACGCCGCCGCCGACGCCGCCCGCCAACACCGTCTTGTTGCTGCCGGAGCCGACGCTGCTGACGCGGTCGTGCAGGAAGCGCGCGATGCCGAACAGCTCGTAGTGGCCCCAGCCCGGGTCGGCGGTGGCCTTGGCGACCACGTCGGGCGCATACTCGGTCGAGTAGGTGGTGAGGCTGTTCAGCGTGGCGCCGTTGCCGCTCAGGCCGGCGTTGGTGGTGTTGACGGTGTCGGTGGCGGGCAGGCCGGACCCGTTGCCGCCGATCGAGTAGGTGCTCTGCGGACTCTCCACCGACAGGCCGATGTCGTACTTGTCGTTGTCGAAGCCCTTGACCACGCGCAGGCCCACGTCGCGCTTCCACACGAAGCCGGTGACGAACTGGGCGTCGATCTGCAGCGGCGTGTTCTCCTGGTGCGGCACGATGCCGAACTTGTTCATCGTCGCCAGCGAGTACGCCTGGCCGCCGAGGACATAGACGTCGAGGTCGGACCGGGCGTAGGTCGCGTAGAGCTGGCGCAGGCGCAGCGTGTAGCTGTTGCTTTCCACAGAGTTCGAGGTGACGCCGGCGCTGTTGAAGTCGGTCTCGTAGTAGGCGGAAAGCTGGGTCACCGAGTTCGGCGAGGCCTCGGCCAGCAGCGACACCCGGCTTTGCCGTGCTGAGCCGCGGAACTCGTCCTGGTGATAGTTGGGACTTTGCGCGAACGGGATGCCGGTGTTGAAGCTGGACGAGATGTCGGCGTCCTCGTTGCGGGTGCGGAAGATCCCGGCCGCCTCGATGAAGCCGCCCAGCGTCACGCGCACGGCGCCGATCGCGAACTGCCCCTGCTTCAGCTTGCCGCCGCTCGGCTGGTAGCCGGGGTTGCCGTTGATGTTGGCGAACGGCGCCTGGGTGCCGGGATAGCTGGTGTAGTTGGCATAGCCCGGAGGCGCCGACAGCGGCGGCGGCGCCTCCGGGTGCCCGTTGCCGTCGTAGCGGGTGGGGCCGAAGCGTTCTTCCGCCTCGCGCGCCTGCCGGCTGGCTTGCGCGGCTTCCGAACGGGCTGCCCTGACCTCGGCCGCGCGCGCCGACAGGTCGCGCTTCATGTGGTTGAGCTGGCCCTGCAGCGCCCTGATCTGCTTCTCGATGGTGCTGATCTGGGAGTCGGTGGCGTCGGCGAAGGCGTGGCCCGACACCGCAAGCGGGCTGCAGAACGTCGTGGCCGCAAGCAGAACCGTTCTGACATGATGACGTTGGCGCATCGATCGACATCCGCTGTAGCGGCGCGACCCTAACGGTGGTGTCCCACCACGTGAATACGCGTGGATGGCGTGGAATTAGGATTGTCTCCTTTCTTCCGGACCCGTGTCGCGATCGACACGGTCGCCGGCTGCGTCAGCTCCCCTGCGGGCGCACCGGCAGCCACACGCTGACGCAGGTTCCCTGCCCCGGCGTGCTCTCGATGACGAGCCGTCCGCCGTGGCGGCCGACGATGTGCTTGACGATGGCGAGCCCGAGCCCGCTGCCGGTCTTGGCACCCGGGCCATCGTCTGCGCGATAGAACCGCTCGGTCAGGCGCGGCAGGTGCTGCGGCGCGATCCCGGGCCCGTCGTCGGACACCGACAGCACCACCCCGCCCTGGGACGGGCCCAGCCCGGCTTGCGCCACCTCCGCACGCAGCACGATCCGCGCCGGGCCCTTGGCGTACTTGATGGCGTTGTCGAGCAGGTTGTGCAGCACCTGCGCCAGCTGGTCGGGATCGGCCGCCAAGGGCAACAACCCGTCGGCGATCTCGACCGCCAGGGTGCAGGAGGCCGCGCGCAGCTGCGGCTCGTGCGCGTCCGCGACGCGCCGGAGCAGCGGCGCCGGCGGAACGGTGCCGTCCGGACGGCGGTGCTCGTGCATCTGGATGCGCGACAGGCTGAGCAGGTTGTCGATCAGCCGGCACATGCGTGCCGCCTGCGCTTCCATGATGGCGAGAAAGCGCACCCGCGCCGGCGCGTCGTCCGCGGCCGGGCCCTGCAGGGTCTCGATGAAGCCGATCAGGCTGGCCAGCGGCGTGCGCAGCTCGTGGCTGGCGTTGGCGACGAAGTCGGCGCGCATGCGCTCCACCGCTTCCTGCTCGGTGCGGTCGGACAAGGACAGCAGGATCAGGCCGAAGCTGCCGGCACGCCGGTCGGCCCGCACCGCCACGCGCAGCACGCGGCGCACCGGAACGTCCATCGCCAGATCGACCGACTCCACCGTGGCGCCCTGCAGGCGGTCCAGCGCCTGCACCAGAAGCGGATGGCGCAGCAGCGCCGGCAGCGCGTCGCCCAGCAGGTCCTGCGCCGCGCCGTTGGCATGACGCACCAGCCTGTTCGAGGTCAGCGTCACCACCGGATGCGGCAGCATGTCGAGCAGCTCGGGCAGCGACCAATCGGACGGCGACCAGTCGGGCGCCGGACGGCGGCGGTCCGGCGGCGAACCCTCCTCCACCTTGTGCCGCCGCCACAGGCTCATCCCGCCTGGCGTCCTGCCCGGGTCAGACCGGCTCCACATCGAGCGCGTAGCCGGCGGTGCGCACCGTGCGCACCACGTCCACCTCACCGGGCGCGTTCAGCGCCTTGCGCAGGCGGCGGATGTGCACGTCCACGGTGCGCGCCTCGACGTGGATGTCGGCGCCCCACACCGCGTTCAGCAGGTCCTCGCGCGAGAACACCCGGCGCGGGTGCTGCATCAGGAACTCCAGCAGCCGGTACTCGGTCGGACCCAGATGCACCGGGCGGCCGGCGCGCTGCACCCGGTGCTCGGCGCCGTCCAGCACGATGTCGGCGAACTGCCGCGTCAGCCCGCTCGCCTGCGGCTGCGCGCGTCGCAGCAGGGCGCGCACACGGGCGGCCAGCGCTTCCATGCTGAACGGCTTGGTGATGTAGTCGTCGGCACCGGTGTTGAGGCCGCGGATCGAATCCTGCTCCTCCGTGCGCGCGGTGAGCATGATGATCGGCAGGTCGCGCGTTTGCGGACGCCTGCGTATCTGCCGGCACACCTCGATGCCGGACAGGCTGGGCAGCATCCAGTCCAGCAGCAGGAGGTCGGGGGCCTGTTCCGCCACGCGGAGCAGCGCTTCCTGCCCGTCGGCGGCTTCCTCCACCTGGTAGCCCAGCTTTTCCAGGTTGTAGCGCAGCATCACCGCCAGCGACGGGTCGTCCTCGACCACCAGCACGCGCGGACGGGCTTCCTCGCGCGCGGCGGGACGACGGCTCATGGTCTGCTCCCGGACGAAGGATGGGCCATGCATGGGTTCTGCCTGTGTCATGGTGTCGCCTCGGTGGTGAAGCCGCCGCGCGGGCGTGCGGGCGGCAGCATCTCGCCGGTCACCGCGTAGTGCACGCGCTCGGCGATGTTGGTGGCGTGGTCGCCGATCCGTTCCAGGTTCTTGGCGATGAACAGCAGGTGGGTGCAGGCGCCGATGTTGCGCGGGTCCTCCATCATGTAGGTGACGAGCTCGCGGAACATGGCGGTGTAGATCTCGTCCACCGCCTTGTCCGAGCGCCACACGTCCAGCGCCTTGTCCTTGTCGTTCTGGCCCAGCGCGTCGATCGCCAGGCGCAGGCTTTCCTGCACCAGCCGGCCCATGTTGCGCAGGCCGCCCAGCGAGATGTCGGGACCGGCGGTGCCCAGCCGCAGCGAGCGCTTGGCGACGTTGGCGGCGTAGTCGCCGATCCGCTCCAGGTCGGAGGT
>CAXTMS010000038.1:0-21194 GCA_964245345.1 uncultured Acetobacteraceae bacterium | reverse complement strand
CTGCAGTTCCTGGACCTGATCCAGGAGGGCAACATCGGCCTGATGAAGGCGGTGGACAAGTTCGAGTACCGCCGCGGCTACAAGTTCAGCACCTACGCCACCTGGTGGATCCGCCAGGCGATCACCCGCTCGATCGCCGACCAGGCGCGCACCATCCGCATCCCGGTGCACATGATCGAGACGATCAACAAGCTGGTGCGCACCAGCCGGCAGATGCTGCACGAGATCGGCCGCGAGCCGGCGCCCGAGGAGCTGGCCGAGAAGCTCGGCATGCCGCTCGAGAAGGTGCGCAAGGTGCTCAAGATCGCCAAGGAGCCGATCTCCCTGGAAACGCCGATCGGCGACGAGGAGGACAGCCACCTCGGCGACTTCATCGAGGACAAGACCGCGGTGATCCCGCTGGACGCGGCGATCCAGACCAACCTGCGCGAGGCCACCACCCGCGTGCTGAGCTCGCTGACGCCCAGGGAGGAGCGGGTGCTGCGCATGCGCTTCGGCATCGGCATGAACACCGACCACACGCTGGAGGAGGTCGGCCAGCAGTTCAACGTCACCCGCGAGCGCATCCGCCAGATCGAGGCCAAGGCCCTGCGCAAGCTCAAGCACCCGAGCCGCTCCCGCAAGCTGCGCTCGTTCCTGGACGACTGAACCGGCTCCGCGTCCCGTTCGTTGTTGGCCCGACCCTCAGGAAACAGCGCCCCGATGACGACGTCCCGGCAGTTCTCGTCCGACCGGACGACACGGATCGCGGTTGACGTCACCTTTCTCAGGCTGGAACCCGATGTCGCGGTGCAGGCGCCGGCCTTGCCGCCCGGCGACGCCCTGGTGCACGTGTTGCGGCCGAGCGTCGGGTTCTACCGTTATCTCTACGACACGGTCGGCCAGAACTACTGCTGGTGGCTGCGCCGCATGGCGCCGGATCGAGAAATCGCCGCCCTCCTCGCCGATCCGGCAACCGCCATCCACGTGCTCTATCGCGACGGCGAGCCGGCCGGGTTCTTCGAGCTGGACGGGCGCAGCGGGCGCGACGTCAACCTGGGCTATTTCGGGCTGATGCCGCACGCGATCGGCACCGGCGCCGGCCCGGGGCTGTTGGCGGCCGCGGTGGCGCTCGCGCGCGCCGGCAGCCAGAACGGCAGCGTGCGCGTCAACACCTGCACCGCCGACCATCCGCGCGCCCTGCCCACCTACCTGCGCGCCGGCTTCAGGCCGCTCCGCACCGTGCGCGAGATCTGGGACATCCCGGACCGGCTCGGCCTGCTGATCCCGGACCGGCTGCGGGCCTGAGCGGTGGCATCGCCGGCGCGGACGCGGCGTCCGGCCGCCGGCCGGGAGGTGACGGTCGGGGCCGCGCCGCGCGTGCGGCTGTTCGTGCCGTCGCGAAGCTGGGGCGGCCGCCACCGCCGCCGCATCCTGGTCGCGGCGGCGGCGGTCGCCGTGTTGCTGCACGTGCTGGCGACCGTGGCGGTGCTGGAAGCGCCGCGCCTGCTCGGGCCACGGCATCCGTTGCCGCCCCCGGCCGCGACCACCGACCCGCCGACGATGGAGATGGTGGAGGACCAGAACCGTTACGCCGGCGGCTCCAAGCCGGCACCCCCCACCAACCCGACGCCTCCGGTACCGCCTGCGCCGCCGAGCCCGCCGCAGCCGCAGGCAGCGCCCGACCGGTCGAACCTGCCGCAAACGGCACCGTCGCCCGACGCGGACGCGGTGCCGCCGGACGTCCCCAGGAAGCAGGAGGCGCAGGCGCCGAAACCGTCGCCGCCGCAACAGGCCGCTCCCCCGCAGCCGGAGATCGACCTCGACCCGGCCGACGGGCTCGGCTACGGCCACCAGGACGACCCGCAGGTGATCCCGGTGTCGCCGGACAACCGACACGCCAACAAGATGCCGCCCTACCCGCGCGCCGCCGGCAGGCGGGGCGAGGAAGGCTCGGTCGAGATGCTCGTGTTCGTGGGCGCGGACGGTGCGGTGTCGTCGGTGGAGGTCGCGGTGTCGTCCGGCCATCCAGACCTCGACCGCACCGCGACGGAGGCGGTGTCGCACTGGCATTTCCATCCGGCGAGACAGAACGGCGTGCCGGTGCCGATGCAAATCATGCAGGTGTTCAACTTCAAGATCGACCGCTAGGCCAGGATACGCTATCGAAACGTTTCCGGAAGCGCGGGCTGGTCTGTTCCTCGCCTTTCCGGCTAAGCTGCGGGCTCGTTGGGCCGTATGGCACGGCTGGGAGATGGCCATGGTTTCGAGGGTCGCTATCATCGGAGCCGGCTGGTACGGCTGCCACCTGGGCAGCTCGCTCAAGGCGCTCGGCTTCGAGATCAAGGTGTTCGAGCAGCATCACCGCCCGCTGCACGAGGCGTCCGGCAACAACCAGTTCCGCCTGCATCTGGGCTTCCATTACCCGCGCCACCACGGCACCCGGGTGCAGTCGCGCGACGGCTTCATGCGCTTCATGGAGCGCTACCCGCAGCTGAGCCGAGAGGTGGCCGAGAACATCTACGCCGTGCCCAAGGCGGAAAGCCTGATCGACTTCGCCACCTACCGGCTGATCATGACCTCCACCGGCATCGACTTCCGCGAGCAGACGGAAACCTCCGTGCCGATGCGCGAGGTGGCCGGCCTGATGCTGACCAGCGAGCGCGTGCTGCTGATCGAGCAGGCGCGCCGCTTCTTCTGCGAGCTGCTGGGCGACAGCCTGGTGCTGAACCACCGGGTCACCAGCATCGAGGAGGCCAGCGACGCGGTGCTGGTCGAAGGCGAGCCGTACGACCTGCTGATCGACGCCAGCTGGGGCCAGCAGCTCGGCATGCCGATGCCGTTCTTCTACGAGCCCACCATGCTTCTCTATTACGAGACGGACCACGCTTTTCCGGCTGCGACCTTCGTGGACGGCCCGTTGTGCTCGGTGTACCCGACCGAGGACCCCAACATCTACACCCTGTCCAGCGTGCCGCACACGCCGCTGGCCCGCGTCACCAACGCCCGCGAAGCGCAGAGCATACGCGACAGCGTGTCGTCCGACACGGTGGACGCGAAGGTGGCGGCGATGGAAGCGCAGGTGTCGCGCTACCTGCCGACCTTCAAGGAAAGCTTCCGCTTCGTGGGCCCGCAGCTGGCGATCAAGACCAAGCCGGTCGGCAACTTCGACGACCGCTCCTGCTCGGTGTTCCGGCGCGGCCGGGTGTTCCACGTCATGTCCGGCAAGATCGACACCATCTTCTTCGCCATGGAGCGCATCCTGGCCTTCATCGAATCCAGCCGGGAACGCGGCTTCTCGCCGCTGGCGAGCCCGCTCCGCCGCGACATCGTCACCCGCAGCCTGCAAACCCAGGAGCACGCGTGAGCGCCGTGTCCGGAACGGTCGGCGACCGGGCGCTGATCGGCCACACCGGCTTCGTCGGCTCCAACCTCCTGGCGCAGCGAAACTTCGACGCGCTGTACAACTCGTCCAGCATCGGCGAGATCGACGGAAGACGCTTTGGCGACGTGGTGTGCGCCGGCGTGTCGGCGGTGAAATGGTGGGCCAACCAGAACCCGGCCGAGGACCTGCTGCGGATCGAGGGGCTGATCGCCCATCTCGGCACCATCGAGGCCGACAACTTCACCCTGATCTCCACCATCGACGTGTACGGCACGCCGATCGGCGTGACCGAAGCCGACCAGCCGCCGCCAGAAGGGCTGCACGCCTATGGCGCGAACCGCCTGCTGCTGGAGCGCTGGGTGTCGGAACGCTTCGCCTCCCACCAGATCGTGCGCCTGCCGGCCCTGTTCGGCGCCGGGCTGAAGAAGAACGCGATCTTCGACCTGATGCACCACAACCGGCTGCAGGTGATCAACGGCGACTCGGTGTTCCAATGGTACCCGCTGCAGCGTCTCGCCACCGACCTGGAGCTGGCACGCGCCCGCGGCCTCGGCGTGGTCAACCTCGCCACCGAGCCGGTGTCGATGGAGGAGATCCGCGCGCGGTTCTTTCCCGACCGCAGCATCGGCGCGGAGGCGGCGCCGCAGGCGCGCTACGACATGCGCACCCTCCACGACGCCGCGTTCGGTGGCACCGGCGGCTACATCCTGGACCGCGACGGCGTTTTCGCGGCGATGAACCGCTTCATCGACGACGAGCGGCCGTCGTGAGGCGCCCCTCATGAGGCGCTTGGGCGTGTCCAACCTCGCCTGGGCGCCGGACGCCGAGGGCCGGGCCTTCGCACTCCTGGCCGAGCGCGGCGCGCAGGGCGTCGAGGTGGCGCCGACCCGGATCGCCCCCTGGGAAGACCTGACGCCGACGCGGCTGCACGCGTTCCGACGCGGCTGCGAGGCGGCCGGCTTGGCCGTAAGCTCGCTGCAGGCGGTGTTCTTCGGCCGGCCGGAGGTGGCGCTGCTGGGCCCGGACGAGGCGTTCGAATCCATGTGCGCGCACATGCGCCTGCTTGCCCGCATCGCCGCCGCGCTCGGCGCGCAGGTCGCGGTGTTCGGGGCGCCGAAGAGCCGCCTCCGCGGTGCCATGCCGGTGGACCAGGCGATGGCGCTGGCGGCCGAGCGGCTGCGCGTGCTGGGCGCGATCGCCGCCGAGGGCGGGCTGACCCTGGCCCTGGAGCCGGTGCCGCCGGTCTACGGTGCGGACTTCCTTAACCATTGGCGCGATATCGTGTCGCTCGTGCAGCAGACCGAGCATCCCAACGTGCGTGCCCATCTCGACACCGCCTGCGTGTTCCTGGCCGGCGACGATCCTCCGGAGGCGATCGCCACCGCCATCCCTCTGCTGGCGCACTACCACATGGCCGAGCCGGAGCTCGGTCCGTTCACGACCCCCGTGTGCGACCACGCCGCCGCCGGGCGCGCGCTGGACGCCGCCGGCTACGACCGCTGGGTGGTGATCGAGATGAAGCAGGGCACAGGCGACGGCCTCGACCAGGTCGCCACCGCGATCGACTACGCCCGGGCGCACTACCTTCCGCAGCCGGGCTGAGTTTCCTTCCAACCCATTGGACCCGCAGACCCGTCATGCACCAGGCCCCGGCATCCGACGACATCCTGATCCGCGACCCGGTGCTGGAACAGGACGGGATCCTGCAGCTCGCCGTCGGCGGCCAGGTCCAGCCGCTGCTGGTCGGCGGCGCGCCGATCACCGGCTTCCTGCCCGGATGGAAGGCGCGCGCACTCTACACCGGCTTCGCGCCCGTGTTCCTGCTCGAGCTCGAGCACGGGGACGGCGAACGGGCCACCTGGTTCCTCAACCACCGCATGGAGCGGGCGGGCGACTGCCTGCACCGGCTCGCCCCCGACCTGCGCATGCTGTTGCGCCGCAACTGCCTCCTGGTGCTCGGCCGCCTCACCGACGCCGCGCTGAACCATTGTGACCCGGTGCTGGACCCGGCGGCGGCGGGGTTCCTGGAGGTTTGTTCGCACACCCGGCACCAGATCGCCGTGTGGTGCCTGGACGCGCTGATCCCGGAAGCCTCGCTCTACCTCGCCGCCGACCTGCAGCCGCATTCCCTGCTGTTCCGCGGCCACCAGGGATGCCTGACCGCGATCGACCGCGACTGGCTGATGCGCGGGCTGGAGGTCGACTGGCAGGACCGGATCGCAGGCTTCGTGGGCGGCGGACGGATGGACTGGCCGAGCCCGGTCGACGGCACCCTGCTGCACGCGCAAGGCGGGTTGTTCGTCGACGACTTCCACTTCGCCTACCGCTTTGTCGACCATCGCCACGACCTGGTGTTCTTTGTCCTGGTCGGCGACCACCATTCGGTGCTCGCTGGGCTGTGGTTCCCGTCCATGGGGCTGGTGGTGAGCCCGGACGAGGTGCGGCGGGACCTCGCCTGCACCATGCTGCGCCACCTTCCCTGGTGGGTGCTGAGCCACCTCCTGGTCCATGCGCGGGCGTTGTTCCCGGCCCTGCAACGCGGCGCCAGCGGATTCGCCAGCGTGATGCGCGCGCGCGGGCTGCATATCGGCCACCAGCTGTGGAACGAGCTGAGCGGGATGCAGCGGGCGCTCGACACGCATCCGGACGCCTTGCCGGACTGGATCGTGCCCGACGCCGAAGGCGGCACCGAGCTGTTCGGCCCGGTCGACGAGCTGTTCCCCGAGCTGGCGGGCCGGGTGGTCCGCCACCTCCGCACGGTGGAGCAGGTGATCGACCACGCCTACCGCTCGGACCTGTTCCTGCTCCGGGTCACGTCCGACGTGGTGACCACGGCGCTGCGCAGCCGCATCCAGGCGCTGGCGCTGCGCAGCGAGGCAGGCCGACAGGCCGGAGCCGCCGCGCGCCGTAGCGTGCGCCGCAGCGCCCTGGTGGTGCTGGTCGGCCTGCGGGTGGAGAACCGCACGGTAGTCGAAATGAAGCCGTTCCTCGACAGCCTGGTGCGCTCGATCGCCAGCAGGCATCCGGGCGCCGTGATCGTGTTCGACGGGCACAACGCCCGCAGCGGCGCCGGTGCCAACCGCGTCATACGCAGCCATGGCGAGCGCGAAGGCGGTCCCCGGCCGATGGAGATCGAGCGCGAGCTGGTCGCCTCGGTGCGGGACGACGCGCGGTGCCTGGACGTGACGATCGCCGACACGGTCGGCCAGCCGGTCGCGTCCAGCATCGGCTGGTGCCTCGCCGCCGACTGCTTCGTGTCGATCTGGGGCGCCAGCCTCGCCAAGTACCGCTGGGTCTGCAACCGGCCGGGGTTCGTCATCACCAGCCGCGCCAACCTCCTGGGCCGCCCGGACCTCCACATTTACGACTCGCCGCGATATCTCGAGGACCCGACGCCGATGGTCTTCGTTTCGGTGGACGCGGTAACGGACGATCCGGACGTGCCTTGCGTGGTGCCCATGCCGGGGCAGCCGCTGTACTTCAACTTCCGCCTCGACGAGGACCAGGTGATTCCGGCGATCGGACGCATGCTGGCGGAAACGGTGGCGACGCGCCGGCCGGTGGTCGCCGCGTCCAGGCGGACTGCCGCGCCGCCTGCCGCGCAACGACTGCGCCGGGTGCGGGAAGACGCCTGACCGCACGGTGATCCTGGCGCGTCCTGCGAAGCGTTTCCGCTTGCGCCGGACACCGGTTCGTGGTTCACGCACGAGCGTCCCTGCCGGAGCGAGTGGCATCGCTTCGGCTATACCCATGCCCTGCCTCCTGGGAGGCGACGGCGCCGTTTCCCGGGATCCCCTCGGCCGGTCGGGTTGAACCATCCGAAGGGAGAACCCATGCCACTCTATGAATGCGTGCTGATCGCGCGCAACGACGTCACCCAGGCCCAGGTCGAGCTGCTCGCCGACGGCATCGCCACCCAGCTGGAAGGCGAGCAGGGCCAGGTCCAGAAGCGCGAGTACTGGGGCCTGCGCTCGCTCGCCTATCGCATCAAGAAGAACCGCAAGGGGCACTACATGCTCCTCGGCCTCGACGCCCAGCCGGCCTCCATCAAGGAGATGGAACGCCAGCTCGGCCTGAACGAGGACGTGCTGCGCTTCATGACCCTGCGCGTGGAGGCGATCGACGAGGCGCCGTCCGCCATCCTGAGCCGCAAGGGCGACGACCGCGAGCGCGGCTTCCGCGGCCCCAAGCCGGCCGGCCGCTTCGACAGCGGGCGCAAGCGCGGCTACGACGACCGCGAGGAGTTCCGCGCCCGCGACGAGAACGGCGAGCGTCCGGAGCGCGGCCCGCGCGGCCTGCGTTCCGACATGGCAGAAGCGGAGTAGGCATCCATGTCCCAATCAGCCCAGTCGGCTCAGTCCGGCGCCGAAGACGTCAATCCCGCCGCCCGCCGCACCGCGGTCGGCGCACGCCGCCCGTTCTACCGCCGCCGCAAGTCCTGCCCGTTCTCCGGCCCGAACGCGCCGAAGATCGACTACAAGGACGTGCGCCTGCTGTCGCGCTTCCTCAGCGAGCGCGGCAAGATCGTGCCGAGCCGGATCACCGCGGTGTCGGCCAAGAAGCAGCGCGAGCTGGCCCAGGCGATCAAGCGCGCCCGCTTCCTGGCCTTGCTGCCCTACATCCTGAGCTGAGGGAGGGCACATCATGTCCGCAACCGAGGTGATCCTGCTCCAGCGGATCGAGAAGCTGGGCCAGATGGGCGACGTCGTGAAGGTGAAGCCTGGCTATGCCCGCAACTTCCTGCTGCCGCAGGGCAAGGCGATCCGCTCCAACGCCGCCAACCGCGCCCGCTTCGAGGGCGAGCGCATCCAGCTCGAGGCGAACAACCTCAAGCGTCGCGAGGAGGCCGAGCGCCTGGCCGAGCGGATGAGCGGCCTCACGGTCGTCATCATCCGACAGGCCGGCGACAGCGGCTCCCTGTACGGCTCGGTGTCGCCGCGCGACATCGCGCTGGCCGCGGCCGAAGGCGGCCTGACCATCGACCGCCAGCAGGTGCAGCTGGCGCACCCGATCAAGACGCTCGGCCTGTCCGACGTCCGCGTCGTGCTGCATCCCGAGGTGAGCATACGCGTGGTCGCCAACGTCGCCCGGTCCGCGGAGGAGGCGGAGCGCCAGGCCCGCGGCGAGCGGGTCGGCCGCGACGACGGCGACGATGACGACGAGCAGCCTGCGTTCGGCCCGGAGGAGGCGGAGGGCGAGATCGCCTGACGCATCCGTCGGAAACAGTCACGAAGCTGGGAGCGGCCCGGGCGCAAGCCCGGGCCGTTCTCGTTCGTGCCCGTCCACCCTTTGACCGTTTCGCTGCTGCCGGTTCATCTTGCAGTCCGTTGTCGCTGTCGGAGAACCAGGCATGCCCATCCTGCTCGATCTGGTGCTCAAGCGGTTCATCCGGTACGGCCGGCTC
Organism: uncultured Acetobacteraceae bacterium; assembly: GCA_964245345.1. Lineage (GTDB taxonomy): Bacteria > Pseudomonadota > Alphaproteobacteria > Acetobacterales > Acetobacteraceae > Lichenicola. Next base: position 12,426 of record CAXTMS010000038.1, on the reverse strand, counting down.
GACATCAGGTATGCGAGTGGGCAGGTGCGGTCCTACGGGCGCGGCACCCCGCATGTCGGGATGGAAATGCTCGATCCCGCCAGCGAGACGGGTCTCCTGCTCAACCCGGGGCTGGCGTTCGGCGAGGCCTACATGGCCGGAACCATCCGTCCTGTCGGCTGCACGCTCTACGACCTGATGGACGTGTTCATGGTCAACGCGGTGCGCGGCGGCCATCCCGGCGCCACCGTGTCGTCCCGGGTGCGCGAAGCCAAGCGCTTGTTCACCCAGTACAACCCGGCGCCGCGCGCACGGCGCAACGTGGCGCACCATTACGACCTCAACGGCCGCCTCTACAGCCTGTTCCTGGACCGCGACCGGCAGTACTCCTGCGCCTACTTCCCGCGCGGCGACGAGACGCTGGAGGAGGCGCAGGAGGCCAAGAAGCGGCACATCGCCGCCAAGCTGCACCTGGACCGGCCGGACCTGGAGGTGCTCGACATCGGCTGCGGCTGGGGCGGCATGGCGTTGACCCTGGCCCGCGACTACGGCGCCCGCGTCACCGGCATCACCCTGTCCACCGAGCAGCTGGCGGAAGCGCGGGCGCGGGCGGACGCGGAAGGCCTGTCCGACCGGGTGCGGTTCGAGCTGGTGGACTACCGCGCGGTCGAGCGGCGGTTCGACCGGATCGTGTCGGTCGGCATGTTCGAGCACGTCGGCGTCGGCCACTTCGACGCCTATTTCGCCAGGATACGCGACTGCCTGAAGCCGGACGGCGTGGCGCTGGTGCATGCCATCGGACGCAACGAGGGGCCGGGCGCCACCAACCCGTGGCTGGACAAGTACATCTTTCCCGGCGGCTACTCGCCGGCGCTGAGCGAAACCTTTGCCGCGATCGAGCGGTCGGGCCTGTGGGTGACCGACTGCGAGATCCTCCGGCTGCATTACGCCAAGACCATCACCCATTGGCGCCGCCGCTTCGCTGCCAACCGCGATCTGATCGCCTCGCTCTACGACCAGCGCTTCTGCCGCATGTTCGAGCTCTACCTTGCCGGCGCCGAGATCGCGTTCCGCCGACAGGGCCACATGAACTTCCAGATCCAGCTCACCCACGACGCCGAGGCGGTGCCGCTGTCGCGCGACTACATGGTGGACGCCGAGCGCGCGGCACTCCACGCCGCCCGTGCCGACGCCTCGCTGGAGCGGCTCGACGCCGACTGACTTCATCGGACCGCGCCCGCCACGGACGACGCAAGCGAGGCAGGACAATCAGGTTCAAGCCGGTCGAGGGTCAGGCTGTCGCGACCCTGGCCAGGCGGCGGCCTCCCTTCCACTGATCCCCGGGGCAGCGAGTTCGGACTGCGGTTCGATAACGATCCGGCGCCCTGGGGAGCAGGCCTTCCCAGATCAGCGGCAGAATTCTCATCCGATCGATCCCGAGAAGTGCCAGAAACAGCGTGGGGTCAGATCAGCCGGGCGAGGCGGTCGAACTCTGCGATCGTCAGCGTTTCCGCCCGCCGCTGCCCGTCGATCTCCGCCCGCGACAGCAGCGCTTCGCCACCGAGGCCCTTGAGCGCGCCGCGCAGCATCTTGCGGCGCTGTCCGAACGCGGCCGCGGTCACCCGCTCCATCGCCGCGAACAACGCCGGGTCCGGTTGCGTGGTGTGCGGCAGGAGCCCGACCACGGCCGAGAACACCTTGGGCGGCGGCGAGAACGCGCCCGGCGGGATCCGCAGCAGCAGCTGCACGTCGCAGGTCCAGCGCACCAGCACCGCCAGCCGCCCATAGGCGTTGGCACCCGGATCGGCGGCGATCCGCTCCGCCACCTCCGCCTGGAACATCAGCGTCAGCCGCTCCCATGACGACGCCTGCCGCAGCCAGCCCACCAGCAGCGGCGTGGCTACGTTGTAAGGCAGGTTCGCCACCACCTGGCGCGGCGACGGCGCCAGCACCGACAGGTCCCGCCCCACCGCATCCGCCTCGACCAGCCGCAGCCGCGACGCCCCGTCCGGCCCTGCCATCGCCAGCCGCAGCGCCTCGATCGCCGCCGAGGCGCGCGGGTCGATCTCGATCGCGGTGACGCTGAGGGCGGCGCTGGCCAGCAGGGCGCGGGTCAGTCCGCCAGGCCCGGGCCCGACCTCGACCACGTGCCGGCCGGACAGGTCGCCCGCCAACGCCACGATCCGGGCGAGCAGCACCGGATCGAGCAGGAAGTGCTGGCCGAGCGACTTCCGGGCGTCGAGCCCGTGCTGCGCGATCACCGCGCGCAGCGGCGGCAGGCCCGGCGACAGGTCCGGCGGCAGCGGCCCGGACGCTTCCCCCGCCTCGGAACCGGTCAGGAGGAGGAGCGCATGTCGATCACCGCCTTGCGGTGCAGGTCGCGGTTCAGCTGGCGCGACACCAGCTCGACGCGGTCGTTCAGCAGCTGGTCCGCGATCTCCCCGGTGTCGCGCTCCGCCAGGTTCTTCTGCGAGCGCGAGCACACCATGATCACGTCGATGCCGTCGTTCGACACCAGCGGGTGGCTCGCCTGGTTGACCGCGAGCGGCTCCAGCACGTGCGCCATCTGCGGGTTGAGCCGGTCGAGCTGCACCTCGCCCGGGTTGCCGGGCCGCTTGGAGCCGAAGCTGGTGTTGGCGGCCTCGATCTGGTCGCAGCTATGCGCGTCCTTGGACAGCGCGGACGCCTTGGCCAGGGCCTGCTGCTGCTGGGCGGTCGGCGCCTGCGGGTTCAGCGGCACGTCGAACGGGATGAAGGCCTGCCGCAGGTCGAGCATCGTCGCCATCTGGGTGCCGCTCACCCGCCGTCCGGCCAGCGCCACGATGTCGTAGCCGCCCGCCACCCGGATCGGGTTGCTGATGGCGCCGACCGGCATCTCCTTCGCCACCGCCACCACCTCGGGATCGAGGTTGTCCGCCTGCACCCAGCCCAGCGAGCCGCCGTCGAGCGCGGTCTGGCTTTGGCTGAACTGCGCCGCCACGATCGGGAACGGGGCGCCGGCGTGGAGCTGCCCGATCACGGTGTTGGCGAATTTGAGTGCATCCGCGCTGTTCTTCGGGTCCTCGACCGGGATGAAGATCTCGCTGATCTGGTACTCGGGCTCGCCGGCCTCGCGCTTGAGCGCTTCCTGCCGCTGCCGGATGTCGGCCGAGGTGACGCGCGCCCGGTCGCCCAGCTGCTCGCGCAGCACGCCGTTCCAGGCCATCTGCACCCGGATCTGGTCGATCAGGGTGGTGTTGGCCACGCCGTCCTTGGCCAGACGGTCGCGAAGCGCGTTGCTGGGCATGTTGTTGCGCTTCTCGATGTCGGCGATGGCGTCCGCGATCCTGGAAACCGGGACGTTGATGTGGCGCTGCTGGATTTCCTGCATGCGCAGCCGCTCGTCGATCAGCTGCCGGGTGATCTGCGGCCTGAGACGGTTCAGCACCTCCGGGTTCTCCGGCAGCCCGGTCGACAAGGTGAACAGCCGCTCCCGGTCCTCCACGTCGCGACGGGTGATGATCTGGCCGTTCACCACCGCGACGATCTCGTCCTGCGACGGCCCCGCGTCGCCCGACGCGGTCTTGCCCGCGGTGGTGGCGTCGGCGCCTGCCGCGGTGTCGTCGGCGGTGCCCGACGCCGCGGCCGCCCCGTGGTGGCGGTGGTGCGTCTGCGCCGCCGCTGGGCCCGCCAGGGCGGCGGCGGCGAGAAGCAGGGCCGCCAGCATCGCCGGCCTCGCCGTGCCGGCGGCGGGAGCGGATCGGGGAGCCGGAAGGGGTCGCTCGAAGCTCATGACGGGTTCCTGGAGGATCGGGGACCGCTCAGCCGTTCACCGGAAAGGTGCCGAGCGTCTTGAAGGTGAGAGTGAACAGAATGGAGCTGTCGCCGCTGTCCCCGTTGATGGTGGTGTAGCGCCGATTGAACGACACGTCGAAGATGAAGCAGTCGTTGGTGTAGGCGACGTCGCCGCCGAGCGCCACGAACTGGTTGGTGGCGAGGTCGCGCCGCCCGTAGCCCGAGATGCGGAACTGCTTCCAGGTGCTGGACAGCCCGAGCGTGCCCTCGTTGGTCGGCACCAGGAACGCGGCCGTCGGCCCCGCCAGGGTGAAGGGGTTGCTGTTGTAGTAGTAGTAGTAGCTGCGCGAGTTGTAGATGTAGCCCCCCGTCACCGTCAGCAGCGGCACGCCCGCCGTCACCAGCCCGTCGGCGAAATGCGTTTCCCCGCTGTCGTGGTCCATGCGGTCGCGCACGGTGAAGTCGATCCACTTGGCGGGCGTGAAGCTCAGCCGGCTGACGATGTCGGACGCGTGGGTGGTGAGCCCGCTGTTGGGCAGCTGGTTCTGGTCGATGTGCTCCTGGTAGCTTTCGCCCACCAGCGCGTCGATCTGGTGGCCGTTGAAGCTCCAGTTGGCATGCAGGGCGTAGTTGGCGCGCAGGCCGCCGTCGAGCCGGTCCACGCCCTCGTGCCGGTTCAGCGAGAACAGCGTGGTGTCGGTGAACTCGTAGTCCAGGCTGTCCTCGTTGGGCAGGTGGCGGTTGATGCTGTTGCCCGAGTTCGGCGCCGCGATCACCTGCACGATCGGCTCCACGATCGCCGACCCGTTGGAGAGCGTCTTGAGGAACGGCCAGTTCATCTTCACCGCCACCGTCGGCAGCGCTTGGCCGCTGCTGGTGGCGTTCACGTTGTTGTAGTTCGGCACCAGGTCGAGCTTGGTCGCCTTGTACACCTCGCTGTCGAGATGGGCGGTCACGGTGAACATCTGGCCCAGCGCGTCGTGGAACGGCCGGTCGTAGTTCAGGCTGAGCTGCAGGCGCTGGTCGGAGGTGCCGTTGGAGCGGTAGATGTTGAAGTCGTTGGTGGACAGCGACGTGCGGCCGCCCAGCGCGTCCGGGGTGCCCATGAAGCTGTACTCGTAGCGCGGCAGCACGAAGGGCAGCTCGCTGGAGTTGATCACGCCGGCGTTCAAACCCTGGAAGAAGCTTCCGTCGAGGCGCGAATAGGCGCCGACGCCGAAGCCCTCGAGATAGATGTTGCTGCCGAGCACGTCGGCGCCATAGCCGCTGATGCGGTAGTCGCGCAGGTAGTTGGCGGAGCTGGCGAGGTTGATGTCCGCGCCGTAGCGCCAGTGCTGGTCGTAGTCGAACACGGTATGGGCGTACACGTAGCCCTGCAGCCCCTTGTCGTCGACCGGGGCGACGTAGTTGCCCGTGGTGCCGAAATAGCCGGGGTTGTCGGTGGTGTCGTAGGCGATGGCGCCGGTGATGCGCACGATGCCGGAGTTGAACTGCTGCCTGTACTGCGCCGTCAGCTGCGGCCCGGTGGCGGAGGAGATCAGCGGCACCAGGGTGACGTCCGCCGACCGGCTCAGCACCCAGAAATAGGGCAGGGTGACATAGGTGCCGAGATGCTTGTCGTGCGGCGAGATGTCGCCGAGCAGGAAGCCGCTCTGCCGCTTCACCGACGGGTCGGGGGTGGAGAAGAACGGCAGGTAGCCGACCGGCACGCCGAACATGTCGAGATACACGTCGCGGTACTCGAGCCGCTTGTGCTCCAGGTCGTCGGTGGCGTCATAGGCGCGCAGCTGCCAGAACGGCGGGCGCTCTGGATGCTGGGCGCACACCTTGCACGACGTGTACACCGCGCGCGACAGGTCGTTGACCTTGCCGTCGGTGCGCCTGGCGCCGTTGGCGGCGAGCTTGCCGTTGGACGACAGCAGCGAGCGCATGTTCGACATCACGCCCTCGCGCATGCCCTGGGTCAGCTCGGCGTAGTCGGAAAACAGCACCTCGCCGTCCGGCTCCAGGATCGCGACGTGCCCGGACGCGGCGGCGACGTTGGTGTTGCGGTCGAACGTGACCTTGTCGGCGCGCAGCACGTGGTCGTTCTGCCAGATCTCGACGTGGCCGGTCCACGTGACCAGGCCGTTCTTGCTGTCGTAGCTGACGCTGTCGGCGCGAAAGGTGACCGGCTCGTTGCGCGAGATCGGCGTGCCCTTGCCGAGGTTCGCCCCCGGCAGCTGCGACCTCGGCACCGTCTGCACCGCCCCCGCCGCCTCGCGCGGCAGCGCGAGCCCGACGCTGTAGAGCCCAAGCGACAGCAGCAGCGCGCCGCGGAACGGGCCGGGCGGCACGAGGCGGCCGGCGGGAGGCGCGACGAAGCGGCGCATCAGCCGTCCTCCAGGTGCAGAAGCAGGGCGACCGCTAGCATCAGCCCGGCGCCGGCCGGAGCCCAGGCCGCCATGATCGGCGGCAGGGCTCCGGACTGGCCGAACTGTTCGGCGATCTTGGAAACGGTGAACAAGGCGAAGCCCGACGCCACGCCGCCGCCGATCATGCGCGCCACGCCGCCGCGCCGCACCGGCCGCATGGAGAACCCGGCCGACACCAGCGCCATGGTGCCGGCCAGCAGCGGCAGCGCCAGCAGCGCCTGGAAGCGCAGCCGGTGCCGGATGGAGGAGAAGCCGGACCGGTCGAGCAGGGCGATGAAGCCGGGCAGGGTCCACACCGACAGCGTGTCCGGGGCGGCGAAGCTTTCCTGCACCCGCGTCACGGTGAGGTCGGTCGGCAGCCTCATCTCGCCGACCGGCTGCGGCAGGTGGTCGGGCAGCACGCTGTTGGCGCCGTGCAGGATCCAGCTTCCGGCGCCGAGCTCGCCGGTGGCGGCTTCCACCCGGAGCAGCAGCCGGTCCTCGCCGTCGAGGCGGAACACGCTGACCCCCTGCACCGAAAGCGCCTGGCGCTTCATCCGGACGGTGCGGGCGTGCAGGATCGCAACGCCGCCCGGCACCAGGCCGTTGTCGGACTGTCGCAGCCAGAGCTGGCCGCCGGCGATGTTCAGCGACCCGCCGCCGGAGCGGAGATAGGTGTTGTCGAGCGCCTCGGCGCGCGCGTAGGTGGCGGACGAGAGCGGGCTCAGCAGCGCGGTGGCGAGGCCGCCGATGCCGATCGCGCAGGCCAGGGGGGCGGCCAGGAACTGCCACACCGAGATGCCGGCGGCCCGCGCCACGATCAGCTCGGACGAGCGCGTCAGGCGCCAGAAGCAGATGATGCCGCCGAGCAGCACCCCGAACGGCAGGATCTCGATGCAGAAATACGGCAGGTGAAGTGCCGCGATCTCCAGCGCCAGGCTCGCCGGCACGTCCGGCCGGGTGGCGGCGCGGCGCAGCAGGTCGATGAAGTCGAACAGCGACACCAGCCCGGTGAGTGCTGCGATCAGCGCCAGCACGCTGAAGGTGAACTGGCGCGCGATGTAGAACGACAGGGTGATGGCGACCGGCATCGCGGACCCCGTCCTCAGGCGGCGGCTGCGCGTGCCGGCGGCAGGCCGGGCGATGGCCTGCGCAGCTCCGGGCCGAACAGCATGGCGGCACAGGCGAGCCCGGGCAGCACCGCCTCGATCCAGATCAGCGGGATCAGCGACGGGCTGCGCGCGGCGACGCTCTGCACCACCAGGCCCGCCGCCAGCAGCCCGACCACCGACAGGATCGCCACCAGCGGCCGCAGCGTGCTGCCGTGACGGGAAAACCCGCCGGACAGCACCGCCAGCAGCGCCACCATGGCGAAGGAGAACGCGGTCAGCGGCGCGCTCAGCCGGCGATGGCCTTCCACCGCGAACTTGCCGCGGTCGCGCGGCTGCACCTCGCGCGGGTCGGGATGGAACAGCTCCGCCAGGGACATCTCGTTGGAGTCGCGGTAGCGGATGTCGTCGTCCTTGCTGCCGTCGGACAGGTCGATGGTGTTGCGCGCGAAGGTCAAGACGTCGAGCCGCCCGGTCTTGCGGTCGATCTCCTCCCGCGACCCGTTGAACAGCACCACCTTGGGCACGTCCCCGTTCGGCTCCAGGTGGCCGTGCTCGGCCAGGATGGTGGCGCGCACCGCCTTCTGCCGGTCGTCCTCGACCAGGATGCCGCGCAGCGTGCCGTCCTGCTCGCGGGTGCGGATATACACCGTCATGGTGGGCGAGACCGGCGTGAACACGCCTTCCTGCAGCAGAAAGGCGGCCATCTTGTTTCGGATCTCGAACTCGTACTGACGGAAGGCGTGATAGCTCGCCGGAACGATCCACACGTTCAGCACGTAGGACGCGGTGACGGCGATGGCGACGCAGAACATCGCCGGCCGGGCGATCCGCGACGGCGACAGCCCGGCCGCGCGCATCACCGTCAGCTCGCGGTCGCCGGACAGGCGCTGGTAGACGAACTGGGTCACGACAAAGGTGGTGATGGGCAGGATGACGGCGACGAAGCCCGGGATCAGCAGCCCGGTGAGCTGCAGGAACACGCGCAGGCTGAGCCCGCGATCCACCACCAGGCTGACGAAGCGCAGCGACTGGGTCAGCCAGATCAGCGCCGCCAGGCTGCCCGTGGTCGCAAGAAGGGCGACCAGCAGCTGGTGCAGCACGTACCGGTCCAGCCGGCTGACGGAAGGCGCGCTCATGCCCCTTCCTACCCTCCATGGCGCCCGGGCAAAAGACGGCCCGGCAAAACACCGCAGCCGAGGCGGGAGCGTGCCGGCCCCGGCGCACCGCCTCCGGCGGAAGGATGGTCCCGATGTTCGACGCTGAAGCGGACGGCACGTCGGCACCCGGCGCGGACGCGCTGCTGGCCCACCACGCCGGGCTGAACCACGTCGTCTCGGACTGCCCGATCCTGGACGGGAACCGGGTGACGCTGCTCCCCGAGGGACGAGCGGTGGTGGAGGCGGTGATGCGCGCGGTCGGCGCGGCGCGGCGCTTCGTGCACATGGAGTACTACACCATCGACGACGTGTCGCTCGACGGGCAGTCGTTGTTCGACCTGCTGGAGCGCACCGCCGCCCGCGGCGTCGAGGTGGCGGTGATCTGGGACGCGATCGGCTCCGGCGACACGCCCGACCGGGCGTTCGAGCGGCTGCAGGCGCGCGGCGTGCGGCTGCTGGAATACCACTCGGTCAACCCGTTCCGCGCCCGCTTCGACCTGCGCATGAACGATCGCGACCACCGCAAGCTGACGGTGGTGGACGGCGAGGTGGCGGTGCTGGGCGGCGCCAACATGTCGAAGGTGTACGAAACGCCGCGCTCGGTCGGCCGCGGTCCCGACGCGGACCACGGCTACTGGATCGACAACGGCATCCGGATCGAGGGGCCGTCGGTGGGCGAGATCCACCGCCTGTTCCTGCACACCTGGGACGGCCAGAACGGCGACGGACCGCCGCTGCAGCGGCGGGACGACGCATCGGCGTGGCCGGGAGCCGGCGGCGAGCGCATCCGCGTCGACGGCAGCGCGCCGGCGGAGCGGCGCCCGCTCTACAACATGTCGATGCGCGCCGCGATCCGCGGCGCCCGGTCGCGCGTCCTGCTGGCGACCGGCTACTTCGTGCCGGCGCACAGGGAATGGAAGCTGCTCGCCGACGCGGCCGCGCGCGGGGTGGAGGTCGCGCTGCTGCTGCCCGGCTACAGCGACGTGCAGGCGGCGGTGCACGCCGCCCGCGCCCTGTACGGCCCGCTGCTCAAGGCCGGAGTGCGGATCCACGAGGTGCGAAACGCCATGCTGCACGCCAAGGTCGCCACCATCGACGGGGCGATGACGGTGATCGGCTCGTCCAACTTCGACTGGCGCAGCGTGCACTACAACAACGAGATCGACGCGGTGGTGCTGGGCCAAACCACCGCGTCCGCCGTCGAGTCGATGCTGCGCGGACAAATCGCCGAGGCGATGCCGATCTCCTACGCCGGCTGGCGCAACCGGTCGCGTCGGGAACACGCGCTGGAGCTGGCGGCGCGGCTGTGGAAGCGGCTCATGTGAGCGCGTCCAGCACCTCCACCGGGTCGCCGACCGCGAGCCGTCCCGGCGCGTCCGGCAGGAGGTTGGCGCCGAACACGATCCCGGACGGGTGCCGGTTGAGCTGCCCAAGCGTCCGAAGCGGCTCCCCCGGACGCGTTGCCTCGCCGGTGAGCTGGTCCCGCGTGATCACCACGCAGCGCGTGCACGGCTTTGGCGCCCGGAAGGTCATGGCGCCGATGCGCACCCGACGCCAGCGATCCTCCGACCACGGCGGCAGGCCGGAGATGGTCACGCTGGGCCTGAACCGGTCCATCGGCACCGGGAACGACAGCGCCGCGTTGAGCGCCGACAAGGAGGACAGGCTGGCCGCCAGCAACGGAAACGCGTCGGCGAAGCCGACATGGTCGTCCGCGCCGCCGAAGGCCGGATCGACCGGGCGGGCCCGCTCGTCGTCCATGTAGACCAGCCTGCAGGGCCGGCCGAGCACCGCCGACAGCCACGCCGCGGACGCGTCGTCCGCAGCCACGGCCGGCACCACGGCGTCCCAGATGCTGACGGAACACCGGGGCGCCTCCGCGGCCGGTGCCGGCACCGGGCAGCGGTCGCCGCCATGATGCAGCACGAGGCCGTCCGCGACCGGCTCGGCGTCGAGCCGTGCCATGTCCGGCAGCTGGCGCTGGGTGAGGAACCCGCCCTCCATGTCCGTGACCATCCAGCGCCGGTCGCCGACAAGCCCGTGACGGGCGACCTCGGCGCTGTCGCACGCGCGGCCTCGCATCCCCTTCACCGGATAGCAGTGCAGCGCCTCGACCCGTGCGGACACCGGGTTTGTCTCACTCCGCCGGGTGCGGCACGCGCGCCGCCACCCGCCTGCGGCCGAGGCTGCGCACCACCGTGTAGAAGGCCGGCGTGAACAGCAGCCCGAACCCGGTCACGCCGAGCATGCCGCAGAACACCGCGGTGCCGAGCGACTGCCGCATCTCCGCGCCCGCGCCGCTAGCCACCGCAAGCGGCGCCACGCCCAGGATAAAGGCGAACGAGGTCATCAGGATCGGGCGCAGCCGGGTGCGTGCGGCGTAGACCGCGGCGCGCGCCGGGCTCACCCCGGTCTGGGTTTCCGCCTGCTGCGCGAACTCCACGATCAGGATGGCGTTCTTCGCCGCCAGCCCCACCAGCACCACGAAGCCGATCTGCGCCAGGATGTCGATCGCCATGCCGCGGGCGAGCAGGCCGGTGACGGCGGCGAGCAGGCACATCGGCACGATCAGCACCACCGCCAGCGGCAGCTTCCAGCTCTCGTATTGCGCCGCCAGCACCAGGAACACGAACAAGGCGGCGGCGCCGAACACCAGCAGCGTGGGCACGCCCGCCTGCTGCTGCTGGAACGCCAGCTCGGTCCACTCGAACCCGAACCCGGGCGGCAGCACCTGCTTCGCCAGCCGCTCCATGGTGGCGAGCGCCGTGCCTGTGGCGACGCCCGGTGCGGCGGCACCCATCACCTCGGCGGCCGGGAACAGGTCGTAGCGCGGCACCCGGTACGGCACGGTGATGTTGCGGAAGCTCGCCACCGTGCCGATCGGCACCATCTCCCCGCTGCTGTTGCGCGTCTTGAGCTGGGCGATGTCGTCGGTGTTGCGCCGGTACTGCCCGTCCGCCTGCGCCACCACCTCGTAGGTGCGGCCGAGATAGTTGAAGTCGTTGATGTACGCCGAGCCGAGGTAGACCTGCAGGGTGTCGAACACGTCGGACGGGGTGAGGCCGACCTTTTCCGCACGCTCGCGGTCGATGTCGGTGAATACCGACGGCGTGCGCGTGTTGAACAGGGTGAACACCCCCGCGAACTCCGGCTGCTTGTTGGCGGCCGCGACCAGGGCGTTGGCGGCGGCCGCCAGCGCGTCGGCGCCGTGGCCGGTGCGGTCCTGGATCATCATCTTGAAGCCGCCGGCGCTGCCGATGCCCTGCACCGGCGGCGGCGCGATCGCCAGCACGAAGGCGCCCTGGATCGCCGACAGCCGGCGGCGCAGGTCGCCCAGGATCTCGTCGCCGCTCTGCCCCTTGGCCACGCGGCTGTCGAACGGGTCGTACTTGGCGAAGATGGTGGCCGAGTTCGACGCGTCGCTGAAGGTGGTGGCGTCCAGCCCGGTGAACGGCACCGCGTGCGCCACCCCCGGCGTGTTCATGATGATCGTCACCGCCTGCTTCAGCACCCGGTCGGTGCGGTCGAGCGAGGCGCCCGGCGGCAGCTGCAGCAGCACGATCGAGTAGCCCTGGTCCTGCTCCGGGATGAAGCCGGTCGGGGTGCGCGAGAACTGGAACGCGGTCAGCGCGATCAGGCCCGCGTACACCACCAGCACCAGCCCGAGCGAGCGCACCAGCAGGCGGGTGGTGCGGCCATAGGCCCCGGACAGCCAGTCGAAGCCGCGGTTGAACAGGCGGAAGAACCCGCCCAGCACCCGCGCCGGCAGGCTCGGGCGGCGCACGTGTCCCGTCGCGTGCGGCTTGAACAGCAGCGCGCACAGCGCCGGGCTGAGCGTCAGCGACACCAGGCAGGAGATCAGCGTGGACGCGGCGATGGTCACCGCGAACTGCCGGAAGAACTGCCCGGAGATGCCAGAGATGAACGCGGTCGGCACGAACACCGCGCACAGCGTCAGCGCGATCGCGATCAGCGCGCCGCCGACCTCGTCCATGGTGCGGTGCGCCGCCG
>CAXTMS010000037.1:0-21256 GCA_964245345.1 uncultured Acetobacteraceae bacterium | reverse complement strand
CACCACCAGCACGTCGATGGCGCCCGAGCGCACCAGCGTGTCGGCGATCTCCAGCGCCTGCTCGCCGGCGTCGGGCTGGGAGATCAGCAGGCTGTCGATGTCGACGCCGAGCTTGCGGGCATAGCCGGGATCGAGCGCGTGCTCGGCGTCGATAAAGGCGCAGGTGCCGCCCTTCTTCTGCGCTTCCGCGATCGCGTGCAGCGCCATGGTGGTCTTGCCGGAGCTTTCCGGGCCGTAGATCTCGATCACGCGGCCGCGCGGCAGGCCGCCGATGCCGAGCGCGATGTCGAGGCCGAGCGAGCCGGTGGACACCACGTCCACATGGTCGTTGGTGCGCTGTCCCATGCGCATGATCGAGCCCTTGCCGAAGGCCCTCTCGATCTGGGTGAGAGCGCCCTCGAGCGCCTTGCTCTTGTCCATTCCCTGCTCCTTGAAGGGCGCCCTGTGCGCGCAACCGTGTCCTGATGACCCTAACGCATGGTGAACGACGAAGGCAGCATTTCCGCCGCACCATCGTTCACGTTCTTTCAGAACAAATAGGGTACAAAGGGCTGTTCCACCAGGGCCGCGTCGTCGTACACGACGATTCCGTCACCGAAGCGGCGGCGGTCCCGGCGGCGGCCGCTTGAGGCGCCAGACATAGGCGATGATGCCGGCGACCACCTGGAAGTGCTCGCGCGGGATCTCCGCGTCGAGCGGCACGGTGTAGAGCGCGCGGGCCAGCGGCGGGTTCGCCACCAGCGGCACCTTGTGGTCGAGCGCCATCTCCCTGATCCGGGCGGCGAGTTCGTCCACCCCCTTGGCCACCACCTTCGGCGCGCCCTTGCCGCCGTTCTCGTAGACCAGCGCCACCGCGTAGTGCGTCGGGTTGGTGATGATCACCGTCGCCGTCTTCACCGCGTCCATCATGCGGCGCTTCGCCCGCTGGCGACGCAGCTGCCTGATGCGGCCCTTCACGTGCGGGTCGCCCTCGCTCTGCCTGTGCTCGTCGCGCAGGTCCTGCCGGCTCATGCGCAGCTTCGAGGTGTGGCGGTAGCGCACCCAGGCGGTGTCCAGCACGGCGATCCCCGCCTGCACCGCCAGCAGCATCAGGGTCGCGTGCAGCACGAGCCCTGCCGTGCGCTCGGCCAGGGTTCCGGCATCCCATCCGGTCGAGCTCAGGAACACCGGCCACAGCCCGCCCAGCACGTGATACAGCGCCAGAACGAAGGCGAGGAGCTTGACCAGCGCCTTGAGGGTTTCGACCGCGTTGTCGCCGCCGAAGATCCGCTTGATGCCGCGCTGGGGGTTCAGGCGGCCGAGCTGCGGCATCAAAGCGCCCGGATGGAGCAGGAACCCGGTCTGCAGCAGCGTGATCGCCGCCCCGCCGACCACCGCGGCCAGCACCGGCGGCCCGGCGAGGCCCGCGGCCAGGAGCAGCGACTCGCGCACCTCCGACAGGCCGCCGGCGCTCAGGTCGATTGTGCCGATCCCTTCCAGGAGGTGGCGCGTCCGCACCACCAGGTGCGTCACCTGCGCCGGGCCGGTCGCCGCCATCGCCAGAAGGGCGCAGCCGAGCACGGACAGCGACTGCAGCTCGCGCGAGATCGCCACCTGCCCTTCCCCGCGCGCGGTTTCGAGCCGCCTGGCGGACGGGGCTTCTGTCCGGTCCTCCTTGTCCGAGTCGGCCATGCGCCTACAGCCCGGGCAGAGAAGCGAAGGCGGCCGACACGCTGCCGATCCAGGCATCGAGGATCTGCTTGAGCACCAGCCCGAACACCAGCAGGCCGCCCAGCACCTGACCCGGCATCGCCAGCGAGAACACCTGCAGCGACGGCACCAGACGTGCCAGCAGCCCAAGCATGGTCTGCCAGATCAAGCCCGCGATCAGCAGCGGCGCCGCGAGCCGCAGCGACAGCGCGAAGCATTCCCCGGTCGCCTGCGCGACGCTCTGCGCCGCATCGCCCACGGGCAGCAGCGTGCCCGGCGGGAACAACCGGTAGCTGCCGGACAACGCTTCCAGCGGCAGGGCGTAGAGCCCGGTCGACAGGATCAGCACCGGGCCGGCGATCGCCATCAGCCGGCTGGTGCCGGCGGTCTGCGCGCCGAGCTCGGGGTCGGGCTGCAGCACGCTCGACAGGCCGATCTGCACCGCCGCGATCTGGCCCGCGATCGGCAACGCCAGCGCCATCAGCTTCGCCAGCCATCCGAGCAGCAGGCCGACCAGCAGCTCGCCGGCGACCGTCGCCAGGATGCGCAGCGGCGCCTCGCCGGCAGGCGGGATCAGGTGGACCACGCCCGGCAGGATCAAGGCCGAGATGCCGACCGCCAGGCCTGCGCGCACCACCGCCGGCGCGTCGCTCTCGCCCAGGCCCGGCATCACCATGACCGTCGCACTGACCCGCGCCAGCACCACCGCAAAGGCGAACGCCCAGTCCGGCAGGGCGACAAGCACCGGATCGGGCTGCATCAGCCGCGTCCGGTGGTCGATGCGGCCATCATCGGCCGCCGGACGCGATCAGCTGGTCGAACAGCAGGTGGGTGTAGTCGGTCAGGGTGGCGAACATGAACGAGCCGGCCAGGCTCAGCGCCAGCCCCAGCGCCAGCAGCTTCGGCACGAACGCCAGCGTGCTCTCGTTCAGCTGCGTCACCGCCTGGATCAGCGAGATCAGCACGCCGACCACGAGCGCCGTCAGCAGCCCGGGGGCCGCCATTTTCAGCACCACGGTGAACATGTCGCGCAAGATCACCGCGACGTCGCCTTCCTGCATGCGAACCCTCCTGGTCGCTGGTCTGGTTCCGACGGCTTCCCGGCCGGTCAGATCGACATCTTCATGATGTCCTGGTACGCCTGGACCACCCGGTCACGGATCGCGGTGGTCGATTGCAGCGCCAGCTGCGCCTTCGACACCGCCATCACCACGTCCGTCAGGTTGCCCTCGCCGGAGATCCCCTTCGCGGCGGCGGTGTCGGCGGCATGGCCGCTGTCCACTACCCCCTGCAGCGCCTGCGACAGCGTGTCGCCGAAGCTGCTGCCCGCCGCGGTCTGCAGGCCGTCGCCCTCGGCGCCGATGCCGGACATGTCCTGTCCCTGCACGCGCGCGTAGGCGCTGGCGGCGGCGGAGGGCGTCGCGAGGATGCGACCGTCGTTCATCGCCCGCTGCTCATCTCGACACCGGTCACTTCAGCAGGTCGATCGCACGCGTCATCATCGAGCGCGTGGTCTGCATGACGTTCAGGTTGGCGCTGTAGGAGCGCTCGGCTTCCTTCATGTCCATGATCTCGACGAAGCTGTTGACGTTCGGCGTCTTGACGTAGCCGGACGCGTCCGCGGCCGGATGCGACGGGTCGTAGCGCGTGTTGAACGCGCTTTGGTCCTGGCCGATCTGCTTGACGCTGACCTCGGTCTGGCCGGTCTGGCGGTCGACGGTTTCGCCGAAGGTGATGGTCTTGCGGCGATACGGGTCGGCACCGGGTGTCGAGCCGGTGGTGTCCTGGTTGGCGAGGTTCTCGGCGATCACGCGCAGGCGCATGCTCTGCGCGTCCATGCCGGACGCCGACACGTCGAGCGCCTTGGAGATGTCCATCGCGTCAGCGCCCCACGGGAAGGAAGCAGGTCATCGATCAGCCCTTCCCGAGCGCGGTCGAGTACATGCTCATGTACTTGCTGTAGAGGCTCGTCACGAGGCGCTGCTGCGTGTCGGTGTCGGCGACCTTGGTCATTTCCTGGTCGATCTGCACCGCGTTGCCGTCGATCGAACGCTGCGTGGGCCGCGTCACCACGGTCGACGAGGTGTCCAGCGTGCCGGACAGGTGCATCGGATCGGTCTGCACCGGCGCGGACACCTGGTCCGCCATCGTCTTGCTGAACGGCTGCTCGTCGCGCGGCACGTAGCCGGGCGTGTCGGAGTTGGCGATGTTGCGCGCCAGCACGCGCTGGCGATCGTCGAGCCATTGCAGGCGTGTCGACGCCAGGCTCAGAAGATCGGACTGACCGGCACTCATGGCGGAGGCTCCTCGGGCCCGGACGGAGCGCAACCCGCTCCGCCTCGCATCCTGCCCCGCCGGTCGTTGCGGAAACGTTAACAACAAAGGGCTCGCCGTTTTCACCCGTCGTTAACCGTCTGGCGTCAGGATCGGGGCATCACCGGCAAAAGGCCGTGTCATGCCTGTTTCCGATATCCTGAGTGCCGCGGGTGCGCTTGTTCTCGTGGTCGGTTCGATCGTCCTGCTGCGTTACGGGACCCGCTTCGTCGCCGGGAGGCGGCCTCGCGCCGGGGGCACGCCGCTCTGGCTCGTCGGCCAGCTTGGTCTGGACGGCAGGCGCCGCCTGCATCTGGTGCAGTGCGGCGGCTCGCAGGCGCTGCTGCTGACCGGGGGCGCCAGCGACGTGATGCTTGCCTGGCCGCCTTCGGGCGCCGAGCCCTTTGGGGACATCCTTTCGGATTCCGGCCACGGCCACGTGTTGTCGGGCGTCGCGCCGGGACGCCGGTCGTGAGCGCCCGGCGAATCGCCCTGGGCGCGCTGGCAGCGCTGGCGCTGGCGCTGCTTCCCGCGGTGGCGCAGGCGCAGGCGGTCAGCATCGACCTCGGCCATGGCGGCGAGGCCGGCGCCACCGGCCGCCTGGTGCAGCTGACCGCGCTGATCACCCTGCTGTCGCTGGCGCCGAGCCTCCTGGTGATGGTGACCGGGTTCACCCGGATCGTCATCGTTCTGTCGCTGCTGCGCAGCGCGATCGGCGCACAGGGCACGCCGCCCAACACCGTGCTGATCGGGCTCGCGCTGTTCCTGACCTTCTTCGTCATGCAGCCGACGCTGGAGATGTCCTGGACCACCGGCATCGTGCCGCTGATGGACGGCAAGGTCGGCGAGATCGACGGTCTGCGGGCGGCGGCCGAACCGTTCCGTCACTTCATGGTGGCCAACCTCCGGGCGCCGGACCTGCGCTTGTTCCTCGACATCGCCAAGCTTCCGGTTCCGTCCAACCCCGGCGACACGCCGTGGCGGGCGCTGGTGCCGGCGTTCATGGTGGGCGAGCTGCGTCGCGGCTTCGAGATGGGCTTCCTGCTGTTCCTGCCGTTCCTGATCATCGACATCGTGGTGTCGAGCGTGCTGATGAGCATGGGCATGATGATGCTGCCGCCAAGCGCCATCTCCTTGCCGTTCAAGCTCATCTTCTTCGTGCTGATCGACGGCTGGCACCTGGTCGCAGGCAGCCTGGTGCAAAGCTTCGCCGGCGGGTGAACCGCGGTGCGCCGGGCTGACGGTGGCCTCCTCCCGCCCGATCCTGTAGGGAGGAGGCACCATGGAAGCTTCCCGCAGCGCCCAGCTCCACCGCGTCACGGCGGAAACCGACATCACCCTGTCGCTCCGCCTGGACGGCACCGGACAGGCAACGATCGAGACCGGGATCGGCTTTCTCGACCACATGCTGCTCGCCCTGGCGCGGCACGCCTCGTTCGACCTCGAGGTCAAGGCGGTTGGCGACCTCCAGGTGGACTTCCACCACACCACCGAGGATGTCGGCATCGTGCTGGGCCAGGCGCTGAGCCGGGCGCTTGGGACCAAGGCGGGCATACGCCGCTACGGCCACGCCGTGGTGCCGATGGACGAAGCGCTGGTCGAGGCGGCGATCGACATCTCCGGCCGCTCGTTCCTGGTCTGGAGCGTGTCGTTCCCGCGCCCCAAGATCGGCGAGATGGACACCGAGCTGTTCGAGGAGTTCTTCCGCGGCTTTTCGGGCAACGCCGGCCTGTCGCTTCACGTGACGCAGAAGGCAGGGACCAACAACCACCACATCGCCGAGGCCTGCTTCAAGGCGGTGGCGCGCGCGCTGCGTGCGGCCACCGAGCCCGATCCGCGCAGCCAGAACCGCATCCCCTCCACCAAGGGGGTGCTGTGAGGACGTACAGCACCCACTTCCCGGTGCCCGATCCGGCGCGTCCCGAGCAACCGCCGGTCCTGGTGCCGGAAGGCTTCGCCGCCTGGGCGCTGCTGTTCGGCTGGCTCGTGCTGCTCCGGCGCGGCAGCTGGCTGGTGGCGGCCCTGGCCGGGATCGCCACGCTGCTGGTCGGCATGCTGGCCCGGCTCGTTCCGGCGGCGTTCGTGCTGCTGCCCGGGCTCAACCTCCTGGTCGCCCTGTTCGCCCACGATTGGCGCCGCTGGGAGCTGCACCAGGCGGGCTTCGCGCCGGGGCCGATCGTGGCCGGTCCGGACCGGGACGCCGCCCTGCTGCGGCTGCTGTCGCTGCGGCCCGACCTGCTCGGCCGGCCGGCACGGGCAGGATCGGCGTGAGCAGGGCCGGCGGCCGCGTCGCGGTGGTCGACTACCAGGGCGGCAACCTCGCCTCGGCCGCGCGGGCGCTGGAGCAGGCGGCACGGCAAGGAGAGCTCGAGGCCGAGATCCGCGTTTCCGCCGATCCGGACTGGATCGCAACCGCCGACCGCATCGTGCTGCCGGGTCAGGGCGCGTTCGCGGACTGCGCGCGCGGGCTGTCCGCAGTCGCCGGGCTGCGCGCGGCGATCGAGACCGCCACCGCGGACGGCAAACCGTTTCTCGGCATCTGCGTCGGCATGCAGCTGATGGCCGAGCGCGGGCTGGAGCATGGCGAAACGCCCGGGCTCGGCTGGATCCGGGGCGAGATCGCGCCGATGGCCGCACCCGGCCTGCGCCTGCCGCAGATGGGCTGGAACGAGCTCGCCTTCATCCCCGACGCCCACCCGCTGACCGACGGGCTGCTGCCCGGCGACCACGGCTACTTCGTGCACTCGTTCGCGCTGGCGAACCACGACCCGGCCGACCTGGTCGCGACCACCTCCTATGGCGGCGAGGTGCCGGCGCTGGTGGCACGCGGCAACCGCGCCGGCACGCAGTTCCACGTCGAGAAGAGCCAGCGCGTGGGCCTGCGCATCCTGCTCAACTTCCTGCGCTGGGATCCCTCGCGGTGACGCCGGGCCGCAAGCCTCCGACCTTGTCCGCGGAGCGGGTCGGCGTTCTCGGCGACGACGACATGCAGGCGCTGTGCGAGGCGACCGACGCGGCGATCCTGGACGGCGGCGGCTTCGGCTGGGTGAGCTCGCCCGGCCGGCGCAGGCTGGAACAATACTTCCGCGGCATCCTGCTGGTGCCCGAGCGCGCCTTGTTCGTGGGCCGGCTCGACGGCACCATCGTCGGCGCCACCCAGCTGCTGCGGCCGCCGCGCAACAACGAGGCGCAGGCGATGAGCGCCACCCTGATGCACAGCTTCATCGCCCCCTACGCGCGCGGGCACGGGCTCGCCCGCATCATGACCGAAGCGGTGGAGGAGTGCGCGCGGGCGCTCGGCTACCAGGTGCTGAACCTCGACGTGCGCGAAACCCAGGAGGCGGCGATCCGGCTCTACAACAGCCTGGGCTACCGGCACTGGGGCACGCATCCGCATTATGCACGGGTCGGCGGCGCCACCGTCGCCGGCTTCTTCTTCACCAAGCGGCTTCAGGACGGGAAACGCCTGGACGTGTCGAGGCCGAACGACGCCGCCCTCACGCCGGACCCGGACAAGCCCGCACCGTCTGCCCGGTCCCTGACGCTCTACCCGGCCATCGACCTCAAGGACGGCGCCTGCGTCCGGCTGCGCCGCGGCGAGATGGGCGACGTCACCGTGTACTCGGACGATCCGGGGGCGCAGGCGCGGGCCTGGGTATCGGCCGGGTGCCGCTGGCTGCACGTGGTGGACCTGAACGGCGCCTTTGCCGGGCGGTCGGTGAACGCGGAGGCGATCGAGGCGGTGATCGCCAACGCCGAGGTGCCGGTGCAGCTCGGCGGCGGCTTGCGCGACATGGCCGCGATCGAGCGCTGGCTGGCAGCCGGGATCGCGCGCGTCATCCTGGGCAGTGCGGCGGTGAAGAACCCCGAGCTGGTGCGGGACGCCTGCCGGGCGTTCCCGGGCCGCATCGTGTGCGGCATCGACGCGCGCGACGGGCAGGTGGCGACGGAGGGATGGGCCGAGGTGTCGGCGCTGTCCGCGGTCGAGCTGGCGTTGCGCATGCAGGACATGGGCGTGGCGGCGATCGTGTTCACCGAGATCGCCCGCGACGGCATGCTGACCGGGCTCGACATCGACCAGACCTGCGCCTTGTCCGCTAGGCTCACGACCCCGGTAGTGGCGAGCGGCGGCGTCGGCCACATCGAGCACCTGCAGGCGCTGAAGGCGGCATCCGCGAGCTGTCCCGGCATCGAGGGGGTGATCGTCGGGCGCGCCCTGTACGACGGGCGGATCGAGCCGCGCGACGCGCTGGCGGTGCTGGGCTAGATGCTCAAGCTGCGCGTGATCCCGTGCCTGGACGTCAAGGACGGCCGCGTGGTCAAGGGCGTCAACTTCGTCAGCCTGCGCGATGCCGGCGACCCGGTCGAGCAGGCGGCGGTCTATGACGCGGCCGGCGCCGACGAGCTGACCTTTCTCGACATCACCGCCAGCCACGAGAAGCGCGACACCATTCTCGACGTGGTCAGCCGCACCGCGGCGCGCATCTTCCTGCCGCTCACCGTCGGCGGCGGGGTGCGCTCGACGGAGGACATGCGCCGCCTGCTGCTGGCGGGCGCGGACAAGTGCAGCATGAACTCGGCCGCGGTGGCGCGCCCGGCGCTGGTGTCGGAGGCGGCGAGGAAGTTCGGCAGCCAGTGCGTGGTGGTGGCGGTGGATGCGCGGCGCGACGGACGCGGCGGCTGGGAAGTGTTCACCCATGGCGGCCGCACCGGCACCGGCCGGGACGCGGTGGGCTGGTGCGCGGAGGTGGCCGAGGCCGGCGCCGGCGAGATCCTGCTGACCAGCATGGACCGCGACGGCACCGGAACGGGGTTCGACCTCGACCTCCTGCGCGCGGTGTGCGGCGCGGTGCGGGTGCCGGTGGTGGCGTCCGGGGGGGTCGGCACGCTCGACCACTTCGTGCAGGGAGCGGAAGCCGGCGCGTCCGGCCTGCTCGCCGCCAGCGTGTTCCATTTCGGGCAGTTCACCGTGGCGGCGGTCAAGCAGGCGCTGCGCGACGCCGGCCAGCCGGTGCGCCCGGTCGGCTCCAGCCAGGACCGTTCATGACCAAGCCCCCGAAGCGCGTCGGCAAGACCGGAAAGAAGGCGGCGCCGAAGAAGCGGGTCGCCAAGGCGGCTCCGGCGCCGCGCGAGGCGCCGGAAGCCGACAGGCCGATCTCCGCCCGCAAGCGCCCGACCAAGAAGCGGGCGGTGAAGAAGGCGGCGGTGCGGCAGTCGCGCGGGGCCGCGGCGCGGGGGGCCGACCTGTCGGGCGCCACCGCCGGCGTGCTGGACCGGCTGTTCGAGGTGGTGACCGGGCGGCGCGACGCGGACCCCAACATCAGCCACTCGGCGCGCCTCCTGTCGCGCGGCACCGCCAAGGTGGCGCAGAAGTTCGGCGAGGAAGCGGTCGAGTGCCTGATCGAGGCGGTCAGCGGCAACAGCGCCAAGCTGATCGGCGAAAGCGCCGACGTGCTGTACCACCTCATCGTGCTGTGGGTGGATGCGGGGCTGCATCCGGGCGAGGTGTGGTCGGAGCTGCAGCGGCGCGAAGGCACCAGCGGCATCGCGGAAAAGGCGTCCCGCCCCGCCGCGCAGCACGGAGACTGAGTTCATGCCGGTTCCAGGCCTCGGCCCCTACGACGCGCAGAACGTGTTCGCCCGCATCCTGCGCGGCGAGATCCCGTGCCGGCGCGTGTTCGAGGACGACCACGTGCTGGCGTTCCACGACATCCACCCGCTGGCGCCGGTACACGTGCTGGTGATCCCGAAGCAGCCCTACGTGTCGTTCGCCGACTTTTCCGCACGCGCCACCGAGGCCGAGATCGCCGGCTTCACCCGCGGGCTCGGCCGGGTCGCGTCGATGCTCGGGCTGGACCAGCCGGGATACCGGGTGCTGTCCAACATGGGCGTTCATGCCGGCCAGGAGGTGCCGCACTTCCACGTGCACCTGTTCGGCGGCGCCCCGCTCGGGCCGATGCTGGCATCGGGCTGACGGCGTGCCGGCTCAGGCGGGAGTGAGCCCGAGCGCCTGGCGGTCGTACAGGCGGCGGTAGAGCCCGTCCGGCCGGCCCAGCAGCGCCCCGTGCGCGCCGTCCTCGACCACCGTGCCGTGCGAGAACACCAGGATCCGGTCGAGCGACACCACCGTAGACAGGCGGTGGGCGATCACGATCACGGTGCGGCCGAGCATCAGCCGCTGCATCGCGTCCTGCACCAGCGCTTCCGACTCCGAGTCCAGGCTGGAGGTGGCCTCGTCCAGGATCAGCACCCGCGCGTCGGCCAGAAAGGCGCGCGCGATGGCGATGCGCTGCCGCTCGCCGCCGGACAGCTTGACGCCGCGCTCGCCGACCAGGGTGGCGTAGCCGGCCGGCAGCCGGTCGATGAAGCCGGACGCGTTGGCGAGCGCTGCCGCCTGCTCGATCTCGGCCAGGGTGGCGTCGGGCCGGGCGTAGCCGATGTTCTCGGCCAGCGAGCGGTGGAACAGCACCGGCTCCTGCGGCACCAGCGCGATCTGCGCGCGGAGCGATTCCTGCGCCACCAGGCTGATGTCCTGCCCGTCGACCAGGATGCGTCCGCCTCCGAGGTCGTACAAGCGCTGCAGCAGCTTGGTCAGGGTGGTCTTGCCGGAACCGGACGGCCCCACCAGCGCCACCCGGCTGCCGGCCGGGATGTCGAGGTCGAGGGAGCGGAACAAGGGCTGGGCCTGGCCGGCATAGCGGAACGAAGCGTTCTCGAAACGGATCGCGCCGTCGGTGATGCGGATCGGCGAGGCGTGCGGCCGGTCGCGCACCCCTTCCGGCTCGCGGTACAGCGCGACCAGCTCCTCCATCTCGTTGACCGAGCGCTGCACCACGCTGATCTGCTGGCCGATGTCGCGCAGGTAGCCCTGCACCAGGAACACCATGGTCAGCACATAGGCGACGTCGCCGGCGCCGGCGCGGCCGTGCCACCACAGGAACAGCACGGCGGCGACCAGCGACAGCCGAAGCACCGTGAGCGTCAGGTTCTGCAGGTTGCCGCTGTCGGTGCCGCGCAGCCAGGTGCGTGTGGTGCGGCGCGACCAGCGCGCGACCACGCGCGCCAGCCGCGCGTCCTCGCGCTTCTCCGCGCCGAACGCCTTGACCACGTTGTTGCAGGTGACGGCATCGGCCAGCACGGCACCCAGCCTGGTGTCCCAGCTGTTGGCGAGGCGGGCGGACGGCGCGACGTAGAACAGCGTCATCGTCACCGACAAGGTGGCGAAGCCGATCGAGCCCAGGCCAAGCAGCAGCCCCATCGCCGGCCAGCGCAGCGCCAGCACCACCGTGGTGCCGAGCAGCACGCACAGCTCGGGCAGCAGCATCAGCAGCAGGGTGTCGTCGAGCATGTCGACCGCCCACATGCCGCGGGTCAGGCGGCGCACGGTGGAGCCGGCAAAGGTGTTGGCGTGCCAGTCGGTGGAGAAGCGCTGCACCCGGGCAAAAGCGGTGCGGGCGATGTCGCCCATGATCCGCACCGTGAGCCGGGTGATACCGATAAAGGCCAGGCGCCGGCCGAGCACGCTGACCAGGCCAAGAACTGCCAGGCCGCCCAGCATGAGCTCGCCGTGATGCAGCGCCATTGTTGCCTGGGGCGGCCGGACCGCACCGGAGCCGAGCAGGCGCGGCGGCAGCCGGGTGACGTCGTCCACCAGGCGCCCGGCCAGGATCGGCGTCACCACGTCGGTGAGGGTGGCCAGCACCATGCCGCCGGCGACCATCAGAACCAGCAGCGGCCGGCGCCGCCAATGGTTGAACAGGAACCCCAGCACGGCAATAAAGACGCTGCGGCCGCTCCCCTTGGCGGCGGGCGCCGCACGCGCGGGGTCGGTTTCAGTCACGACGGTTGATCACTCCACGCATGGCGCCGGACAGGCGCCGGCGGAGGACTAGGACAGGCCCGAACCGCAGGATACCGCAGACACGAGCGCGGCCGGATCATGCGGACGGACGTGGCGTGCAGCGGCAGCGCCGTGGACCTCCTGCCCGCCGTCACCCGGCCGTTCCGCCGGGGATAGCGGCCGGGAACGCAGCGTGTCCAGGAACAAGGTCGTCAGCACCGGGTCGAGGCGCCGCCCGGCTTCCGCTTCCAGCCGCGCCACCGCCGCGTCGAGCAGCCGCGGCTCGACCGGCCGGCCGCGCGGAAGCAGAACGGCAGCCTGATCGGCGATCGCCGCGATCCGCGCGGCGAGCGGGATCTGCGCACCGGACAGGCCATGCGGGTAGCCGGTGCCGTCCCAGCATTCCTGGTGCCCGAGCGCCATCTCGGCCGCACGCTGGAACAGCGCCGACTGGCCGCCGCCGAGCAGGCGCGCGCCGATCACCGGTGCCTGCCGAAGCAGGCGTCGCTCGGCCTCGTCCAGCGGAGCGGCCTTGTGCAGGAGGCTGTCCGGGAGGGCGATCCGGCCGAGGTGGCGGAAGCGCGCGGCATGCCGCAGCTCGGCCGCCTCGACCGGTCCCAGTCCGGCGAGCAGCGCCAGCTGGTGCACGACAGGGTCGCCGTCCTCGGGCGCGCCGGTTGCCGGCCCGTTTCCCGGTCGCGCGAGGGCAACCAGCCGCTCCAGGACCTGCGCCTGTTCCAGCACGGGATCGTGAACATTGTTCACGCGCAGGGCGGCGGCGACCCGGAGCAGCCAGGCGCCCAGGCAGCCGCAGAGCAGGAGTACGAGGACCGGCGGCGGCGAGAAGGCCATCCCGGCCGGATGCAGCCCGACCAGCATCAGCAGCGCGGCGATGCAGGCAAGGACGCCCAGCGGCCCGGCAGGAGCCCGATCCGCGCGCTTCCCCCCGCCGCTGTCCTGGCTTTCGGCTTGGGGCACCTGCGGGCCGGTCCCGGAAACCCGGAACCGGCGCAGGCCGGTCAAGCCGGCAAGCAGCAGGGCCACCAGGCCGGCGAGTTCAGGTGGATCGACGACGTGAAACAGGACATGCCCATTGAAGGGCCACATCTTTACTGACATGTCCGGCTGTGCTCACAACCCAGGGTGGAAACCGGCAATCTGCAACATCGTCACGAGGACGTAAATCGCGTTTCGCTGCCGACTTCTCCGAATTTAGGCGACGGTCCGGCACCGCCACACTTGACGGACTTGGCCCAAGGCCGCTCCGCTGCCGCAGACGCGGCACGGCGTCGGCCAACAGGTGGTGGGAGCCGAGGCATGAGCGGCATGGCGGTGACCAAGAACAAGCCCGCAGCGTCGCGCTTGATGACGAAGCCGGAGGTCGCGCAGTTCATCGCCGCCCTTGGACGGGCCAACCCGGACGGGCAGACCGAGCTCGCCTTCGGGGACGCCTACACCCTTCTGGTGTCGGTGGTGCTGTCGGCGCAGGCGACCGATGCCTCGGTCAACAAGGCCACCGTGGGACTGTTCGCAGAAGCGCCCGACCCGGGAGCGATGGTGCGGCTGGGCGAGGAGGGCGTCGCGCGTCACATCCGTGCGATCGGGCTGTGGCGCGGCAAGGCGCGCAACGTGGTGGCGCTGTCCGCGGCCCTGCTGGCGCGGCACGGAGGCCAGGTGCCGTCGGACCGCGAGTCGCTGGAAGCGCTGCCGGGCGTCGGCAGGAAGACCGCCAGCGTGGTGCTGAACGTGGCGTTCGGGGAAAGCGCGATGGCGGTGGACACCCACATCCTGCGTCTCGGCAACCGCACCGGGCTGGCGCCGGGCGCCACGCCGCGTGCGGTGGAGGACGGGCTGGTGGCGCGGATCCCATCGGCGATGCTGCGCCCGGCGCATCACTGGCTGATCCTGCACGGGCGCTACGTGTGCAAGGCAAGGGTGCCGGAATGCTGGCACTGCGTCGGCCGTGCTTGGTGCCAGTATCCGGACAAGCGGGACGCGCCGAACCGCTGAGCCGCAGGGCGCGGGCGCCGTTATTCCGCCGGCGCAAGCGGCAGGGTGGGGCGCGGGATCACGGCGGATGGGGCGTGCCGCACCCAGGGCCGGTCGCCGCGGCTGCCGAGGGCGCTTCGCACCGTCACCCGGTTCCTGCCGATCCAGACCGCCTGGGGCCCTTCGCGCCACACGGTGAAACGGTCGATCCGCGGCACGCCGGGGCATGCGCCGTGCGCCGGCGCCGGGGACACCAGCAGCGACACCCCGTCGCAGTCGCCGGGCTCCAGCGCCGGCGGCTCGTCCTCGTCCTGGTCCGGCTTGCGCTTGCCGCCGGTCGGGTCGCGCAGCAGCATCACGGTGTGCCCGCGCCGGACCAGCAGGCAGGCTGCCGGGTTGCAGACCACGTTTCCGGACGGGTCGGCCGGTCCGGCGTCGGGAAACGGTGTCGGCGCGGACGCGATCGCCCAGGCGCGCTGCCAGTCGGACAGGGTGATCGGGTCGGTGCGGGCGCCCTGCTCGACCAGCATTGTGCGGCCGTCGCGAAGGGCGACCAGCTGCGCGTCCTCCGACACCAGCAGATCGGGCGGCCGCACCAGCCAGGGCGAGGCGAGCCCGAGCGCGATCGGCAGAAGGCCCAGCAGCCGCCAGCGCCGTCGCCACAGGCACAGCCAGCACAGCCCGAAGCTGACAAGCAGCAGGCCGGAGGCGGGAGACGACGGCACCGGCAGGCTGGCGGCGGGAAGGGCGGCCACGGCGCGCGCCAGCAGGAGGATCAGGTCGATCCCCGCTCCCATCGCGCGCAGGGTCGGCCAGTCCAGCCCCCACGGCATCAGCAGCAAGGACAACAAGCCCTGCGGCATCACCCAGAACGCGGTCAGCGGCACCGCCACGAGGTTGGCCAGCACGAAGTAGAACTGCACGCGGCCGAAATGGAACGCGGCGAAGGGAAGCGAGGCGGCGCCGGCGACCAGGCTGGTGAAGAACAGCTGGAACACGTGGAACGCGACCCGGTCGCGGACCCTCGGCCCCTGCAGCCGCCGCGTCAGCGGACGCGCCGCCTCGTAGCCGGCCAGGAGCGCCAGCACGGCGGCGAAGCTCATCTGAAAGGCGACGTCGAGCAGCACCGCCGGGGTCAGCAGCAGGATCAGGGCGGCGGCAAAGGCGAGCGCCCGGAGCGACACCGCACGCCGGCCGATCACCAGCCCGAGCATCGCCACCGTCGCCATCGCCAGGCTGCGCAGGCCGGGCAAATGCAGCCCGGTCAGAAGCATGTAGAAGCCGCCGGCGACCAGCGCCGCAATCGCCGCGATCTGCCGGCACGGCAGGCGAAGCGCGCCCCATTCCCACGACGCCAGCCCGATGCGCACCAGCGACAGCGACAGCCCCATGACGATGCCCAGGTGCAGCCCCGCCACCGCCAGCAGGTGTGCCAGGCCAGAAGCCGCGAAGGCGTCGCGGTCGGCCTGCGGGATGGCGCTGCTCAGCCCGGTCAGCAGGGTGGCGGCGACGGCGCCGCGCGGCCCGGGCAGCACCAGCTGGATCCGGTCGGCGACCCGCTCGCGCAGCCGGCGCAGCCCCACGAGCATTCCGCGCCGCGTCCCGTGCGACAGGACCGCCACCGGGGACAGGGCCCTGCCGGAGCCTGCCAGGCCGGAAAAGAAGGCGTCGCGCTGCAGGTCGCGTCCGGACGGCAGGTCGGGCGGCGACGGAGGGCGCAGCAGGGCGCGGATCCGAACGACGTCGCCGGTGGCGAGCACCGTCGCGTCGTCCGGACGCAGGCGCAGGCGCAGGACGCGGGGGGTGGCGACAACGGCGCCAGGGCTTGCGGTGGCAGGGTTTGCCGTGTCGGGGCCTGCCGGGGGAGGAACGGCGGCCCGGTCTTCCTTGCGCGGCGCGAGCGCGATCGTCACCCGGTCCAGCGTCACGCGCCGCTGCCCGTCCGCCATCACGTCGATCGCCGCGACCCGTCCGGTGGCCAGCGCCGCCTTGCGCGGCAGGGACGGCATCGGCGGCATGCGCCGCGCCGCCATCTCGGCAGACAGGAAGCCGATCGACAGCGCCAGGAGCGAGGCGGTTGCGGCGTGGGCCAGCCGGCTGCGCCGCACCAGCGCGAACAGGAACGCCGACACGACGACCAGCGCCACGCCGGCAAGCAGCGGCGGCTCGGTTGTCTGCGCGAAGTAGCACAGGACCCCGGCGCCGAGGCAGGGCGGCAGCCACAGCACGAGGCGGTCTCGGTCGGCCGCCACCGCGTCGCGCAACGCCGTCCACGCCTGCGACAACAGCGCGGGAAGGCGCGGCGCGTTGCGCCGGCCGAGCCGCGCCAGGCCGAACAAGGGAAGGGCGGTTCGTTGCACAACCGGAAGTTTAGCGGACCGCTTCGGACCCCGCCAGCCGTCCTACAAGGAACCAGACCGCCGTGCTAGGAACCCGGTCCATGACCGTCCGCACGCGCTTCGCGCCGAGTCCGACCGGGTTGCTGCATGTCGGCAACGCCCGCGCCGCCTTGTTCAACTTCCTGTTCGCCCGACACCACGGCGGCCGGTTCCTGCTGCGCATCGAGGACACCGACCGCGAGCGCTCCACCCAGCACGCGGTGGACGTGATCCTGGACGGGCTCGACTGGATGGGCCTGAACCCGGACGAGCCGCCGGTGTACCAATCGACGCGGCAGGCGCGACACGCTCAGGTGGCGCTCGAGCTGCTGGAAGCGGGTCGGGCGTATCGCTGCTACTGCACGCCGGAGGAACTCAAGGCGATGCGCGAGCAGGCCGCCGCGGAAGGCAGGCCGCCGCGCTACAACGGGATGTGGCGCGACCGCGATCCGGCCGAGGCGCCGCCGGGGGCGCCGTTCACCGTGCGGCTGCGCGCGCCGCAGGAGGGCGAAACGATCGTGCACGACCTGGTGCAGGGCGAGATCCGCGTCAGCAACGCCGAGATGGACGACATGATCATCCTGCGCGGCGACGGCACGCCCACCTACCTCCATGCGGTGGTGTGCGACGACCACGACATGGCGATCACCCACGTGATCCGCGGCGACGACCACATGACCAACACCTTCCGGCAGTCGCAGATCTACGCGGCGATGGGCTGGGAACGGCCGTTGTTCGCGCACCTGCCTCTGATCCACGGGCCGGACGGGGCCAAGCTGAGCAAGCGGCACGGCGCGCAAAGCGTGGTCGAGTTCCGCGAGCAGGGATACCTGCCGGAAGCTCTGGACAACTACCTGCTTCGGCTCGGCTGGGGCCACGGCGACGCCGAGGTGCTGGGGCGCGACGAGCAGATCCGGCTGTTCGACCTGGACGGCGTCGGCCGCTCGCCGTCGCGCATGGACTACACCAAGCTCGCGCACCTGAACGGAATCTGGCTGCGTCAGGCCGACGACGACCGGCTGACGGCGGACGTGCTGGCGCGGCTGGCCGGGCGCGACGGGCTCCTGCTGGACGCGGTGGCGGCGACGCGGATCCGCGCGCTGATGCCGGGGCTGAAGGAGCGCGCGCGCACCCTGGTGGAGCTGGCCGACGCGGCCGCGTTCCTGGCCCGGTCGGTGCCGCTGCCGTTCGACGCCAAGGCGAGCTCCCTGCTGACGCCGGACGCGCGCGCGTTGCTGCGCGGCGTGGCCGCCGAGCTGGCGCCGATCGAGCCGTTCGAGGCCGCGGAGGTCGACACGGCACTTCGCCGCCTCGCCGAGCGCGAAGGCCGCAAGCTGGGCCAGGTGGCGCAGCCGCTTCGCGCGGCGGTGACCGGCAGCACCACCAGCCCGGGGATCGACGTCACCGTGGCGGTGCTGGGCCGCGACGAGACCCTGGCGCGGATCGGGGCGGTGCTCGGTGGCTAGAAGCGGCGAAGCGCCGGCAGAGCCGCGCACGCGGGGCGGCGGCTACTTCGCCGATGGCGGCGGGCGGCACCTGCTCGGGCTGCAGGGCATGCACCCGACCCGGATCGAGCCGTTCCTGGACCTGGCGGAAAGCTACGTGCTGCTGAACCGGTCGCGCAAGACGCAGCGCGACCTGCTGCGCGGGCGCACCCTGATCAACCTGTTCTTCGAGGACAGCACCCGCACCCGCACCTCGTTCGAGCTGGCCGGCAAGCGGCTCGGCGCCGACGTGATCAACATGTCGGTGTCGACCTCCTCGGTGAACAAGGGGGAAACCCTGCTCGACACCGCCGCCACCCTGAACGCGATGCGCACCGACCTGCTGGTGGTGCGCCACGCCCAGTCCGGGGCTCCTGCCCTGCTGGCGCAGAAGGTGGACGCGTCGGTGATCAACGCCGGCGACGGCACCCACGAGCATCCCACCCAGGCGCTGCTGGACGCGCTGACCATCCGGCGGCGATGCGGCCGGCTGGAAGGGCTGACGGTGGCGATCTGCGGCGACGTGGCGCATTCCCGGGTGGCACGCTCCAACATCCACCTGCTGACCGCGATGGGCAGCCAGGTGCGCGTGGTGGGGCCGCCGACGCTGATGCCGGCCGAGGTCGAGCGGCTGGGCGTGAGCGTGCACCACGACATGGACCGGGCGCTGGACGGCGCCGACGTGGTGATGATGCTCAGGCTGCAGCGCGAGCGCATGAGCGGCGGGCTGGTGCCGAGCGAGCGGGAGTACTTCCGCTTCTTCGGCCTCGACACGGCGCGGCTGGCGCGCGCCAAGCCCGGCGCGCTGGTGATGCATCCAGGGCCGATGAACCGCGGCGTCGAGATCGACAGCCAGGTGGCCGACCATCCGGAGCAGAGCGTGATCCAGGAACAGGTGGAGATGGGGGTCGCGGTGCGGATGGCGGTGCTGGACCGGCTGTCGCGCGCGAACATGGCATGAGCGCGCCGCTGCTGTTCGACCGGGTGCGGCTGATCGATCCGGCGAGCGGGCTGGACCGGCCGGGCCGGCTGCTGGTGCAGGAAGCGCTGGTCGTCGCCATCGACGGCCCGGCCGAGGGCGTGCCGGAAGGCGCCACCGTGATCGACGGCGGGGGCGCGGTGCTGTGCCCCGGGCTCGTCGACATGCGTGTGGCGCTGGGCGAGCCCGGGCACGAGTACCGGGAAACCATCGCCGAGGCGGCGGAAGCGGCGGCGGCGGGCGGGGTCACCACCGTGGCGGCGCTGCCGAACAACAGGCCCGCGATCGACGACCCGGCGCTGGTCAGGCTGCTGCGCGCACGTGGCGAGGAAACCGGGTCGCTGTCCATCCTGCCCTATGGCGCGGTTACCCGCGGCTGCCGCGGCGAGGAGATGGCGGAGCTCGGGCTGCTGCGCGAGGCGGGCGCGGTGGCGTTCACCGACGGCACCCGCGCGATCGCCGACGCCCGGCTGATGCGCCTGGTGCTGTCCTATGCGCGCGGCTTCGGGGCGATGGTGGTGCAGCATCCCGAGGACCCGGCGCTGGCGCGTGGCGGCGTCGCCACCGAGGGCGAGCTCGCCACCCGGCTCGGCCTGCCCGGCATCCCGGCGGCGGCGGAAGCGATCCTGGTGGCGCGCGACCTCCGGCTGGCGCAGCTCACCGGCGGCGCGCTGCACCTGGCGCACGTGTCCACGGCGGAAACCGTGGCGCTGGTGGCACGCGCCAAGGCGGACGGCCTACGCGTCACCTGCGACACGGCACCGCCCTATTTCGACCTGAACGAGACCGCGATCGGCGACTTCCGCTCCTATGCCAAGCTGTCGCCGCCGCTGCGGCCCGAAGCGGACCGGGTGGCGATCGCGGCCGGGCTCGCGGACGGCACGATCGACGCGGTGGGCTCCGACCACGCGCCGTGCGACCCGGACGACAAGCGGCTGCCGTTCGCGCAGGCGCGCGCCGGCGGCGTCGGGCTCGCCACCCTGCTCGGCGTGACCCTGGCGCGGGTGCACGACGGCAGCATGAGCCTGCTCCGGGCGCTGGAGCTGCTGACCGCCGCCCCGGCCCGGCTGCTCGGCAGCGCCGCCGGGCGGCTGGCTCCGGGAGCGCCGGCGGACCTGTGCCTGTTCGATCCCGAGCGCGCCTGGAAGGTGGTGGCGGGACAGCTGCCGGGCCATGCGCAGAACACCCCGTTCGACGGACGGGCGCTGGAAGGGCGCGTGCTCGGCACCTGGAAGAACGGGCGGCGGGTGTGGGGATGAGCGGCGGGGCGTCGGGCGACGGGATCGTGCTGCTGGCGGGAGCGGCGCTGTTGTCCTACCTGCTCGGCAGCATCCCGTTCGGGCTGATCCTGACCCGGCTGGGCGGGGCCGGCGACATACGCCGGATCGGCTCGGGCAACATCGGCGCCACCAACGTCCTGCGCACCGGCAGGCGGGGGCTCGCCGCCGCCACCCTGCTTCTGGACGGGCTCAAGGGCGTGGCGGCGGTGCTGCTGTGCAGGCTCGCCTTGTTCCTGCTGGCGCCGGAAGCGGCTTCGGTGGCCGCCGTGTGCGTCGTGCTCGGGCACTGCTTTCCGGTCTGGCTGCGGTTCCGCGGCGGCAAGGGGGTCGCGACCGGGCTGGGCGCGGTGCTGGCGCTGGATTGGCTGGCGGGCGTGATCTGCTGCCTGGTCTGGCTGCTGGTGGCGCGGCTGAGCCGGATCTCCTCGGCCGGCGCCCTGGCCGCGTTCGCGCTGCCGGCCCCGCTGCTGCTGGCGCTGGACGGCTGGGCGGTGGGCGCGCCGGTGCCCTGGGCCGGGCTGGCGATCACGCTGATCGTGTGGGGGCGCCACCACGCCAACATCGCCCGGCTGTGGTCCGGCACCGAGCCGCGGATCGGCGGGCGCCCGGCATGAGCCGGATGCCGCTCGGGCCGGTGCTGCGGCTGATCCGCACCGAAGGCGTCGGGCCGATCGGGTTCCGCCGGCTGATGCAGCGCTTCGGCGGCGACGCGGAAGCGGTTCTCGATGCCCTGCCCGGCCTGGCCCGTTCCGGCGGCCGCGAGGTGCCGCCTCCCATCCCCAGCCAGGGCGTGGCGGAAGCGGAGATCGAGGCGCTCGACCGCCTCGGCGGCCGGTTCCTGCTGCTGGGCGAGCCGGAGTACCCGCCGCTGCTGGCCCAGCTCGCCGACGCGCCGCCGGTGCTGGCGGTGCTGGGGGATGCCGCCATCCTGCGCCGGCGCTCGGTCGCGATCGTCGGCGCGCGCAACGCGTCCGCGGCCGGGCTC
Organism: uncultured Acetobacteraceae bacterium; assembly: GCA_964245345.1. Lineage (GTDB taxonomy): Bacteria > Pseudomonadota > Alphaproteobacteria > Acetobacterales > Acetobacteraceae > Lichenicola. Next base: position 319 of record CAXTMS010000037.1, on the reverse strand, counting down.
AGGATCGCCGAGGCGCTGGCGGCCGAGCTCGGCGGCGGCGGGCTGGTGGTGGTGTCGGGCCTGGCGCGCGGCATCGACGGCGCGGCGCATGCCGGCGCGCTGCATGTGGGTCCGACGGTGGCGGCGATCGCGGGCGGGCTCGACAAGCCCTACCCGCCGGAACACGCCGCGCTGCAGGAGCGCATCGCAGCCCAGGGCTGCGTGGTGGCGGAGGCGCCGCTCGGCACCGCGCCGCAGTCGCGGCACTTCCCCCGGCGCAACCGCATCATCGTCGGGCTGTCGCTGGGCTGCGTGGTGGTGGAGGCGGCACTGAAATCCG
>CAXTMS010000036.1:0-21381 GCA_964245345.1 uncultured Acetobacteraceae bacterium | reverse complement strand
TTCAAACGTTCCGCGGCCAGCACCGAAGGTCGACAACAAGCCTGCTGGCGGTGGCCAGGCAGTCAAGGTCGCCGAGGCCGTTACACGGGCAAGCATGGTTGACGACGTGTTGAGTGCCGTCAGCCCGCAAGGATCTCCCCGATCCCGTTTCGACCGTCGCGGCCCGGCGGCTGCATCAGACGAGTACCTGGCGCCGGGACCGAAGCCGCCTACAAGATGTCGAGCTTCTAGCCGGCATCCGAGTCAAGAACGGCGAGGTTCAAGAAGTCCATCTTGTCGGGGTTTCCGGCGTTCGACCGGTCATCCGCCGCCTGGCTGTTCTGCTTCAGGAGCGCCAGCGCAGCAGTTGCCGGATCGCCTGATTTCCCTGTTGCGTCGCCTGTCTTAACTGCCGCCGCGGTTGACGTGGCAGCTATCATCGACTCGTTGCCCGTTGATACCGTGACGGTGTCATCCGAGTTGGAGTTCATGCCCAGGAGCAGAAGCCGCGAACTGGATTCCACCTCGGTGCTGTCGGTCAAGCTGACAGTGAATGACGAGGTTCCGTCGGTGACGCTGTATTCGGTCGTTGCAGACGTCGCCACGTCGGAGCTGTGGGGCCCGGAGATCGTTGTCGACTGGTTCGTCTTCACTCCCAGGACGTTATAGGTTTCGGTTTGATCCTGACTGGAGTCAGGCACTTTTCCGGATGCAAGATCGCTGAGCAAGGTCTGAGCTGCGAGGATTGCCTTGCCCGTGTCCGACAGATCTACATTGTCTGCCATCGTCACGGTGACGGAAGAGCTCTTTGACAGGGAGAAAGTCGCGTCGTTACCCCCAACTATGGTGTTGCTCTTGGTTCGCGAGAAACTGAGCGACACGCTGTCGAGGCTTTTCGAGTCGAGGGCGTTCGTGCTTGACATCGTTCGGCTTTCAAGGATCCGACCTGCTTGAGCCACAAGTAGCACCAGCAAGCTTAGCGATGTGCTAATGGCGCCGACATCCGGCCTTGGTCGACGCCGCCCGAGGCATCAACCTCACGATGTCCTGGTTCTGGTGCCCCTCGACCTTGCGGATGAGGTGTCGCGCAGCCAGGCACAGGGCTCTATGCCGTCGAGCTTCGCCGTCTCGATCAACGACGCTCGCTCAACGGCATCGACAACCAGGATGGTTCGGCGTCATCAGGCGACAACCGGCAGCCGATCGAGATGCTTGTCGAGCGTGATCGGGTAGTCGCGCACCCGCGCGCCGGTCGCGTTGTAGACCGCGTTGGCAACCGCCGCGCCGACGCCGCAAAGGCCCAGCTCGCCCACCCCTTTCGCCTTCATCGGCGACACCTTGTCGTCGGCCTCCTCGAGGAAGACCACCTCCTGGTGCGGGATGTCGGCATGCACCGGCACCTCGTAGCCGGCAAGGTCGTGGTTGACGAACAAGCCGCGACGGGTGTCGACCGACAGTTCCTCCAGCAGCGCGCCGCCCACGCCCATGGTCATCGCCCCGATCACCTGGCTGCGGGCGGACTTGGGATTGAGGATACGCCCGGCCGCACACACCGCCAGCATCCGCCGGACGCGGATCACGCCGGTGAAGCGGTCGACGCCGACCTCGACGAAGTGCCCGCCGAAGGTCGACTGCTGGTAGGTGTCCGCGAGCCCGCCCCATTCGATCGTGTCCTCGGCCACCAGATCGCCGTTCTGGACCGCCTGGACCAGCGGGGTGGACAGGTTGCCGCTGCGGACGGCGCCGTTCTCGAACACCGCGTCGTCCGGATCGTGGCCGAGCCGCCGCGCCACCATCTCGCGCAGCTTCACGCAGGCGGCGTAGACGCCCGAGGTCGAGCTGTTGGCGCCGAACTGGCCACCCGATCCGGACGACACCGGGAAGCTTGAATCCCCCAGCCTCACCTCGACCTTGTCCATCGGCACGCCCATCATCTCCGCCGCGGTCTGGGCGATAATGGTGTAGGAGCCGGTGCCGATGTCGGTCATGTCGGTCTCGACCACCACGTCGCCGCTGCGCTCCAGCCGCACCCGCGCGCCGGAGGGCAGGTTCATGTTGTTGCGGAACGCCACCGCCATGCCCATGCCGACCAGCCAGCGCCCGTCTCGGACACGCCCCGGGACGGCCTGGCGACGCGCCCAGCCAAAGCGTTCGGCGCCCTCGCGCAGGCAGCCGACCAGGTTGCGCTGGGAGAACAATCGTCCCGGCTTCTCCGGGTCGCTCTGGGTGTCGTTCCTGATCCGGAACTCCACCGGGTCCATGCCGAGCTTTTCCGCCATCTCGTCCATGGCGATCTCCAGCGCCATCAGGCCTGGTGCCTCGCCCGGCGCCCGCATGGCGTTGCCTTCAGGCAGGTCGAGCACGGCGAGCCGCAGGGAGGTCAGCCGGTTGGCGCCGGCGTAGAGCAGCTTGGTCGGGCTGGTCGCGGTTTCGGGCCCGCCGTCCGGCTGGTCCCCGGAGCCGCTTTCGTGCGCGATGGCGGTGAGGGTGCCGTCCCGCGTGGCGCCGAGCCGGATGCGCTGCATCGTGGCCGGCCGGTGCGTCGTGTTGTTCATCATCAGCGGCCGCGTCAGCGCCAGCTTGACCGGCCGCCTGGCGGCCTTGGCGCCGAGCGCTGCCAGGACCGCATCCGCGCGGAGAAACAGCTTGCCGCCGAAGCCGCCGCCGACGAACGGCGACAGGAAGCGGATCTTCTCCTTCGGCATGCCGAGCGTGGTGGCAAGGTCGCCGCGTCCCCAGTCGATCATCTGGTTCGACGTCCACACGATCAGCCCGTCGCCGTGCCAGGCCGCGATGGTCGCGAACGGCTCCATCATCGCGTGGCTCTGGTCGGGGGTGCTGTAGCGCTGGTCGAGCGTGATCGGGGCAGCGGCAAAGGCCTGCTCGAAATGGCCGACCCTGTCCTCGGCCGGGGCGCTGCTGCCCTCGTCGCTGGTGCCGCCCATCAGCGGTGCGGTTCGGAGCGCCTCGGCAAGGTCGAAGCGTCCCGCCATCGGCTCGTACTCGACCTCGATCAGAACGGTGGCGGCGCGCGCCTGCTCAAAGGTTTCGGCCACCACCACGGCGACCGCCTGGTGGTAATGGTCGACGTTCGGCCCGCCCAGCAGCTTGACCGTGTTGAACTTGCCCTTGCCGAGCGTCCCCGCCTCCCGCGCCGTCACGATGGCCAGCACGCCGGGCGCCGCCCTCGCCCGGCGCAGGTCCATCGAGCGGATCCGGCCCTTGGCCACTGCGGCGCCCAGGATGAAGCCATACGCCGGGTTCGCGATCTCCTCGTGATGCTCATACGCGTAGGGCGCGGTGCCCGTGGTCTTGTGCGGACCGTCGATCCGGTCGTGTGCCTTGCCCACCACGGTCATGCGGTCGATCGGGTTGGTCCCGGCGGGTGCGTCGAACTTCATGCCGCGCGCGCCTCCGACAAGACGGCCGCCATCGTCCGTTCGACGAGCGGCAGCTTGAACGCGTTCTCCCGGGTCGGTCTGGCGCCGGCGAGCAGGCGGACCGACACCGCATGGGCGCCGTCCGGCATCGCCGCTTCCGCCGCCTCGACGCGCCACGGCGTGTGCGCGACGCCGCCGAGCGCCACCCGGCCGGTGCCGTTCTTCTGGATCACCGCCGCCACCGAGACGATCGCGAACGCATAGGAGGCACGGTCGCGCACCTTCTCGTACAGCTGGATGCCGCCGATCGGCCTGGGAAGCGTCACCGCGGTGATCAGCTCCCCGGGCGCCAGAACCGTTTCCACATGCGGCGTGTCGCCGGGAAGCCGGTGGAACCCGGCGATCGGGATGGCGCGCGTCCGGCCGGTCCCGTCAATGGTTTCCACGGTCGCATCCAGCACGCGCATGGCAACGGCCATGTCGGACGGATGCGTGGCGATGCAGGCGTCGCTGGTGCCGATCACGGCCAGCTGGCGCGAACGGCCGTCGATCGCGGCGCAGCCCGAGCCGGGCCTGCGTTTGTTGCAGGGCATGTTGGTGTCGTAGAAATAAGGGCAGCGCGTGCGCTGCAGCAGGTTGCCGGCAGTGGTCGCCTTGTTGCGCAGCTGCCCGCTGGCGCCCGCGAGCAGGGCCCGGCTCAGCACGCCGTAGCTGCGCCGGACGCGATCATCGGCGGCAAGATCGGTGTTGCGCACCAGCGCGCCGATCCTGAGCCCGCCCTCCGGCGCATCCTCGATGCGGTCGAAGCCGAGGCCGTTCACGTCGATCAGGTGGGTGGGCGCCTCGATCTCCAGCTTCATGAGGTCGAGCAGGTTGGTGCCGCCGGCGATGAACCTGGCACCCGGCATCGTGGCCGCCTTCGCCGCCGCGTCCTGCGCGGAGGTGGCGCGCTCATAGGTGAAGGCCTTCACGCGGTCCTCCCGGCAACCTCGGCCATGGCCTCGGCGATGTTGGAATAAGCGCCGCAACGGCAGATGTTGCCGCTCATGCGCTCGCGCATCTCCATGTTGGTCGCCTCCGGATGCTCTGTCAGGCTGGCCGAAACGTGGCTGGGAATGCCGCGCCTGATCTCGTCGAGCACGGCAACCGCGGAACAGATCTGCCCGGGCGTGCAGTAGCCGCACTGGTAGCCGTCATGCCTGATGAAGGCGGCCTGCATCGGGTGCAGGTGGTCGGGCGTGCCCAGGCCTTCTATGGTGGTGATCGTGTCGCCCTGGTGCATGACGGCCAGGCTCAGGCAGGAATTGATCCGCACCCCGTTGACCAGCACCGTGCAGGCGCCGCACTGGCCGTGGTCGCAGCCCTTCTTGGTGCCGGTGAGATGGAGATGCTCCCGCAGCGCGTCGAGCAGCGTGGTGCGCGGATCGAGCGACAGGTCGCGCCGCTGGCCGTTCACGTCCAGGCCGACCGGCAGGAGCGCGGGATCGTCAAGCGCGCGCGCAGCTTCCGTCCTGGCGACGGCTGGAACGGACGCGAGCGCCGCGGTCGCCGCACTCGCGACGAGGACGTCGCGCCGCGACATCTCCAGCGTGGGCAGATCTGCCATGGTGTCTTGCTCCTTCCGGACGGTCCGGCCGTCGGTTGTCGCGGTCTCGCCGCCGACGTTCCGGAGCGGGGCCTGCCTGCGTGCCCCTGGTCCTGCCTGGATAGCACGACACGAGCCTGGCTGTCGTCGAGCGGTTCTTGATGGATTGCCCGGGCCCACCTGAGCGTAGCATTCGCCGCGCCGCATTGCGGGCAGGATCGAACGCTTGGGTGATCTACCCGATCAACAATGGTCCAACGCGTGGCGATGTGGTCGTTGATGCACGCCCTTCAGGCCTGCCGCTGCATCGATCCGGCCGACACCGCCGCTTCCCGCTCTGCCCGATGATCCGCCGCGCGACCGCCGTCGGGAGCGACTACGCCGTTACCGGCTCGGCGGACGGACCGGAGAAGTTCGAATGGATCGTCCTGTCGGCGATGCTTTCCTTTCCGGCATACGCCCCACGGAAGGACGCGGCGGGATGGGTGGCCTCGGGATGGCCGTCCGGCGACCCCATGAGCTTCTGCCTGAACGTTCCGGCCCGGTAGCAGGTCTGCGCGCGCCCGCGCCTTTGCAGCTCCGGAACCACGTGATCTATGAAGTCGGTGACCGATGCGGGCGTGACGGCGTAGGCGAGGTTGAACCCGTCCAGGCCACCGTCGTCGACCCACCGCTCGAGCTCGTCCGCGACCGTCTGCGGCCCGCCGACCAGCACCGGGCCGAGACCGCCGATGCTGCGCTCCCGGACGACGTCGCGCACCGTCCAGGCACGGCCGTGCTCGCCGCCCACGAGCGATTCGAGGGTGGTGCGCAGGCTGTCGTTGGCAAGCGCCTGCAGCGGCTCCTCCGGGTCGAGCTGCGCGAAGTCGATGCCGGTCCAGCCGCCGTAAAGGGCGAGCATGCCGTCCGCGCTGGCATAGGACAGGTACTCCCTGTACTTCCGTTCGGCGGCGGCATCGGTGTCGCCGGTGATCACGGTCAGCAACGCGAAGATCCTCACCGAGGACCGGGAACGGCCTTGCTCCTCCGCCTGCGACCGGATGTCGTCGGTCATGGCGCGCGCCTGCGCCACGCTTGTCGCCAGGATGAACATCCCTTCCGCATGCCGCGCCGCGAAGCGGCGACCGCGGCCGGACGCGCCGGCCTGGAAGATGACCGGGGTCCGCTGCGGCGACGGTTCGCACAGGTGGAAGCCGGGAACCTTGAAGTAACGCCCCTCGTGCCGGATCGGGTGCACCTTGCTCGCGTCGGTGAAGACGCCGGCCGCCTTGTCGCGGCGGACCGCGCCGTCCTCCCACGACGCTTCCCAAAGCTTGTAGACGACGTCCATGTACTCGTCCGCCATGTCGTAGCGCTCGTCATGCGCCATCTGCCGCTCCAGCCCGATGTTGAGCGCGGCGCTGTTCAGGTAGGACGACACCACGTTCCAGGCGATGCGGCCGCGTGTCAGGTGGTCGAGCGTCGACAGCCTCCTGGCGAGGATGTAGGGCTGCTCGAAGGTGACCGCGGCGGTGACGCCGAAGCACACGTCGGTGGTCACCGCGGCCATGGCCGAGATCGCGCCGAACGGGTCGTTGACCGGAACCTGCGCCGCATCGACCAGGGCCGCCTCGGCGGAACCGCGGTAGACGTCGTAGACGCCCACCACGTCGGCGATGAACAGGCAGTCGAAGAACCCGCGTTCGAGCTCGCGCGCCATGCCGGTCCAGTAGTCCAGCGTGTTGTAGTCCCAGGCGCGGCTTTCGGGATGACGCCAGGTGCCTGCCGCCTGATGCGACACGCAGGTCATGTCGAACGCGTTGAGGATGATGCGCTTCGTCATCTCGCGTCACCCACGCCGTCCGTGCATCGCCTGCCGTGCCCGTTCTCGCCATCCATCATCACGTCCGCCTGCACAGGTCAAACCACGACACGATGACGTAGCACATAAAGGATCACCGTGAAGTGTCGTGTGGAACGCATCCACCCTCCGCTCGCGGTTGAAACACTCCGTTCCATCGTCCGGTTGCGGCAACGCCGTCGAGGCGGGGATGCTGCGCGCACCGAAAGGACGACCGGGCAGCCTTCCCCTGGCTCAGGGTTGGTGCTGATGATCAAACCTCGCGGCACGGATCCCGACCATGACGCTCATGCGCCGTTCTCGAGCCCTTCGGCCCGTGCGCGCAGCGCGGTGGATCGCGCGACGCCCCACCCTGCGCCTGGCGCTGCCGATCGTGGCCGTGGTGCTGGGCCTCGGGCGTTGGGCTCCCCGGCTGCTCGACCTCCTGGGCTACGCGTCGTTCGCAGTGTCCGCTGTTCTCCTGGCCGTGGCCGTGCCGGTCGCCGCGTGGGGCTGCCTGGGGATCGTGCGTCGGGCGTTGATCCGTCGGCGCCTGCTCCGCACCGGCACGCCGGCAATGGGCCGCGTCGTGGCGGCCCAGGCTTACGGGCTGCTGATCCCGACGATGGATGACGTCGTGGAGGTCGAGCTGGTGCTCGACGTGATCTCCGGCACACCGCCCCGGCGGCTGGAACTGCGCGAAACGATCGACGCCGACGCCCAGCCGGCGGTCGGGGATGTTGTTCGGCTTCTCATCGATCCGCGCCGCCCGGACCGGTTCAGGCTGGCGCCGTTCACGTCCCGGGCTGGAGCGGACGGACCGGACGGGCCGGGCTCCTGATCGCGCCGCTCCGGCAGCACAGGTCGGATAGGCCTGCATCCGGCGGCACGACCGTGATCGGGCGCCGCGGTCCGGCGCGACGCTTGAACGTCGCGCCGCCAGCCGGCGCCTGCACCGCGACCACGGCCGGCCCGGCGGCCTGATCATGCAGGCCGCCGGGCCGGATGGTCACGTCGGATGGCGCCGCGTCAGGCTGCGAGCCGCAACGCGTCCGCTGCTGCCGGGGCATCCGGATCCGCGGGATAGGCCAGGGTCCCGCTCACGACCACCTCCAGGAAGCAGTCGGCGTTTCCGGCGGCCGGAAGCGTCAGCGCCGCGTCGCCGTCGGTCCAGCGCCGGTCCTGTTCGAGCCCGTGCCAACCGGCGCCGCCGAGCGACGCGGCGTCGAGCGCATGGTCGTCCAGCCCCTGCCACAGCACCAGGCGCTCGACCTGCACGCCGAGCCGGCGGCGATCATCGACAAAGGCGCCGATCGAGCGTGCCGGAACGGCGGAGCGGGACTGGAGCCCGACCGCACGACGTCCCTGCGGCACGGCAAAGAAGTGTCGCGACCCGTCGAGCCAGCGCGCCTGCACCGCGCTGCCGTCGTCGAGCCGCACGCACAGGGCCGGATCGTGCTGCGCCGGCGCCGGCTCCGGACGCGCCGGACACCCGAGCAGGTCGGCACGGCGGTCGAGCCGCTGCCAGATCGGCTCCACCTCGTCCCGGTCCGTGGCGAGCGGCGCGCAGGCCTGGCGCTGCCAGCCGTCCCGCATTCCCGCCGACAGGTCCGGCACCAGCGACACGATGCCGCTGTTGCTGAAGCTGCCGCGGTTGCCGGTGTCGAGGTAGCTTTCCGTGGTCAGGCCTTCGGAGATCAGCACGCCGTGCCGCTCCAGCTCGACGTGGTAGTAGCTGTAGCTGCCGACGCTGCGGTCCTCGACGATGCTGCGGTTGTTGACCAGCATGCGCGCCGGGACCAGGCGACCCTCGACAAAGATGCAGTGCTCGGCGGTGACCAGCAGGTCGCGATGCGGCACGGCGTCCGCGAACGCGCCGGCGGTGATGCGCACCGGATACTGCCCGGTGGACGAAACCGTTGCCGCGTCGAGATGGCGGCCGCCGACCCAGGTGATGGGCCGGAACACGGTTTCGCCCGCTTCCAGCACCGCGACGCGGTCCCGGAGGCCGGCCGCGTGACGGGCGAACAGCGTTTCGACCGCGACCTCGCCGTGCTCGGCGAGGATGCGCGTGCCGGCCAGGAAGCAGGTGGCGGTGAGCACGGTGCTCGCGGTGGCGGCCGTGGTGCCGGACACCCCGTCGGACACGCTGAGGTTCAGCGTGGTGCTGACCGACTTGGTGGCGCTGGTGGGCGTGAACATCACCGCGTCGAGGTCGGCGTTGAAGGCGGCGACGGTGCTGGCGGTCAGGGTGTAGACGCCGGCGGTGCTGGTTTCGGTGAGCCCGGTGCCGCTGAGCTTGCCGTTGGCGTCCGTCACCGTGCCCGAGCTGTTGCTCAGGGTGATGGTGGCGGTCAGGGTCGGGCTGGAATGCGCGTCCGCCACCTGCGCCGCCGAGAACGGCGCCACCGCGGTGGTGCCGCTGGTGGAAGCGGTGGCGGTGGTGCCGGTGAGCTGCGGGTTGGGCGAGCCGATCGCCATCTCGACGACGCCAGTGGACGGCGTCTGGAACGAGAACGCCGTGCCGGGAGTCGAGGTGATGCTGTGGCTGGCATTGCCGGTGGAGGCGCTGGAGCTGATGGTGCCGCTGACCGTCACCGTGGCGCTGTCGCCGGAAGCCAGGTTGATGTTGCTGAGGTTGATGTTGCCGGTGCCGGTCTGGGTTTCGAGGTCGTCCTTGACCGACCAGGTCACCCCGGTCTCGACCGCAGACGCGTTGTCCAGCAGCGTGATCTGCGACGATCCGTTCGGGCCGCCATCGGTGATCGTGTAGGTGTAGGTGAACTTGTCGCCCGGCAGCAGCCGGTAGTTGCTGGCGTCGGTGGTGTTCGGATAGGTGATGGTCGGGGCCGAAACCGTCAGGTTGATCGGCAGGGTCACCGACAGGTTCTCGATCTCGTGCGTGTCGGTGGAGCCGCCGGTGCTGGCGGCGAAGCCGAGATAGAAGTTGTTCGGCAGGGTTTGCGCGACCGACAGGTTGGTGATCACCTCCGTGAAGGTGCTGCCGCCGTTGGTGCTGACGAACACCGACAGGCTTTCATGCGTGCTGTCGATCTTGAGCAGGTTGATCTTGACCGTGCGCGTGCCGTCGATGCCGGCCGCGAACGCGTTGGTGCTCAGCAGGGCATAGCCGGTGGTGCCGCTGCCCGAGCCGCGCACGCCGACGTCGTTGGCGAGCTGCCCGGTCCCGGTCTGGTCGCCACGGTCGACTGCCGAGAAGTTGCCGAAGGTGTCGAAGCCGAGGCCGAGGAAGCCGTCGGTGATGCCGGCCTGCCCGTCGTCGGAATAGCCGAGGCCGCCGCCATAGCCGCCGGCCGTCACGGTGGACGCGCTGCCGCCGGCAGCGGTGATCGCGTCGGCGTTCAGCAGGAAGAAGGACAGGCCGTCCGCGCCCGTGCCGCCGCCGGAATAATAGGTGAACTGCACCGAGATGCCGGCGCTGGACGAGAACGCCTGGTTGTAGACGGCGATGCCGGCCTGGTTGGTCGACGCGCTGGTCAACTGCAGGTAGCCGCTGCTGTTGATGGTGGCGTTGCCGCTTTCCACGAAGCTGGTGTTGCCGGTGAAGCTGGTGATGCTGATCGGCAGGCCGGTCGGTGGCCCGTTGACCATCAGCGGCTGCGCGTAGGCGTTCTCGGCCGCAGCACTCAGCACCTGCGGTGCCGCGATGGCGGATCCGGTGCTGGTGACGTCGAGGTTCCAGGTGTCGCCCGCCGCCACGTCGCCCACGAGATGCGACGCCGCCGCGACGTTGGCGCCCGTGGCGGACGCGATCTGGTCGACCAGCGCCTGGCCGGTGGCACCGGCGCCGGTGTCGCAGCTGTAGAGCAGGATGTTGCCGCCAGGCGCCAGCGACGCGCCGATCGTGGCCAAGGCCGCTTGCGACTGCGTCACGGTGTCCGAGTTGACGATCGTGTTGCCAAGCTCGATCGCGCCGTCGCCGCCATGGGCGATGATCGAGATGTCGGCGATCCCGGTCTGGCCGGCGAGCGCTGCGGCAATCTGGTCCAGCCCGTCTTCCTGCGGGTCGAGCAGGTAGACCTCGGTTCCAGGCGCCAGGCCGTCCAGCAGCGTGTTGTAGTCGTCAACCGTGGAGTCGATGAACACCACCTGGTTCGCGACCGCGTCGTCGGACAGGTTGGAGCTTCCGGCCCGTGCGGAGCCGGCAGGAGTTAACAGAGTTGCCATGCCTAGTTCCCGGTGCTGCGGCTTGCGGACGGGATGACGGACCGTTCCGGGCCTTCAACGTTTCGTGATCGGGTGGCTGTTTAGCATGAAGTTACGCCACCGCAACAAGAAGTTGCGGAAGCCCCGCAATCTCAATACTTGGGCTTCGTCCGTCGCTCCGTGCCTTCTTCTTTAGAAGGCGGTGTCACCTGATTTGATGCGTGCCAATTTCTGGTCTTGGGTCGCGTCGCTGCCGAAGCGCTCCGGCCGACAACGCGACCTCATTCGGGAACAGGTCGATTCCGCGCTGACGCGGGATCGGTTTCCTTCTAATTCGGGAACCGTTTACGGCGCCCAAACCTGGCGCGAGAAGGGGGGCGCGCAGCTTGACCGACCATTGGAACAGCCTGCCCGGGATGCTGCTCGACCTCGCCAGCCGTCGGGGCGACCGGCCGATGCTGCGTCACTGGGCCGCGAACGGCTGGCAGCAGACCAGCTGGCGCGAGTTCGCCCGCGCGGTCGCCGCCGCGGCGGCCGGCCTGCGGGCGCAAGGCATCGCCGCCGGCGACCGGGTGCTTCTGGTCAGCGAGAACCGGCCGGAGTTCCCGATCGCGGAAACGGCGCTGCTGTCGCTCGGCGCCGTGGTGGTGCCGACCTATGTCACCAACACGGTGCGCGACGACGCCCACATCCTGCGCGACAGCGGCGCCCGGGCCGCGATCGTGTCCACCGCCGCCCTGGCGGCGCGGGTGCGCGAGGCGGCCGGCCCGGCGCCGCTCGACCTGCTCGTGTCGATGGAGCCGGCAGACGGGTCGCTGTCCTGGCAGGCGCTGCTGGACCAGCCCGGCGATCCCGCCCGGCTCGCCGCCGACGTCGCCGCGATCCGCACCGGCGACCTCGCCTGCCTGATCTACACCTCCGGCACCGGCGGGCCGCCCAAGGGGGTGATGCTGCCGCACCGCTCCCTGCTGGCCAACCAGCAGGCGGTGGCGCAGGCGGTGGCGCCGCTGCACCTGGACGGCGAGCGCTACCTGTCGTTCCTGCCGTTGTCGCATTCCTACGAGCACACCATCGGCAACTACCTTCTGCCCTCGCTCGGCATGGAGGTGGTGTACAGCCGCGGCGCCGAGCGGCTGGCGGCCGAGTTCCGGGAGATCGAGCCGGCGCTGGTCACCGCCGTGCCGCGCCTGTTCGAGGTGCTGCGCGGCCGGATCGTGGCGGAAGTCGCACGCCAGCCGGCGTTCAAGCGCATCCTGTTCGCCCGCACCCTCCGGCTCGGCCTGCGCCGGCTCGACGGGCCGCCCCTGACGCCGTTGCAGCGGGTCGAGGACGCGCTGCTCGACCGGCTGGTACGCCGGCTGGTGCGGCAGCGCTTCGGCCGCCGGCTGCAGGCGATCGTGTCCGGCGGCGCCCGGCTCGACCCGGAGCTGTCCGGCTTCTTCCTGGCCCTGGGCGTGCCGCTGCTGCAGGGCTACGGCCAGACCGAGGCCGGCCCGGTGGTCAGCGTCAACCTGCCCTGGGACAACGACCGGCGCAGCGTCGGCCGGCCGCTGCCGGGGGTGGACGCACGGATCGCGAACAGCGGCGAGCTGCTGGTGCGCGGCGCCCTGGTGATGGACGGCTACTGGAACGATGCCGGACCGGTGCCGGCGATCCGCCACGACGACGATGCGGGCGCGAAGGACGGCCCCTGGCTGCACACCGGCGACGTGGCGCGGATCGAGAACGGGCGCATCGTGATCCAGGACCGGCTGCGCGACTTCATCAAGCTGGTGAGCGGCGAGATGGTCAGCCCGGCCAAGCTGGAAACCCTGCTGATGGGCGAGGACGACATCGCCCAGGCCGTGGTCGCGGGCGAGGGCCGGCATCACGTGGTGGCCCTGCTGGTGCCTGCGGAGGGCGCCGACCCGGCAGGAGCGATCAGGCGGGTGAACGCCCGGCTGGCCAGGCCGGAGCAGATCCGGCGCTGGTGCGTGGTGCCCGCCGCCACGGTCGAGAACGGCCTGCTGACGGCGACGATGAAGCTGCGCCGCCGCCTCCTGCTGCAGCGCCACGCCGCGGAGGTCGACGCGCTGTATGCCCAGGCCGCGGCCGCGGGCCGCGCCGCCTGACGACTTGGAGCCCACGATCTGGCGTCCGGCGCCGCCGGAACCTATAGTGAACGGATGACGCAGCAGATCGTCATCACCGAGAAGACCAGCCAGGCGAAGGACGTCCGCGCCGCAGTCGGCAGCCGCTACGGCGCGATCCTGCCGGCGGAAGGCCACCTGTTCGACCTGCTGGAGCCGGAACAGGTGGAGCCGTCCTGGTCGCGCTGGAGCGCGGTGCTGCTGCGGCCATCCGGGCTTTACGGCACCAGGCCCGCCAGCGGCGGCAACAAGGCGTCCAAGCTCAAGGCGATCCGGGACGCGCTGCGCACCGCGCGCTGCGTCTGGCTCGCCACCGACTGCGACCGCGAAGGACAGCTGATCGGCCAGGAGATCCTGGAGCATTACCGCTACAACGGCGAGGTGCGCCGGGTGATGTTCACCGCCCAGGACCCGCAGACCATACGCGACGCGTTCGCGGGCGCACGCCCGAACCGCGACTACCTGCCGCTGTACCAGGCGGCGGTCGCCCGGCGGCAGGCGGACCAGATCTACAACCTGTCGCTGACACGCACCGCCACCGTGACCCTCGCCCGCGGCAGCCGAAGCGTGATCGGCGTCGGCCGGGTGAAGACGCCGACGCTGGCGATCGTGTGCCGGCGCGAGCTCGAGATCCGCGACTTCGTGCCGCAACGCTACTTCGAGGTGGTGGCCACCGCCACCGCCGGCGCCGGCCGGTTCCGGATGCGCCACGCCCCGAAGCAGCGCATCCTCGACCGCGCCGACGCCGAGGCCGTCGCCGGTCTGGCGGACGGCCACGCCGGACCCCTGGCGGTGAGCGTGGAGGAGAAGCGCCAGGCGCCGCCCCGGCTGCACGACCTGCCCTCGCTGCAGAAGCTGTGCGCGTCGCGCTTCGGCTGGTCGGCGGCCCGCACGCTGGAGGTGGCGCAGGAGCTGTATGACGGGTCGGGCAAGAAGGTCATCACCTACCCCCGCGCCGAAACCCGCTGCCTGCCGGAAGCCCTGATCGCCGACGTGCCGCACGTGGTGGCGGCGCTTCGCGCCGGGCAGACCTTCGCCGCGATCCCGGTGCCGGACCCGCCTGTGATCCGGCGCGGCGCGTCCGGCTGCTTCAGCGACAAGGGGCTGGCGGGCGCCAGCCACCACGCGGTGATCCCGAACCGCAACACGGTGGACACCCTGCGCGCGGTGTGGCCGCGGCTCGACGCGGACGAGCGGCGGCTGTTCGACGTGATCGCCCGCGCCTACCTGGCGGCGATGATGCCCGACTTCCGTTATCGCCAGACCACGGCGTTGCGCGACGTGGCCGGCCACGCCTTTCGTGCGGTGGGCCGCCAGCCGGTCGTGCTCGGCTGGCGCGCCGCGTTCCCCGACTGGCAGCCGGCGGAGGAAACCGGCGAGGACGCGCAGCTGCTGCCTGCCCTGCGCGACGGCGAAACCGCCATGCTGTCCGAGCCTGCGGTCGAGCCCAAGGAAACGCGCCCGCCGCCGCGCTACAACGAGGGCACGCTGATCGACGCGATGCAGAACGCGTGGCGCTTCGTGCCAGACGAGGCGCTTCAGGCCAGGCTGAAGCAGGCCAAGGGCATCGGCACCCCGGCCACCCGCGCCGAGATCATACGCGGCCTCAAGGCGCAGGACCTGCTGGCGTTGGACAACAAGGCGATCGTGCCGACCGAGCGCGGCCTGGCACTGCACGAGGTGCTTCGCGCCGCCGACCCGGCGCTGGTCGATCCCGGCGTCACCGCGCAGCTGGAACGGCTGCTGGACGGCGTGCTGGTGGGCGAGCCGATGATGGGCGCGATCGACGCGGTGTGCACGCAGGCCGAGCGCATCATCGGCCGGCTCGCCACACACGGCGCCGCCGGCCTTCCCGGCGCGCGCCCTCTGCCCCCGCCGGCACCGGCCAAGCCCGCCGCCCGAAGCCGGGCTCCGCGAACAACGGCTCGGCCCAAGCCGAAGGCGGAGCCAGGAGCGAAGCCGGCATCCAAGGCGCGCGCGCAGCCGAGGGCCGGCGCGCGTGCCGCCCCCGCTGCCGCCGCGACCGGCGACACCAAGCTGCGCATCCCGTTCGGCAACAAGGAGGCGGCGCAGAAGCTCGGGGCGCGCTACCGCGACGGCGGCTGGTATGCGCCGCCCGGCGTCGCGCTGGACCGGTTCCGCGACCGTGGCTGGCTCTAGCACCGCCCCCGGCGGAAACGACACGATCGCGTCCGCCGTGAACGCTGTTCACAGGCGCATCATCCACGTCGACATGGACGCGTTCTACGCCTCGGTGGAGCAGCGCGACGACCCGGCGCTGCGCGGCCGGCCGGTGGCGGTGGGCGGCTCGCGCGCCCGCGGCGTGGTGGCGGCGGCGAGCTACGAGGCCAGGCGATACGGCGTGCGCTCGGCGATGCCGTCCGTCACCGCGCGCCGGCTGTGCCCGGAGCTGGTGTTCGTGCCGCCGCGCTTCGACACCTACCGCGCGGTGTCGCGGCAGATCCGGCAGGTGTTCGAAACCTACACCGAGCTGATCCAGCCCTTGTCGCTGGACGAGGCCTATCTCGACGTGACCCGGCCGCTGCGCGACCTGGGCTCCGCCACCGCCATCGCCGCCGAGATACGCGCCCGCATACGCGACGAGACCGGCCTCACCGCGTCCGCCGGGGTGTCCTACAACAAGTTCCTGGCCAAGCTCGCTTCCGACCAGCGCAAGCCGGACGGGCTGTTCGTCATCACCCCGGCGCGCGGTCCCGGTTTCGTCGAGACGCTGGCGGTGGACCGGTTCCACGGCGTGGGCCCGGTGACGGCGGCGAAGATGCACGGGCTCGGCATCCACACCGGGCTCGACCTGCGCGCCTGGCCGGTCGAGCGCCTCCTCCGGCACTTCGGCAAGGCCGGGCCGCACTACCACGCCATCGCCCGAGGCGAGGACGACCGGCCGGTGGTGACGGACCGGCCGCGCAAGTCGCTGGGCTCGGAACACACCTTTGCCGCCGACGTGTCGGACTGGGAGGAGGCCTGCGCTGCACTGGCACCCGCGATCGACAAGGTTTGGACCGGCTACCAGACCGCGGGGCGGCCGGCGCGCACGGTGACGCTGAAGGTGAAGTTCTCCGACTTCCGCATCGTCACCCGGGCCGCCTCCAGCCCGTCGCCGTTCGCGACGCGCACGGCGCTGGCGGAGGCGGCGACGGTGCTGCTGCGCGGGCTGTTCCCGTTCGAGCGCAGCATCAGGCTGCTGGGCGTCAGCGTGTCCCGCTTCGACGAGCCGGTTGCCGCGGCCACGCCCGACCTGTTCGGCTGATCGCGCGGCCGCCGCACCGACCCCGTTTGGGTTCCGCGCGGGGCCCGAACGTGATAAGATCGTGGATCATCACAGCGCCGCGGGGTCCGATCCCGCGTCGTCACGTTCCGGCGTGACGATGCGGAAAGCGGTTGGACGCACGGTGCGGCATCCCGGACGCCGGGCGGGACAGGAGACGGCAGGCCCATGCTGACCAAGACGGCGACACAGGTCCAGGACGACCAGCCCGACGACGCGATTGCCGACGACGCGTCGATCGATGCGGCCGCGCCCGCGGAGTCCGGAACGGAAGCGCCGTCCGACAGCAGACCGCGTCCCAACCCTGTCCGCAAGCCCCGGGACGACGAGCCGTTCGCGGAGGGCGACCACGTGGTGTATCCGACGCACGGGGTCGGCAAGGTCGAGCGCATCGCCACCGAGGAGATCGCGGGCCACAAGCTGGAGCTGATCCACATCACCTTCGAGGAGAACCGGATGACGCTGCGCGTCCCGGTGGCGAAGGCGAAGAGTGCCGGCCTGCGCAAGCTCGCGACCCGCAAGCTGTTCGACGAGGCGCTGGCGATCCTCAAGGGCCGGGCGCGCATCAAGCGCACGATGTGGTCTAGGCGGGCGCAGGAATACGAGGCCAAGATCAACTCCGGCGACCCGCTGGCGATCGCCGAGGTGGTGCGCGACCTGCATCGCAACGCCGGCCAGCCGGACCAGAGCTTCTCCGAGCGGCAGATCTACGAGGCGGCGATGGACCGGCTGGCCGCCGAGCTGGGCGCGCTGGAACGGATCGACAAGAACGCCGCCGCGGTGAAGCTCGCCGACTACTTGAAGACCATCACCTAGGCCGGCGAGGCGTCAGGGCAGCAGGCCGCCGAGGTCGCAGCTGGCGGTGCTGCTCGCCGTGGCGAGGACGCTGTTCGCCGAGGTCTCGTGCCGGGTGACGCAGCCGGCCAGCGTGCCTGCGGACAGGTAGTCGGCGGCGCTGCTGCCGTCGTGCGACGACACCGACCCGTCCGCGGCCAGGTCGAGCACGTCGTTCGGCGCCACCGTTTCGCGCAGCACGGACGCCTCGGTCGGCACGCCGTCGACCAGGCTGAGCCTGCCGTCCTCCAGCGACTGCCTGACCGTCGTCGTCTGCGCGGCGCTGCCGTCGGGGTTGCTGACATAGGCGTAGTGCAGGTCGAGCGGGTAGGAAACGCTCCGCACCGACGCGGTCTGCCTGCCGGCCGTCGCGGTGGTCACGGTGCTGACGGTGTCGGTGCGCTGCGTGACGTCCTGGTCGTCCACGCTGTCCGACACGGTGAAGCTCTGGCTGTTGGAGAACCGTCCGACCTGCGCCACGGTGGTGGTGACGGCGCCGTGCGAGGTGATAACGGTGCCGCTGATGGTGTAGTCGTGCTGCGACGTGGTCAGCACGGTGCCGCTGGCGGTGCCGTTGTTCTGCGTGATGTTGCTGGTCACGGCCGGAACCGGGGCCGCCAGGGTGTTGCGGGTGACGGCGCCGGACACGGTGCTGCTGCCGTGGTCGAGGAACAGGTAGAGCGTGCCGGTGACGGAGAAGTACTGGTTCGCGCCGGCCACCGACAAGGAGATCGTGTGCGGCCGGCCGTCGTCGATGGCGCCGACGAACGGGGTCAGCTCCACCGAGTACGGCTTGAACGCCAGGGTCTGCACGCCCGGGATCGGCTCCCACAGGTAGGGATCGATGCCGCCGGTGAAGATGAACGGGTAAACCGGCGCCACGCCGGCCGGGACGCCGTCGATCGCCACCTGCCCTTCCCGGAACGCGCCGCCGCCGCAGGTGTCCAGCGTGGTGGCCAGCGCGTCCGGCACGCAGGTGTACCAGAACTCGTCGCCCTGCTGGCTCTGCAGCAGCACGTCGAGGCGGGCCCGCTCCACGTTGCGCGGCAGCACGCCGGTGCGGCTCAGCGACTGGGTGCCGTCGTTCAGCGCCGTCGTGTCCGCCGTCGGGTCGCTGTTGAGCGGGATCACCAGGTCCGGGGTGGCGGGTGCGGGAATGCGGGCGGTGGCGGGATAGAACAACAGGCTGGAACTGGCGGTGATGGTGCTGGTGTCGGTGCTGTTCTGGTAGTTGGCGATCAGCACGTGGCCGACCTGCGGAGCCTCCAGCAGGGCGGTGTCGTCGGTCACGTCGCGCTCCACGTGCCAGGACGGCGCCAATGCCGCACGCGGCTCGGCGGTGGTGCCGAACAGGAGGTTGACGCCGCCGATGAAGATCGTGGCGGTGCGGTCGTACTGCCGACCGGCGTCGAGCGAGATGTCCGTGCTCAGCACCACCTTGGCCCAGGGGCCGGGACAGGAGGCCGACGGCGCGTAGGAGAACGGTACCGCGCTGGCGCCGAAGCTGGCGTTGCTGAACAGCGTGACGCGGCAGGGCGTCTCGTCCGGATGCGGCACGTCGGGCTCGATCGGCGCCACGTTGCTGCTGCCGACCGCCGGCTGCGCCCGAGCGGGCAGCGGGGCCAGCATGGACAGCGCGATGCCGGACAGGAGCAGGATCCGGGCCGGCAGGGCGAGGCAAGCGTGGGGGTGCATGGCGCGTACCGACTGTTGCAACACCTATCCAAGCACGATCGGCGCACAACGAAAAACCCCCGATCCTGGGATCGGGGGCTGGTCCGGAGCGGAAGCCGGAGACGCCTCAGTTGTTGCTGCTGCGCGCTCCGGTGAGCTGGAGCAGGAAGGTGAACAGGTTGATAAAGGTCAGGTAGAGCATCAGCGCGTCGCTCACGCTCTGCTTCGCGGCACCGTCCACGCCCTGGTAGTAGGCCAGCTGGCCGTAGTTCCACTTGATCCGCTGGGTGTCGTAGGCGGTGAGCCCGGTGAAGATCAGCACGCCCAGCACGCTCACGACGAAGTAGAGCCCGGCGCTGTGGGCGAAGATGTTGACGACGCTGGCGATGATGATGCCGAACAGGCCCATGATCAGGAACGAGCCGAACCGGGTCAGGTCGGTCTTGGTGGTGTAGCCCCACAAGCTCATCGCGGCGAAGGTGCCGGCGGTGATGAAGAACACCCGGACGATCGACAGGTCCGTGTAGATGAAGAACAGGTTGGTCAGGCTCAGGCCCATCGCTGCCGAGAACGCCCAGAACAGGGCCTGGGTCGCCTGGCGGGACAGCCGGTTGATGCCGAAGCTCAACACCATCACGAAGCCGAGCGGCGCGATCATGGCGATGAAGCCGAGCGTGGTGGGCCGGATCGCCACCATGCCGTTCGGCATCATCACCGTCTGGTGGAACAGCGCGGCGAGCTGGCTGTGGGCGATGCCATAGGCGACCAGCCCGGTCAGCACCAGCCCGGACGCCATCCAGTTGTAGACGCGCAGCATGTAGGCACGCAGCCCGAGATCCACGGCGCCGGCCTGGACGCCTATGCCGGCCCTGCTGGGGGTGGTGCGATAGTCGGGAACGAACGCCATGGTCTTTCCGATTCCTGTGGAGCCGGGCGATCCCCGGCGATCCATCGTGCTATGTTGGAGGTTCCGCGTGCGAGGTCAAGGATGACGCGGTCGGCCGCGCCCGGATCGCCGGCGGCGATTGACCGCCGGGACCGGCGCGGGCACCGTCCTGGTCCGGCCGCCTCCGGTCCCGGCCGGTCGATCCGGAAACACAGGCATCGCTGACATGACCGGCGTCCAACCCGAAGCCGAGACCCCGGCCTCGCGCATCGCGATCATGTTCGCGGTGCTGGCGGCGGTGGTGCTGCTGTTTCCACGCCGCCCGCTCGCTCGCTGATGCGCCTGTTCGTGGCGCTCGACCTGCCCTGGAGCTTGCGCGAAACCCTGTCCGGCCTGTGCGGCGGCCTGTCCGGGGCGCGCTGGGTGGCGCCGGAAAACCTGCATCTGACGCTGCGCTTCATCGGCGAGGTCCGGCGCGACCGCGCGGAGGAGATCGACCTCGCCCTCCACGCGCTGCGCGGCCGGCGCTTCGAGCTGTCGGTGACAGGCACCGGCCTGTTCGACCGCAACAACCGTCCCAGCAAGCTTTGGGCCGGGATCAACCGGTGCGAGCGCCTCGACCACCTGCAGAACAAGATCGAGACCGCCCTGCAGCGCGCGGGCGTGGCCGCGGAGCGGCGGCGGTTCCAGCCGCACATCTCGCTCGCCCGGGTGGACGCGGTGGCCGAGCCGCTGCTTGCCGGGTGGGTGCAGGCGCACAACCTGCTTCGCACCACGCCGGTCGCGATCGACAGCTTCACGCTGTTCAGCTCGCAACCCGGTCCCGATCAGCCGGTCTACACCGCGGAGGTCGATTATGAACTGGAGTGAGGCCGGATCCCTGGCCGTTCTGGCCTGCGGTCTGCTGGGCGCTGCCCTGCCGGCACGGGCCGCGGTGCAGGTGCCGGGGCCGATGCAGGTCGGGCCGTCCTGGGCACAGGCCGACCCCGCGCACGCGGCAGCGGTGCTCAGCACGGTCATCGTCAACCACGGCACGCTGGCCGACCGCCTGATCCGGGTCGCCTGCCCGGGATCCGGGCACGTGGCGCTGCGCAACGCGTCCCTGCACGACGACGTCGCCACCCCCACACCGTCGCAGCAGCACGAGGCGGACATCCGCACCCGCACCCAGAACGGGCTCGACATGCCGCCGGCCCTGCACGGCCAGCTGCATCCGGTGACCGCGCTGATCGACCTGACGCAGGCGACGCAGCCCTTGGCCGACGGCGCGCTGGTGCCGTGCACCGTCACCTTCGCCCATAGCGGCGAGCAGATCGTGATCTTCACCGTGGGCGAGCAGCCGACCCCCACGACGGAGCCTTGAGCACCACGGCCCCCGCCGGCGCGGCCGGGCGCGACGATCCGGACGGGCCGGACGCGGCGCTGGCGCGGCTGGTGGCCGAGGTGCGGAGCTGCCGCACCTGCGCGCCGCTCCTGCCGCTGGGGCCGCGGCCGATCCTGCACGTGTCCACCACCGCGCGGCTGCTGATCGCGAGCCAGGCGCCGGGCACGGTGGTGCACGAGAAGGGGATCTCGTTCTGGGACGCCTCCGGCGACCGGCTGCGCAGCTGGCTCGGGCTGGACAAGGCCACGTTCTACGACA
>CAXTMS010000035.1:0-21576 GCA_964245345.1 uncultured Acetobacteraceae bacterium | reverse complement strand
GCGACGAGGAAGGCCAGGACGTGCTGTTCTTCGTCGACAACATCTTCCGCTTCACCCAGGCCGGCTCCGAGGTGTCGGCCCTGCTCGGCCGCATCCCAAGCGCCGTGGGCTACCAGCCGACCCTGGCCACCGACATGGGGGCGCTGCAGGAGCGCATCACCTCGACCAAGAAGGGCTCGATCACCTCGGTGCAGGCGATCTACGTGCCGGCCGACGACCTCACCGACCCTGCACCCGCCACCTCGTTCGCCCACCTCGACGCCACCACGGTGCTGAACCGCTCCATCGCCGAGCTCGGCATCTACCCGGCGGTGGACCCGCTGGACTCCACCTCGCGCTCGCTCGACCCGAAGATCGTCGGCGAGGAGCACTACCAGGTGGCGCGCGACGTGCAGCGCATCCTGCAGAGCTACAAGTCGCTGCAGGACATCATTGCCATCCTGGGCATGGACGAGCTGTCGGAGGACGACAAGCAGACCGTGGCCCGGGCACGACGCCTGCAGCGCTTCCTGAGCCAGCCGTTCCACGTGGCCGAAGTGTTCACCGGCGCCCCCGGCAAGCTGGTGTCGATCGAGGACACGGTGCGCTCGTTCAAGGCGATCGTCGCCGGCGAGCACGACGACCTGCCGGAGTCCGCGTTCTACATGGTGGGCTCGATCGACGAGGCGATCGAGAAGGCCAAGGCGATGAAGGACAAGGGCTAGTGCCCATCGACGTCGAGATCGTCAGCCCGGAGAAGCGCCTGCTGGCGCGCGCCGTCGACATGGTGGTGCTGCCGGGTTCCGAGGGCGATCTCGCCGCCATGCCGGAGCACGCGCCGACCATCGTGCTGCTGCGCGGCGGCGTGGTGTCGCTGCATGAAAACAACCAAGTGACCGACCGGTTCTTCGTCGCCGGCGGGTTCGCCGAGATCACGGCGGAGCGCTGCACGGTGCTGGCCGACAGCGCGGTGCCGGTGGATGCGCTGTCGCGCCAGGACGGCGAGGCGCGGCTGGCCGAGGCGGAGCAGGCCTACCAGGCCGCCGACAAGTCAAACGTGCCGGCGCTGGAGCCGCTTCTGGAGCGGATCCAGTCCGCACGCGCCTGGGTGGACACCGCCGAAGCCGGCTGAGCCGGACGCCCGCTTCCGGGTGCTCCGGCTCGTTCCGTCGGCCGGCGCCTCCTGGCGCCGGGCCGGATCGTGTCAATGGCCGCGATGCTCGTCGTGATGCTCCGCCGGGGCAGGATGCGGCGCGGGCGCCGGGTGCGGTGCGGGACGGGGCGGCGGCGCCGGGCGTGGCGCAGGCGGTGGCGGCCTTGGTGCCGCGCGCGGCGGCTCGGGCCGTGGTGCCGGGTGCGGTGCGGGCGCGGCGCGTGGCGCTTCGGGCCGGGCCGGCTGCGCATGCGGCGGCTGCGCGTGCGGTGGCTCTGGCCGGGCGGGTGCGGCGCGGGGCGGCTCCGGACGAGATGCCGGCGGCGCGGCTGGCCTAGCTTGCGGTGGCCCGTGCGGCGTCGCCGGAGCCGGACCCTGCAGATGCGGCAGCGCCGGGTTGACCCGTGCCGGACCGACCGGATGCGGGCCTTCCGGCGTGTTGCCCGGGGGATGCTGCGGTCCGGCCGGTTCCGCACGGCCGGGTCCAGGCCCGGGCGCCCCGGCGACGGGCGGCCTTGCGCCCGGGGTTGCCGCGTTCGGCGCTACAAGCCCTTGAGGATGGCCGGGCGCGCCGCCGTTCTCGTGACGCTCCGCAACCCCGGGCGGCGCCGCTCCGGGCGCACGAAGCGCCGGCAGGCCGTTCGGTCCCGCAGGACCCGGACCGGGAGGGCGAGCGCCCTCCGGCGTGCCGGCGGGACCATGCGGCGGCAACGCGGCCGCGGGCGGATGCGGCTCCCCGGGCGTCGCGCTGCCGGGGCCGCGCAGACCGGGAAGCCCGTTCGGGCGCGGCGCCTCGGCGGCCGGTCCCTGCACGCCCGCCGGATGAACGCCTGGTGCCGCCGCGCCGCCACGGAACGGGACACGGCCGCCTGCCAGCTCGTGCGGATGGAACAAGGCCGGGTTGATCGCCGGGCCCGGAGCCGCCGCGCGGGCCGCGGGTGCCGCGATGTTGAAGCGCTGCGCCACTGCCGGGGTCAGGCCGCGCGTGCCGGCTTCCGGATGCACCGGCAGCGCGCCGTGCACCGGCTGGAACCGTGCGGCACCGCCGGCGGCTCCCGCGGCGCCCAGCGCCGCCGCTCCGGTGCGGGCGAACCGGCTGACCGGCTCGGAACGCGCCATCGCCGCCGCCGGCACCACCGTCAGTGCAGCATGGTTGCTGTAGGTGTTGATCGTGGTGATCGTGGTCCGGCTGTTGTCGATCCGGCCGAAGTTGAGGCGCTGGACATAGTTCTGGCTGGCGTTGAACGACGGCCGGTACGGCTCGTGCGGCCCCAGCGGGATCCAGCCGACGTCGCCGCCGCCCCGGTCGCCACGCCCGCCGAAGCCGCCCGCCAGCGCGCCGGCGGCCAGCCCGGCCACCGCGCCTGCGGCCACGAAATCCACCAGCGCCGGGGCATAGGCCGGCTGCTGATACACGTCCTGCGGCGCATCCTGCTCCGCCGGCACCCAGCCCCAGCGCCCGTCGAACTGCGACCAGCGGCCGTAATGGAACGGCGCGAAGCCCCAGGGCTCGTTGTCGACCCAGGTCCAGCCCCATGGCGCCACGTAGGACCAGCTGCCTTCCCGATACGGCGCCCAGTCGCTGCCGACCCGCGGATACCACACCTGCCCGTATTGCGGGCTGGGCTGCCAGCTGCCGTAGCTGGCGAGCGACTCGCTGCCGGTCATGTAGCGCACCGCGGGCGGCCCGGACGGAGCGGCGGCCGACAGCCGGCCCAGCTGCGCGGACAGGAAGCGGTCGCGCGCCAGCGTGCCGACCGCGCCCTGCAGCGTGTCGCTGCCGGTCACGGTTGCGGTCTGGTTCGGGCCCACCGCGAGCGAGAAGCTGCCGCTGGTGATCTGCGCCGAGCCGCTGACGACGCTGATGATCGTCGGCGTGGCGCTGTCGCCGGCCGCGATCTCGTACTGGCCGGCGCCGCCCAGCTGCACGGTGCCGCGCGGGGTGGTGATGGCGTAGGCGTTGCCGGACGGAACGTTGCGCAGGTCGATGAACAGCTCGCCCTGCGGCTCGGTGGCCAGGAGCTGGGTGTTGTCCAGCGTGGCCAGGTCGAGCTCCGTCGACTCTCCCAGCGCGACCACGTTGTCGGAAACCTCCATGACGGCTCCGGCGCTGGGCTCGGTCCACAGCGCGTCGCCGCTGGTCAGCGGGGCGTTAAGGGTGGCCGGACCCCATTCGGTGCTGCCGGCGCCGTGGCTCGACGCGCTGCCGGTGATCTGCGCCAGGCGGCCGACACGCCAGGGCGGGTCGGAACTGTTCTGCGCCATCGCCTGCGGCATGACGCCGCTACCGATCATGGTCAGGCTGGTGGCGGCGAGAAGGCGCGCCATGAAGGGTGATCGTCCGCTGGTGTTCATCCGAATCGTTCCGCCATAGATGCAAAATCGAGCCTATAACGTCATTCGGAACGCGTCCAAGACGCGGCCGGATCATGGCGATTTCACGGTGTCGCGCGGCTGCCGCCGCTTGACGGATCGTGATGACGGCCCGGCAACCCGTTCACGGCCTCAACCCTTGCTGCTCGATGGACATCGTGATCGAGAACGCCTGGGATTATCCGCGTCCCCCGGCGCTGCAGCCCGTCGACCTGCCGGTGTGCATCGCCTTCGCCGGCCGCGTGATCGCCCAAACGGTTGACGCGCTGCGCGTGCTGGAAACCTCCCACCCACCCGTCTACTACCTGCCGCGGGACAGCTTCACCGGCTGCATCCTGGAACCGGCGAGCGGGCAAAGCTTCTGCGAATGGAAGGGCATCGCGCGCTACTGGAGCCTGCGCGTCGACGCCCACGTGGCGGAGCGGGTCGCCTGGAGCTACCCGGCGCCGAATCCAGGGTTCGACGCGCTGCGCGACCACCTCGCGGTCTATGCCGGCCCCATGGACGAGTGCCGCGTCGGCGAGGAGGTGGTGACGCCGCAGCCGGGCGGCTTCTATGGCGGCTGGGTGACCAGCTGGGTCAGGGGTCCGTTCAAGGGCGGCCCCGGCAGCGCCGGCTGGTAGCCGCGATCACGCGCGGCGCCTGGTCGGCGCTGCCGGCAGCAGCAGCATCGCCGCCAGGCCCACCAGCACGCCGCCGCTCATGTAGAAGGCCGGCGCCAGCGGGTTGCCCGTCGCGGCGACCGCCCAGGCAACGATGAACTGCGCCGAGCCCCCGAACACCGTGATCGCCGACGCGTAGATCAGCCCCAGGCCGGCCGACCGCACGCCCGCGGGCAGGGACTCGGTGACCACCACGATCATCGACACGCTCGACAACGCCGACGCGCTGGCCAGGACGGCGGTGGCGGCATAGAGCGCCGGCGGCGAGCGGAACGCGTCCAGAAGCCGGAAGCACGGGAACACCAGCAGGAGAAGCAGGCAGGCCGGCGCGATCAGCACCGGCTTGCGGCCGAACCGGTCCGACAGCCAGCCGCCGAGCGGGTCGCAGACCACGCTGCACAGCCCCACCGTCACCGTGGCGCCGAACGCGATCCGGGTCGGCATGCCGAGCACCGTGGCGGCATAGGTGGTGAGGTAGTCGAGGATGTAGGTGACGGTGGTGGCGCTGGCCAGCAGGGCGACGCCGAGGACGGCGATCCGGGCGACCCCTGCCGCCGGCGCCGCCGCCGCCCCGGCGCGGTGCAGGGTTTCGTGGAGGGTGCGGCGCAGCGCCAGGCCGAACGGGACGATGGAAACGCCGCCCAGCAGCGCGATCCGCCAGCCCCAGCTGTCGAGCGCCGGCCCGTCCATCAGGCTCGACAGCGTCACCCCGACCAGTCCCGCCGCCAGCACCGCCGCGTCGGCGCTCATCGCCTGGAACGAGACATACAGCCCACGCCGCAGCGGCGGGGCTGCTTCCAGCAGGAACGCGGTGCTTGGCCCGACCTCGCCGCCGAGCGCGAAGCCGCCCAGCATCCGGAAGCCCACCGCCAGCACCGGCGCCGCCAGCCCGATCTGCCGGTAGGGCGGCGTCAGCGCCAGCCCGGCCACCGCGAGGCCGGCCAGCCCGAACGACAACAGCATCGCCGGCTTGCGGCCGCGCCGGTCGCCGATCCGGCCGATCACCAGCGCGCCGATCGGCCGGAACAGGAAGCCGGCGCCGAAGGTGGCGAGCGAGGCGAGCAGGCTGCCGGTCGGCCCGTGCGACGGGAAGAAGCTGCGCCCGATCTGCAGCGCGAAGAAGGCATAGGTGACGAAGTCGTAGAACTCGAGCGCGTTGCCGGCCGCCACCGCCGCCACCTCCCTCGGCCGCAGCGATCGTGTCGTGTGCTCCATCCGCGCCCTCCGCGATCGCCGGTCCCATATCCGGCCATGATCGTTGATTTCCGGGAGAAGGTCATCGCAGCCCCTGCCTGGCAGGGCGTTGACGTTCATCAGTCGCCGGGCCCCACAGTTCCGTCAGCATCCAAGGCACGTCCGGTGCGATGATCCTGTCGACCGACACCTCGGCCGACCTCCCGCCCATGTCTTCGAGCGGTCGCGTGCCTGCTCGACAACGGATGACGGCCCACGCCATCGCCGCAAGGTAACGCGGTCGTCTTCCGCGTGGCACGGAACCCGTGGCACCATGCCTGGCTGAGCAGACGATGTTCACCGCCTTGCCGGAAGCAGGGAGTGGTCTCAGCCATGCCGCCATGGCCCACCCTGAGTTTCCCCAGAACAACGGTCTCGTTCAGTATGGGTCCTGCGTACGCAACGATGGCGGACCGCTCGGCAGCCTTCAAAGCGTGCGGCTGGAGAAGGTCGTTTCCACCGCCCCTTGAAGCGGCAAGCGGCCTGGCCCCCCACGCCGTTCCGGCCGGTTGCCGTTGATGACGTTCCGGCCGGACGGGAGGCGCTGCCGCCGGACGCGGCTCCAGGCGACGCGGCGACGTCGTTCCGGATCGGCAACCGCCTCGACGTCCCGGATCGTGCTGGCAGGCAGCCCCGAGAGCCCTCGGCCGAACCGTTGCGACGCAACGCGGTCTCGCTTGCCGGCGCCGTCGGCGTCACCCTGCGGAAGGCTGCCTGGCCCTCTCGACAGGACCTGGATCCCGATCCGGCCCGGTCCTGGGGCTCAGCGGCGTCCGGTGCCGGACGCGGCGACGCCGTTGAGGAAGATGTCGACGCAGCGTGCCACCCGCTTGCTGATCGCTTCTGCGTCCGGCGCTGGCAGGCCCAGCATCACCGCGCGCTGCTTGCGGCCCATGATCAGCGACAGGAACAGGTCGGCGGCCTCCTCGACGTCCGGTTCCACCGCGATGGCGCCGGTCGCGTCGAAGGAGCGCAGCAGGTCGGACACCAGGCCGACGCAGCGCAGCCAGCCTTCGACGTGGGACAGATGGGCCAGCTCCGGAAAGCGGCCCGCTTCCGCGACGATGATCCGGCTCAGCGCGACCGTGTCCGGCAGCAGCCCGCGCTGCAGCAGCAGGGTGCCGATCGTCCGCAGCGCCTGCGGCAGGTCGGCCGGATCGTGCGCCCTCGCCGCCGCGGTGGCTTCGGCGGCCATTGGGGCCAGCACCGCCTCCACCCGCATCCGGAACACCGCCGCGAACAGCCCACCCTTGTCGCCGTAGCGGGCATACAGGGTGGGCTTGCCGACGCCGGCCGCGTCCGCCAGGGCGTCGATGCTGGTACCCTCGTAGCCGCGCCGCTCGAACAAGGCGGCGGCGGTGGCCAGGATCCGCCGGTCGCGCTCCGCCGCCTCCTCGCGGGTCGGGCGGCCGCCGCTGGCGGAAGGGCGCGGCGTCGGTTCGGCTTGCACGGTGTCGGACATGCGCCGTAATAGAACGGAACGGTTAAGTTCTCCAGGGGCGCGCGATGTCCACGACGATCAAGGGTGCGACGGAAGCCCAGGCCGGGTTCAGCCCGACCGCCGCCAGCGGAAACGTCCGTGCCGGCCTGCTTCGCCGCTGGCTGCTGCGGCTGGCGGTGGGCGGCGCGTTGGCCGGTGCCGGCTTCTACGGCTGGACCTGGTGGAGCGTCGGCCGCTTCTTCGAGAGCACCGACGACGCCTATGTGAGCGCCGACGCGGTGACGCTGGCGCCGCGCGTCGCCGGCTACCTGTCGGCGCTGCCTGTGCGCGACAACCAGGTGGTGCGCGCCGGCGACCTGCTGGCCCGGATCGACGACCGCGACTACCGCGCGGCGCTGGCGCAGGCGGCGGCCGAGGTGTCCGAGGGCAAGGCTTCTCTGCTGGCGGTGGACAGCCAGGTGGCCGAGCAGCGGCAATCCATCGCCCAGGCGCAGGCCGACGTGGACGGGGACGAGGCGAAGCTGCGCTTCGCGGCGACCGAGCGGGACCGGGCCGCCACCCTGTCGGCGACCGGGGTCGGCAGCCGGGAAGCGCAGCAGCGCACCGGTGCGGCGTTCGACGAGGACGAGGCGGACCTGCGCCACGCGATCGCGGCACTCGGCGTCGCGCGGACCAAGATCCGCACCCTCGAGGCGGAAGGGGCCTATGCCGCCGGCACCCTTGCCAAGGCGCAGGCCGACCTGGACCGCGCGCGCATCAACCTGGACGACACCGTGCTGCGCGCCCCGATCGACGGCGTGGTGGGCGACCGCAGCGCGCGCGCCGGCAACTACGTCCAGCCCGGCCTCGGCCTGCTCACCATCGTGCCGATGGGGCGGGGGCTCTACGTCACCGCCAACTTCAAGGAAACCCAGCTCGCCCGGATGCGGCCGGGGCAGGCGGTGGCCGTCACCGCCGACGCGTTTCCCGACCACCCGTTCCGGGGCGTGATCGACGGCTTCTCGCCCGGCACCGGCGCGCAGTTCGCGCTGCTGCCGCCGGAAAACGCCACCGGCAACTTCACCAAGATCGTGCAGCGGGTCCCGGTGCGGATCCGTCTGGACGGCAGCGACCGCGCGTTGCGCCTGCTTCGCGCCGGGCTGTCGGTGGAGGCCAGCGTCGACACGCGCGGCACGGTTGAGCCGGCCCGGCCGGGCTGATGCCGCCGACCATCGCCGCCCCGCCTGATCCCGCGGCGAAGGCCTCGGCCCGCGACTGGGCCGCGGTGATCAGCGCGATGCTGGCCGCCTTCATGGCCATCCTGGACATCCAGATCACCAACGCCTCGCTCGCCAACATCGAGGGCGCGATCGGCGCCTCGCCGTCCGAGGGCAGCTGGATCTCGACCGCCTACCTGATCGCCGAGATCATCACCATCCCGCTCACCGGCTGGCTCGGCCAGGTGATCGGGCTCAAGCGCTACCTGCTCGCCAACTCCGCCCTGTTCCTCGTGTTCTCGGTGTGCTGCGCCCGCTCCGACAGCCTGACCGCGCTGATCCTGAGCCGCTGCGGCCAGGGCTTCTGCGGCGGGGTGCTGATCCCGACCGCGGTGACGGTGCTGCGCACCCGGCTGCCGCGCGCGCAGCAGCCGATCGGCGTCTCGATCTTCGGCCTGACCTCGACGCTGGCGCCGGCGCTGGGCCCGACGCTGGGCGGCTGGCTCACCGACAACCTGTCCTGGCACTACCTGTTCTACATCAACCTCCTGCCGGGGGCGGTGACGCTGGTGCTGTTCACGCGCGCTCTCGACCCGGCGCCGGCGCGCTGGCGCGAGCTGAAGCGCGGCGACTGGACCGGAATCGCGCTGATGGCGACCGGCCTGTCCTCGCTCACCGTGGTGCTGGAGGAAGGGCAAAGGGCAACCTGGTTCGGCTCCGACCTGATCCGGACGCTCAGCGTGCTGGCGGTGGTGGGGATCACCGGCTTCGTGCTGCGCGAGCTTTCGGTGCGCGCCCCCCTGATCAACCTGCGCCTGCTCGGCAACCGCTCGATCGGTTCCGCCTGCGTGCTGATGACCTTGTTCGGCGCGGCCTCGCTGGGCTCGGTCTACATCATCCCCTTGTACTGCGCGCAGATCCAGGGCTACGATCCCGAGCAGATCGGCACCGTGGTGATGTGGAGCGGGCTGCCGCAGCTGCTCATCTTCCCAATGATGCCGTGGCTGATGCGATCGGTCGACCCGCGGCTGCTGGTGGGAGCGGGGGCGCTGCTGTTCGCGGTGAGCTGCTTCGTTAATACGGCGCTGACCCAAGATGTCGGCATGCAGCAGCTGATCCTGCCGCAGGTGCTGCGCGCGATCGGCCAGCCGCTGTTCGCGGTGCCGCTGTCGCAGCTCGCCACCACCGGCCTGCCGCCGCGCGACACCGCCGATGCCGCCGCGTTGTCCTCCATGCTGCGCAACCTCGGCGGCTCGGTGTGCATCGCCATGATCTCCACCGTGATCGAGCGGCGCGAGCACTTCCACTTCTCGGTGATCGCCGAGCGGCTGACCGCGAACGGCGTGGCGGTGCAGGGGCAGGTGGCGATGCTGACCGCACGGGGCGGACCGGCGGACGCCGCGATGGCACACCGCCGCGCCCTTGCCACCATGGCGGCGGCCGTGCGGCAGCAGGCGACGATCATGTCCTATTCCGACGCGTTCTTCATCATCGGCGTGACGCTGCTGCTGTGCCTCGGCGGGCTCCTGCTGCTGCGCAGGCCAGCACCGCGTCCAGCGTGAACAACGTTCACAGAAGCCGATGAGGCCGGGGCGCCGCTCCCGATCCACCGGCTTCGGGATGCTCCGGCAAGGATGACCGGATGACCAGGCCCGCGTATGGGGCGTCGATCAAGCTCGACGGCCAGGCCGTGGGCTTGTTCCTCGACGGAGCCTGTCCGGAGGTCGAGGGCGAGTACGGCTACATGCCGGTGCGCGCCATCGGCCACTACCACATGTCGGTCGCGGTCCGGGAAGGCCGATCCCCGCGCTGCACCTGGACGGGAAACAACCGCTCGGCGTCGTTCGACGTCCTGTCGATCCCGCGCACCGGCGTGTTGTCGATCAGCAACGTGGTCGTCGCCGGGACCGGTATCGGCACGGCGCCACCCGATGAACGGGATTAGCCGGCGCTGGAGGATGGATCCGTTCAAGGGCGTCATGTCCTGCACGCAGGCGGGTCGCCGCGGCTGTCACCACCATGGCGCCGCGTGTCCCGACAACGCCGGCCGCGCTTCAGCGGGTGAGGACAGCCCAGGCGAGGATCAGGGTTGGCGGCACCGAACAGCGGGCTTTCAAACGTCGCGCCCACCGCGGCGACCGGCGCGCCCGGCACCGGGGCGGCGAGCCGGCGCTGCCGTGCAGCGGCCGCATCAGACGGGCGCGGTTGGCGTCGTGCAGGAAGCCGGCGAGCTGCCGGCTGGTGAAGTCGCAGCGAAGCGCGTGCCCCGAGAACCCGGCGCCGGACAGGTTCGGCACCGCTTCCATTGCCACCGTGCGCGCCTCCAGCCGAGACAGGCGGTGCCGTCGCAACGTCCGGTTTCGGCCGCCTGCCGCGACAGGCCGACAATGGCGCTCAGCGTGTCGATGCTGCCGGTGGTCTACGCCGCCGGCACCGGGTCGCGCTCCGGCTCCGCCGGCTGCAGCACCTCCACCACCGGGTCGTGCGCCGGATACGCGATCTGCGTGGTCCGGTTGGCGCCGCGGGAGCGGCCGGTGCTGGCATGGCGGTTCGGCTCGACATGGACGCCGTCGAACCGCCCCGAGGCGACGCTGGTGACGTCGCTGTGCGCGGTGATGGCGTAGCCGGCCGGCGTGAGCTGCGTATGGGTCGCGACATCCAGCAGGTGGACGCCGTGGCTCGACAGCGCGTAGTCCGAGTCCAGCGTGACCGCCTTCGGGTGCCCCCCAGCAGCACGAGCGTCGCGGCGGCGGCGAGACCTGGCCGCGTCGTCAGCTCAGCCCCGACCGCGATACCCCGGCACCCCCTGATCCGGCACCCACACCCCGTCCGGGGGAGCGCCGGTCTGCCAGAACACGTCGATCGGCATGCCGCCGCGCGGGTACCAGTACGCCCCGATCCGGAGCCACACAGGCGACAGCAGGTCGACCAGCGTGGCCGCCACCTGCACCGAGCAGGCCTCGTGGAACGCCCCGTGGTTGCGGAAGCTGGTCAGGAACAGCTTCAGCGACTTGCTTTCCACGATCCAGCGGTCCGGCACGTAGTCGATCACCAGGTGGGCGAAGTCGGGCTGGCCGGTGACCGGGCAGAGCGAGGTGAACTCGGGTGCGGTGAAGCGCACCAGGTAGCGACGCGCGGGGTGCGGCGAGGGGATGCGCTCCAGCTGCGCTTCTTCCGGGCTCGCAGGTGCTGGCGCGTGGTGCCCGAGCTGGGTCAGCGTCGTGCCGCTCATCCGGTCGTCTTCCGTGCTCATGCGATGCTCATGTCGGGTCGCCGCCACCATCCGTTCCGCGCCGGCAGCAGCGTCAGCGCGTCGTCGGACACGCTGACGGTGTTGGTCGGCGTTTCCTCCAGGCTGATGGCGGCGCAGCGCAGCGTCCCGCCATCGTCGGCGAGGATCGCCCCGAGCTTGGCCATCAGCAGGCAGGCCATCAGCTCGGTGGTGGGATCGCCGGGCGTGACCACGATGCGCTCCGCCCGCGCCGGCTCGTGGGTGCGGAACCAGTCGAGCAGCGGGTCGTGCTCGGACAGCTGCAGCGCGTGGTCGAGCCGCTCGTCGACGAAGCGGTGCCAGCGCGCCTTGGCCCGCTCGAACGGCACCAGCATGTTGTGGTGCCCGTCCAAAGGCGCCGGCTGCGTCGCGCGCAGGTGCACGGACACGAACTCGTTGTGCCCGTGCGGCAGCGCGCAGGCCTCGGCCTGCCCGGCGATCAGCCGGTGCCCCATGGAGAAGCGTCGGGTGAAGCGCAGCTCAAGCATCGGCTGCCGGTCCGGCGCGGTAGCGTGCCCAGCCGCTGCTGCGGAGCGCGCAGGCGGGGCAGGTGCCGCAGCCATAGCCCCAGTCGTGATGGTGCGTGCGGTCGCCGAGATAGCAGCTGTGGCTTTGCTCGCGGATCAGCGCGACCAGCGCCGCGCCGCCCAGCGCCTCGGCGAGCCGCCAGGTCGCGGCCTTGTCCAGCCACATCAGCGGGGTGTGCAGCACGAAGCGGCTGTCCATGCCGAGGTTGAGCGCCACCTGCATCGCCTTGACCGTGTCGTCGCGGCAGTCCGGGTAGCCGGAATAATCGGTCTCGCACATGCCGCCGACCAGGTGGCGCAGGTCGCGACGGGTCGCGAGCGCGGCAGCAAAGGTCAGGAACAGCAGGTTGCGGCCGGGCACGAAGGTGTTGGGCAGGCCGCCTGCGCCGAGCGCAATGGCGGCGTCGCGGGTCAGCGCGGTGTCGGACAGCTGTCCCAGCGCGTCGAGCGACAGGGTGTGGTCCGGTCCCAGCCGCGCGGCCCAGTCGGCGCGGCTGGCCGCCATCCCGTCCCGCAAGGCCGCGCGGCAGGACAGCTCGACCGCGTGGCGCTGGCCGTAGGCGAAGCCCAGCGTTTCCACCCGCTCGAAGCGGTCCAGCGCCCAGGCCAGGCAGGTGGCGGAGTCCTGCCCGCCGGACAACAGCACCAGAGCGCCGTCGGGCTGGATGGTGGCGGAGCCCGGCATCTCAAGGGATCCCGATCATCTTGTGCGTCTGCAGGCTCAGCCGCCAGCGCGGGTGCGCCAGGCAATAGGCCACCGCCGCCGCGGTGTTGGCCGCACGCTCCGGTCCGTCCATCGGCTGCAGCCAGAAGTGTCGGAACGGCAGCCCGGACACGGAGTCCGGGTCGATCCCGTGCTGCGGGAACACCAGCTTCAGCTCGGCGCCGCTGCGCTGCACCAGCGAGGCGCCCGCCTTGGGGCTGACGCAGATCCAGTCGATCCCGTCCGGCGCCTGCAGGGTGCCGTTGGTTTCCACCGCCACCTCGAAGCCCAGCGCCCGCACCGCGTCGAGCAGCGCCCGGTCGAGCTGGAGCAGCGGCTCGCCGCCGGTGAACACCACGTAGCGGTGCGCCGTACCCCCGGTCCAGCAGGCGGCGATGGCGTCGGCCAGCGCTCCGGCGCTGCCGAACCGGCCGCCGCCTTCACCGTCCGTGCCGACGAAGTCGGTGTCGCAGAACCGGCAGCCGGCCGCGTCGCGGTCCGCCTCGCGGCCGGACCACAGGTTGCAGCCCGCGAACCGGCAGAACACCGAAGCGCGCCCCGCCTGCGCCCCCTCGCCCTGGAGGGTCGCGAACATCTCCTTCACCGCATAGGCCATGACACGGTGATGTCGAGCAGGCAGGGCTGTTTCGCAAGCCTTATCGCGGGACGGGACGTTGCTGCTCCCGGCGGGAAGCCGTCAGCACCACTCGCCGGCGCGCATCAGCGGCACGCGCGCGCCGTCCTGCGCGATCCCGTCGACGTCGATGGCACCGGAGCCGATCATCCAGTCGATGTGGATCAGGCTGCCGTTGGCGCCGCGGGCGGCGAGCGCGTCGGCGTCCTGGCCCTCCGTGTCGCGCAGGCACTTGGTGTAGGCCTGGCCGAGCGCGATGTGGCTTGCCGCGTTCTCGTCGAACAGGGTGTTCTGGAACAGCACCCCGGTCTGCGAGATCGGCGAGGAATGCGGCACCAGCGCCACCTCGCCCAGCCTGCTGGCGCCCTCGTCGGTGCCGAGCACCCGGGTCAGCACGTGCTCGCCGCGCGCGGCATGGGCCTCGACGATGCGGCCCGCCTCGAACCGCACCGCGATCTCCTCGATCAGCGTGCCCTGGTACGACAGCGGCTTGGTGGAGCGCACGATGCCGTCCACGCGCAGGCGATGCGGGGTGGTGAACACTTCCTCGGTCGGGATGTTCGGGTTGCACACGATGGTGTTGGTCGCCCGTTCGGCGCCGCCGGCCCAGAGATGGCCGTCCGCCAGCCCGACCACGAGGTCGGTGCCAGGACCCTGGAAGTGCAGCGACGCGAAGCGATGCCCGTTCAGCAGGCGTCCGCGCGCGGACAGGGCGGCGTTGTGCGCGGCCCAGTCGGCCACCGGGTCGTCGCCGTCGATGCGGGAGGCGGCGAAGATCGCCTTCCACAGCCGCTCCACCGCGATCGCCTCCGGCAGGTCGGGGAACACGGTGCGCGCCCAGGCCGGGGTGGCGCAGGCGACGATGTTCCAGTTGATGGCGAAGTTGGTGATCAGCTCCAGCGAGGGCCGGTTGGCGCGCGACGCCGCACGGCTGGCACGGGACACCTTGTCCGGGTCCTGCGCGGCGAGCAGGGACGGGTCGTCGCCGCTGATCGCCATGCGGGCGGCGTTGCCGCGGAACGCGTTGGCGATCCCGTCCGACAGCCAGCCGGAGGCGACGTCGAACGCCTCGTCGGGGGCGTATCGGAACCGGGCCAGCCGGCTTTCGTCGTCGGTGAAGAAGGTGGTGACCAGGGAGGAGCCGGCGCGGTAGGCGTGCTCGGTGATGCGGCGGACCAGGGGCACCGCGTCGAGCGGGGCGGTGATCACCAGTTCCTGGCCGCGGGCGAGGTTCAGCCCGACCCGCACCGCGACCTCGGCCAGCCGGTCCATCCGGGCGGCAATGGCCGGATCTGCCCCGTCGCTGCCTGCGCTGCCCGTGCCTGCGGTCTGGATGTCCATGAACTGCCCCCATCGTTCGCCCGCGGAGTTTGGGCGCGGGGCCTGCGTGCCGCAACCGGGGAAGGGCAAGGCGGCGACCGGGCGCGGCGGGGAACGGTTCGCGCCCGACGCGCCCGGCTGGTGGTGCTTCGGCTCGGTGGCGTTCCCCGGCCTACTTCTTCTTCGGCGCGGCCTTGGCGGCGGCCTTCGGCGCGGGGGTGGCGGCCTTGGCTGGCTCCTTCTTCGCCGCCGGCTTGGTTTCGGCCGGGTTCAGCGTGTCCTTCAACGCCTTGGCGGCGCGGAACCGGGCCGCCTTGCTGGCGGAAATGGCGATGGCCTCGCCGGTCTGCGGGTTGCGGCCCTGGCGGGCAGCACGCTCGGACACGTCGAAGATGCCGAGGCCGGAATAGCGCACCTCCTCGCCGCTCTTCAGCGACTCGCTGATCGCCTTGGCAATGGCTTCCACGGCCAGGGCGGCAGCATCCTTGGACAGGTCCGCATCCGCCGCGACCTTTGATACGAGATCGGCATGGTTCATCGCGAAGTTCCTCCGGTTTGTGATGAGCAGCAACGCTTTGGCACTGGAAGGTTTCGGTGCCGGAGCGTCAAAACGTTTCCCTGGCGCGTCGGCCCGGGGAGGCCTGCGATAAGGCGGCACCTCCTCGTCGCGGGCAAGCCCCAGCGTCCGGTTTGGCATCCAACCGTTGCAGGATATCCTCGACTCTCCCTTCCCGAGGATGCAGCCGGACCATGCAAACGGAAACCCTGACCTACCAGGCCGATGGCCTTGCCATGCAGAGTCGGCTGTTCTTCGAGCCGGATGACGGCCCGCGCCCCGGGGTGCTGGTGTTTCCCGAAGCGTTCGGGCTCAGCGCGCACGCGGTCGCGCGGGCCGAGCGCCTGGCGGGACTCGGCTACGTCGCGCTCGCCTGCGACCTGCACGGCGACGGGCGGCTGGTGGACGGGCTGGACGAGGCGATCGGGCTGCTCAAGCCGCTGTTCGCCGACCCGTCGAAGACCCGCGCCCGCGCCGGCGGCGGCCTGGACGCGCTGCTGGCCCGTCCGGAAGTGGACCGTGGCCGAGTCGCCGCGATCGGCTTCTGCTTCGGCGGCACCATGGCGCTGGAGCTGGCACGCGGCGGGGCGGCGCTGAACGCGGTGGTGGGCTTCCACAGCGGCCTCGGCACCGCGGCGCCGCGGACCGATGCCAAGGCGATCCGCGCCCGGGTGCTGGTCTGCATCGGCGCCGACGACCCGATGATCACGCCCGACCAGCGCGCCGAGTTCGAGGCGGAGATGCGCGAGGCCGGAGTGGACTGGCAGATGCACCTGTACGGCAACACCGTGCACAGCTTCACCAATCGGGAAGCGGGAAAGCGCAACATGCCGGACGCGATCCGCTACAGCCCGGAGGCCGACGCCCGCTCCTGGGCCTCCATGCGGGCGCTGTTCGACGAAACGCTGGCCTGAGCCGCCGCCGCTCGGCTTCCAACCGGTCGTGCCGGCCGGCCGAGGCGAGCGGAACGGTGGTCGGGCGCACGACAGGGATGCCCGGGCTTTCGGGACATGACCGCTTCTCGACCGTTCCGGGCCAGGCCCGGGGCCGACCTTCCAGCGGCCATGACGCCAGGAGGATCGCGCGGCCGTCGCGGCCATGCTACCGCACCGTTCGTGGCCGCGACGGCCAAAAGGAAACAGGTGGCATGGGCGTAGACGCAACCACGTATCGCGAAGCCATGTCCCGGCTCGGCGCCGCGGTGAACGTCATCACCACCGGGGATGCCGACAACCGGCACGGCCTGACCGCATCCGCGGTGTGCTCGGTCACGGACGCGCCGCCGACCCTGCTGGTGTGCATCAACCGCGCGGCGCGGGCGCGCGACTCGTTCGTGGTCGGCGGCCCGATCTGCATCAACACGCTGGCGCACGCGCAGAAGGACGTGTCGATGGCGTTCGCCAAGCCGATGGACATGGAGGAGCGCTTCGTGTCGGGGTCCTGGACCACCGGGGCCACCGGGGCGCCGGTGCTGGAACAGGCGCTGGTGTCGTTCGACTGCCTGGTGTCGCAGGTGGTCGAGGTGGGCACGCACAGCGTGATCTTCTGCGCCGTGCAGGAGATCCGGCTTGGCGACCCGGGGGAGGCGCTGGTCTACTTCAACCGCACCTATCACGGGCTGCCGCACGACCAGACCTGACGCAGAACCGGGCCGCGCACCTCGCGGCGGCGGCCCGGCACGTTGCGGCGGTGACCAGGATGCCGGTCAGTTCGGCGTCGAGACGCCCATGCTGAAGTGGCCGCACCAGTCCATGCCAGACACCACCGGCCACAGCCCGTGCGCGTCCGGGCTCGGCTGCGTCACCGGCGGGTTGAAGCGGCACAGCCCGTCGTCGGCGCTCGGCTTGGCGACGTGGTCGTCGAAGAACCTGCACTTGGTGCAGGACGCGTCCTGGGACTGGCTGAGCGACATGGGGCTTCTCCCGATCGGTGGGTCGTGCACGGCAGGACGCGCGGCTCGGGCGCCGGTTTCACGGAATGCCGGCACGATGGGCGACTTTGCTGTAACAACCCGGATCAATACTGCGCGGATGCGAACCGGTTGCAGTTGCTGCCACTACAGTTGAGAACGGGTGTCAATGCTGCGCCGAATCCGGTTCCGGACCGCCGCGCCGCGGACGCCGTGACGGGTTTGTCTTCCGTTGTTCGGTGTGGCGGTATCGCCCGATCAACGTTTTGTCCGGGTCGACCTCATGCTGCGTTCGGTGCTTTGCCTGTCCACCATCCTGTTCTGTGCCGTTCCGGCGTTCGCGGCGGAAACCTGCTTCGAGCGGCTGGCCGCGACGCGGGACGGCACCCTGGGCGTGCCCACCCATGTCGAGCCGACGCCGGACGGGCAGTCGGTGCTGTTCCTGCGCAGCGGCCCGCGCGACACGGCGCTGCGCTTGTTCCGCTTCGACCTGCAGACCAAGGCCGTCACCGAGCTGGCGCGGCCCGATCCGGGTGCCGACCATCCGTCGGTGGAGGAAAAGGCGCGACGCGAGCGGGCGCGCATGACCCTGTCCGGCATCACCGACTACAGCATCTCGCGCGACGGGCAGACGGTGCTGGTGAGCGAGGCGGGGCGGCTGAGCCGAATCGGGTTGGGGGCCGGCGCGCAGCCGGTGCCGGTGCCGGGGGAGAACTGGATCGGTCCGCGCCTGTCTCCGGACGGCCGATACGTGGCGGCGGTGCGCGACGACGAGCTGCACGTGGTGGACCTCGCCGACGGCCACGACAGGCAGCTCACCACCGGCGCCAGCGACGTCCTCACCCATGGCGTGGCCGAGTTCGCCGCCGCCGAGGAGCTGGAGCGCCCCGACGGCACCTGGTGGTCGCCCGACAGCCAGACCCTGCTCTACGAGGCAGCCGACCTGTCGGGGGTGGAGCGGCACTTCATCGCCGATCCGGAGCACCCGTCGACGCAGCCGGTATCGTTCCATTATCCGCGCGCCGGCACCGCCAACGCCCGGCTGCGCCTGGGGCTGGTGTCCCGCAACGGCGGCGACACGCGCTGGGTGGATTGGGACAGCGCGGCGTTTCCCTACCTTGCCCGCGTGGTATGGCCGGAGGGCAAGGGACCGCTGACGCTGGTGGTGCTGAACCGGGCGCAGACGATCGAGCGTGTGCTGGCAGTCGATCCCGCCACGGGACACGCCGCGACCCTTTTGACCGAGACCGACCCGGCCTGGCTCGACCTGACGCCCGGCGGCGGCACCGCCGGCGGCCTGCCGCTGCCGTTCTGGCTGCCGGACGGCTCCGGCTTCCTGTGGGCGGCCGAGCGCAACGACCGCTGGGCGCTGGAGCTGCACCACGCCGACGGCAGCCTGGACCGCACCCTGACCACGCCTGCCGTGCCCTACCTGTCGCTCGCGGACGTGGACGCGGGGGCCGGCACGGTGACGATCGGCAGCGATCCGGACCGGCTCGGCTCCGCGCTGTACCGGATCCCGCTCCGCGGCGGCGCGCCGGTCGCGGTCGCGGTCGAGCCCGGGCTGCATACGGCACGGTTCTCGCCGGACGGCCACGGGGTGTTCGCCGACACCTTTGACGGCGCGGACGGACACCTGCGCGTGCTGGTGCGCGACAAGGACGGCCGCGTGCTGGCCACCCTGCCGAGCCTGGCCGAGGCGCCCGCGGTGCCGCGCGTGACCTACACCACCGTGGGCCCGCTCGGCCTGGACGCCATGGTGGTGCGGCC
Organism: uncultured Acetobacteraceae bacterium; assembly: GCA_964245345.1. Lineage (GTDB taxonomy): Bacteria > Pseudomonadota > Alphaproteobacteria > Acetobacterales > Acetobacteraceae > Lichenicola. Next base: position 2,849 of record CAXTMS010000035.1, on the reverse strand, counting down.
CACGGACTTCGTGTCCGGCCGGCGCTATCCCGTCGTGCTGTCGGTGTATGCCGGGCCGACGCTGAAGATGGTGGAGCGCGCGCCGCGACGCGCCGTGGAGGACCAGTGCCTGGCGGACCAGGGCTTCGTGGTGGTGAGCCTGGACGGGCGCGGCACTCCCGGGCGCGGGCGGAACTGGGAGCGCACCACCAGGAACGACCTGATCGACCTGCCGCTCCAGGACCAGGCGGACGGGGTGAAGGCGCTGGGGCAGCGCTATCCGGAGATGGACCTCAACCGGGTCGGCGTGTCCGGCTGGAGCTTCGGCGGCTACTTCACCGCCATGGCGACGATCCGCCGTCCGGACGTGTTCAAGGCAGGCGTCGCCGGGGCGCCGGTGGTGGACTTCGCCGACTACGACACCGCGTATACCGAGCGCTACCTCGGCACCCCGCAGGAGGATCCGGACGGGTACAGGAAGAGCGACGTGCTGACCTATGCCGCCGGCCTGTCGCGGCCGCTGTTGCTGATGCACGGCCTGACCGACGACAACGTGTATTTCGAGAACACGGTGAAGCTGACCCAGGCGCTGATCGCCGCCGGCAAGCCGTACCAGCTGCTTCTGCTGCCGGGCACGCACCTGCTGCCGGACCCGCTGATCCGGGCGCGCGTGTCGGAAGCGCGGGCGGCGTTCCTGGAAAAGGCGCTGCAGGGTGCCCCGCACGCCGGTGCGGAGGCCTCCGCGCCGCATTCCTGACCATCTCCTCGGCGACGGTCATCCCGGCGCAGGCCTCGTCCATGGCCGCCGGACTGCCGCTGCCGTCCCGCCTCGCGGCACTGCTCCTGGTCGTCGTCCCGTCGCTGACGGTTGCGATGGCGCACGGGCGCTGGGCCGTTCCGGCCGGGCTGGTGATGCTGCTGCTGACCGGCGCGGCGGCGAACCTGCTGGGCTTTGTGCTTTGCCGGCCGACCTACTCGGCACCAGCGACATCGCCCTGGTGCATCCGGTCGCCCGGGAGCCCGTGCATGCTGGAAGCGACGATGGGACAGTTCCTGCCCACGGTGCTGATCGCTCGCGTGGCGACGATGGCGATGCGGCAGGACGAGCGCTGAGGGACCGGTGCGTTCACTCGAACGGCGTCGATGCCGACGGCCGGTTCAGCATCGCCAGCAGCTCCTGGCGGGTGGACGGGTTGTCGCGGAACGCGCCCAGCATGCGGCTGGTGACCATGGACACGCCGGGGCGGTGCACGCCGCGGGTGGTCATGCACTGGTGGCCGGCTTCCAGGATCACCGCCACCCCGTGCGGCTGCAGCACGTCGTTGATGGTGTTGGCGATCTGCGCGGTGAGGCGCTCCTGGATCTGCAGCCGGCGGGCATACGCGTCCACCACCCGGGCCAGCTTGCTGATCCCGACCACGCGCCGGCGCGGCAGGTAGGCCACGTGCGCCCGGCCGATGATCGGCACCATGTGGTGCTCGCAATGGCTTTCGAAGCGGATGTCGCGCAGCAGCACGATCTCGTCGTAGTCGTCCACCTCGGCGAAGGTGCGGCTCAGCAGCGCCACCGGGTCGGTGGCGTAGCCGGCGAAGAACTCCTCGTACGAGCGCACCACGCGGGGCGGCGTGTCGTGCAGCCCTTCGCGCGCCGGGTCCTCGCCGGCCCAGCGCAGCAGGATGCGCACCGCCTCCTCCGCCTGCTCCCGGGTGGGACGACGCGCGGTGCGCGCGTCGGCATCGTGGTCCATTGGCGGCTCGTGTCCTAGTGCACGATGCCGGTCTGGTGCGGGCTGTCCAGGCTGAAGGCCGGGATCGCCACGTCGAACAGCTCGCCCGACGCGGTGGAAACCATGTGGTAGTGGCCGGACATGAAGCCGGTCGGCGTCGCCAGCGGGGTGCCGGAGGTGTACTCGAACGCTTCGTCCGGTGCGAGCTCCGGCTGCTCGCCGACCACGCCCTCGCCCTGCACCGTTTCGACGTGGCCGGTGGCGTCGGTGATCAGCCAGGAGCGTCCGAGCAGGCGCACGGTGTTCGCGCCGTGGTTCTCGATCCGCACCCGGTAGGCCCACAGGTAGTGCCGCTCGTCCGGCTGCGACTGGTCTTCCAGGAACACCGAGCGCACGCTGACGCGTATGCCGCGGGTGACGGCGCTGAAGCAGGACACGTCGTCCTCGGCTTCCCGCGCTCGATCGGCGTCCGGCGCCGGGATGACGGTCATGCGTCCCTTGTCCTTCATGGCTCCAGTCCCCCGGTATCCTATTCCGCGGCCCGGCGCTGGTCCCGGTCCGCCAGCGCGTCCAGGCCCCGCCGGAGGTCGCGGAGGAGGTCGCGCACGTCCTCGAGCCCCACCGACAGCCGGATCACGCCGTCGGTGATGCCGAGTGCCGCGCGCTCCGCGGGTCCGATCTTCATGTGCGTGGTGGTGGCCGGGTGGGTCACCATGGAGCGGCTGTCGCCCAGGTTGTTGGAGATGGCGACCAGGCGGAGCGCGTTCATCAGTCTGAACGCGTCCGCCTTGCCGCCGTCCACGGCGAACGTGACCAGGGTGCCGCCGGCGCTCATCTGTCGCATCGCAAGCGGGTGCTGCGGGTGGTCCGCCCGCGCCGGATACCAGACCCGGGCGATGCCGGGCGAGGCGGCCAGCATGTCCGCGATCGCCTGGGCGTTGCGCGTCATCGCGTCCACGCGCAGCGTCAGGGTTTCCAGCCCCTTGGACAGCACCCAGGCGTTGAACGGCGACATCGCCGGGCCGGTGTTGCGCAGGAACGGCTGCAGCGTGTTCTCGACCCACTCCTTGGTGCCCAGCACCGCGCCGCCCAGCACCCGGCCCTGGCCGTCGATGTGCTTGGTGCAGGAATACACCACCACGTC
>CAXTMS010000034.1:9569-21673 GCA_964245345.1 uncultured Acetobacteraceae bacterium | reverse complement strand
TGCCGGTGCAGCAGCTGGCCCGCGTCGAAGATCGGCTGCACCGCCTGGTTCACCAGCGACCACAACCCGTTGCCCGGGCTGAACAGCTGGTGGATGTCGCCGGCCGAGGAGCCGACGGTGGCCTGAAGCGTCACCTGCGGCAGGCGCTGCGAGATCGCCACCCCGAGCGCCGCGGTCTGCGCGTGCAGGGTTTCCTGCGCCGCCAGGATGTCCGGGCGCTGCACCAGGAGCGAGGACGGGACGCTCACCGGCAGGGTGCCCGGCAGGGTCAGCTCCTCCAGGGTGACGGCGGGAAGCTCGACCTCGGACGGCGCCTGCCCGAGATAGGCGGCGATCTGGTCTCGTGTCTGCACCAGCTCGGTCTGAAGCGGCACCAGCACCGTCTGCGCCTGCGCCACCTGCGCCTGCTGGGTGGCGACGTCGGTGCCGGTGGCGCCGCCGAGCTGGAACTGCTGGCGCACGGTGTCGAGCTGCTTCTGCTCGAAGCCGATCAGCTGCTGCTGCACCGCGATCTGGGCGCGCAAGGAGGCGGCCTGGATCGCGCTGGTCACCACGCCCGCACTCAGCGACAACACCGCCGCTTCCAGCTCGTAGCGCTGGTAGTCCGCCTGCGCGCCGAACTGCTCGATCGCCCGGCGCAGGCCGCCCCACACGTCAAAGGTGTAGCTGAGGTTCAGCTGCGCGTTGTACTGGGTGAACAGCTCCGCCTGGGTGTTGGGAAACCCCGGCTCCTCGTAGTTCAGCGGCTCCTCCTGCCGGCCGCGCAGCACCTGGCCGGTCACGGTCGGGAACAGCGTGCCCTCTTGTTCGAGCTCCAGCTCCTGCGCCTGCCGCAGCGCCTGCCGCGCCGCTTGGAGGTTCGGGTTGTCGCGCAGCGCCTGCGCCACCAGCGCGGACAAGGCCTGCGAATGGAACAGCGTCCACCAGTCGCCGGGAAGGTCGGCGCCGGACAGGAGCGTCTGCGCGGCCCCGCCTGCGGTGTCGGCGGACGCGGTGCGCGCCGCCGGCATCTGTTCGTTGTAGCGCCCGGGCGCGTCCAGCCGCGGACGGTGGAAGTCGGGGCCGACCTCGCAGCCACCCAGCAGCGCCGGCACGAGAACCAACGCCGGGAGCGGCAGCACCCTGATCCGGCCTGGCTTGGATGTATCGACGTGCCCCGGCATGGTTCCTCGTCGCGGCACCCGGATGTTGGTGGCCGTCGTTGCTGCAACAGCAGGTTCCGTGCCAGCTGGATTGCGCGGACCATAGCCGCCCAAGCACCTGTTTTCACATTACATTTTGGACGGTCGGTTGCAACCTCGTATCAATGGGCTGGGAGATGTCACCACAAGATGGCCCTGCGTCCCAACTTTTGGACCTCCACCTGACCGCCCCGGCGGGTTCACGACATCAGGGCTCTGGGCAAGCGGGTTGGGACGGCACAGCCTGCGCCGATGCCGCGACAGCAACCCCTTTGGCCGGAACCGCACCACACAACGTTTGTCCCGGAGCTCGCGTCCGCGCCGGACAGGCGGGCGCACGGCTCAGGCGGCGCGGGCGGCCTTCATGGAGGCAAGCAGCCGGTTACGGGCGACGCACACATAGGCGGCATCCAGGTCGATGCCGATGCCGCGGGCGCCTTCCTGCTCGGCCGCCAGAAGCGTGGTGCCCGTGCCCATGAACGGATCCAGCACCACAGGCGACGGCTTGCCGTGCAGGCGCACGCACATGCGCGGCAGCATGATCGGGAAGGTGCCGGGGTGGTCGAACTTCTGCGACCGGGCTCGTACCGTCTCGTAGGGGATGAACCAGCTGTCGCCGCGGCAGCGCAGGTCCTGGGCGTGGCCGCGCCTGGCGATGTTGGTCTTGTCCTTGAACGGCACGCCGACCGCCAGGCGCTTGAGCGGCACCGCCCCGTCGAGGGTGAGGTGGAACACGTGCTCGTGGTTGCGGTGCAGGAAGCGAGAACTGTTGATCGGCTTGAAGTGGCCCACGGTCTCGTCGCCGATCGAGATCGACTTCACCCAGGTGATGTGGTTCTGCAGGCGGAACAGGCTGCGCAGCCGCACGATCAGCTCGAACGGCAGCCAAGGCATGGCGCTGGATCCGGTGATGTTGAGAAAGAACGACGCGTCCGGGCGCATCACGCGCCTGATGCCGGTCGCCACCTCCAGCATCCAGTCGAGATAGTCCTGCTCGGCGCGCCGGTCGCCGTAGGAGCGGTAGGCGAGGCCGATGTTGTAGGGCGGCGACGTCACCACCACGTCGACCGACGCGGCCGAAAGCCGTTCCATCACCCGCAAGCAGTCGCCGCGATACAGGATGTGCCGGCCCGCCCATTGCCGCCGGGTGACCGGCTCCAAGGCCACCGGATCGCGAGCATGGGCGGGATGGCGATGAGCCGAATCAGTGGCGAGCGAGTCGAATGGCGTCATGGCCGGATTATCGCCAGGACGACGCTGATCCGGCCAGACTTACGAGCGCGTTTTCACCGTATGGCCGGCTGCCGCGGCAGAAGCACCACGATCCGTCCGCCGGCATGCATGGCGCCGGCATCGCGCGACGCGGGATCGTTCCACCCGAAGAACAGGTCGGCGCGAACCGGACCGGTGACGTCGGTGCCGAGGTCCTGCGCCAGCAGGAGGCGGTCGAGCGGCGACCCGTCCGGGCGCGTGGTGTCGACGAACAGCGGCACGCCGAGCGGCAGGAAGGCGCGATCGACGGCGGCGGAACGAAGCGGCGTCAAAGTCACGCCGAGTGCGCCCGGCGGTCCCTGGTTCGGCGCGACGCCGTCGAGCAGGCGGAAGAACACGTAGTTCGGGTTCTGCTCCATCAGCGGCTCCGCGTCCGCCGGATGGGCGGCGAGCCAGGAGCGGATCGACTGCATGCTGACCGCGTCCGCGTCCAACTGCTTCCGCGCCACCAGCAGGCGGCCGAGCGGCACGTAGGGTTGGCCGTTGCGTCCGGCGTAGCCGAGCCGGACGATCTGCCCGCTCGGCAGCCGGATGCGGCCGGAGCCCTGCACCTGCAGGAAGAACAGGTCGATCGGATCGTGCAGCCACAGGATCTCCAGGCCGTGCCCGGCAAGCGCGCCGCGGTCGATCTGCGCCCGCGTCCAGTACGGGACGACGCGGCCGTTCTGCACCCGGCCGGTCAGCGGCTGGCCGCCCGGATCGGCCAGCGTGACCAGCTCCGACGGGCGGCCATAGACCGGCACCGTGTAGTCGGGACTCCTCGACAAGGAGCCGGCGAACTCCGGCTCGAAATAGCCGGTCAGGCTGGCCTGAGCGTCGCCCCGGTTTGAGGCGAGAAAGGGCAGGAACCAGGTTTCGAGGTAGCGCCGGACGGTTGCCTCGTCGCCGGACGGCAGATCACGGGCGGCGCGGCAGGCGGGGCCGTAGGAGCCCGCCATCCCGGCGGCGGTTTGCGCCTCGGCAGCCCCGCCCAGCCTGGTATCAACGGGCAGCCGGCCCAACCGTTCACATTCTGCCAACAGCGCCGGCAGCACCCCGTCGAGATGGTCGGCGTTCCAGCCGGGAAGGTCGGCAAAGCTTATCCGCTGCAGGGCGAGCGCCGGCGGCCCGGCGCGGTCAACGCAGGCCGACAACAGGAACGGGAGGACGGCGGCCGCCCGGAAGGCGGCGCGGGTCAGGGCGATCATGCAGGCGATGCGGAGAACGAACGCGACGCTTGGCGCGTCAGGCGCTCCGGGCGGCGGCGAGCCGCCAAGCCGCCCCGTCGCTTCCCTTCGGGCCGCCGATCCAGCGTTCAAAGGTCCAGCTGTCGGCCAGCTCCGTCACGGCATCGGCGCCCGACACCGGCAGCCCGTCGCGGCCGAGCAGCACGCTGACCTGGTCGGACACGAAGCGCACGTCGATGGAGGCGCGCCACACGCCGTTCTCCTGCACCAGGGCGGCGTCGGTGATCTGCATCTGCGTCACGGCCCGGAGCTCTGCCCGCTGGGTCTGGCCGGCGGCTTCCCGGGCCACGATTGCCGCTTCGAACGCCGTATACGCGTCGGCGGTCAGCGCGCCGCGCAGCACGGAACGGTCGCCCTCGGCAAAGGCCGAAACGATGCGCCGGAAGGCGGCCTCGGCCTGCAGCAGGAACTGCGACGGGTCGAAGCCGCGCTCGCGTTCGCGGATGCGGGTCAGCGTCACGCCCACCGGTCCGGCCGGATCCGGAAGCTTGCGCTCCGGGCCTGCCGGCACGGGCTCGGCCCGTGCCTCGATGATCGGCCCGGGAGCGCGCAGGGATACCGGCGGCGCCGCAGGCCGCTCCAGCCCGGTGCGCTTGCCGAGTATGCTGCGCAGGCGAAGCACCAGGAAGGCGGCGAACAGCCCCAGCAGGACGAGGTCGACCGGGTAGTTGCCGGCGAGGAAATGCATCGAGGATCTCGATCGTCTTTGGGAGGGAACGGAGGCGCGATCCCGGGCAGGGTCCACACACAGATAGGGGCGACGGCGCCGACACACAATCGGCGGTGATTGCCGGGTGCCGCGGCTGGGCGTATCGGCTGGACCATGATCGTGTTGCGACATTGCCAGAGCGAGTTCAACCTTCACTTCAGCCGCACCCGCCGCGACCCTGGGCTGGTCGATCCCGGGCTGACGGTTGAGGGCCTGGCGCAGGCGGACGCGGCGGCGGAGGCTCTGCGCGGCCACCGCATCACCCGCATCGTGGCGTCGCCCTATCGCCGGGCGTTGCAGACCGCGGCACCCGTCGCCGCCCGCCTCGGCCTTGGCGTCACGATCGCCAGCCTGGTGCGCGAGCGCTACGCGTTCGCCTGCGACATCGGCTCGCCGCGCATGGTTCTGGAGCGCGACTGGCCCGGCATCGACTTTTCCGCCCTTGACGGGCAGTGGTGGCGCGACGGCGGGGCCGGTGTGGAAGACGCGACCGCCGTCGAGAGCGAGACCAGCGTGATCGACCGCGCCGGGCGGTTCCGGTCGGCGATGGCGCAGGCGCCGGACAGCGAGGAAACGCTGGTGGTCTCGCATTGGGGCTTCCTGCTGGCGCTCACCGGCCGCAGCCTGGACAACGGGTGCTGGCTCCAGGTCGATCCGACCGCGCCGCCGCCGGCCTCCATCGTTTGGCGGCACGGCACCGCCGCCGCGACCTGACCGGACGCCGATCCTGGCGCCTGGCCTTGCGGCGTGGTAGCGGCGGCCAGGACCCGAACCAGGAGAACCCCGATGTCCGACACCGTCCCCGCCCAGCCGGGTCCGCCGGCGCTGCCGCTGACCATGAACCTCCAGTACACCAAGGACCTGTCGTTCGAGGTACCGTCCGGGGCGGAGATCTTCGCCACCCTGCGCGCCAACCCGCAGATCTCGGTCAACATCGACGTCCAGGCGAACCGGCTGCAGCAGGAGCAGAACGTGTTCGAGGTGATCCTGTCGGTAAAGGCGGACGCCACCGAGCCGGCCGGCGAGGCGGGCAGCGCCGCGTCCGCGTCCAGCGGCCGCACCGTGTTCATCGTCGAGCTGGCCTATGCGGCGGTGGTGACGCTTGGCGACACGCCGGAGAACATGTTCGAGCCGCTGCTGCTGGTGGAGGTGCCGCGGCTGATCTTCCCGTATGCGCGCAACATCGTCAGCGAGGTCACGCGCGACGGCGGCTTCCCGCCGGTGGTGCTGCAGCCGATCGACTTCGTGGCGCTGTGGCAGGCCAAGCGGGCGCAGATGACGGCGGCGATGAACCAGCCGGCCGGGCACGCCTGATCCCGGCTCAACCGGCCTCCAGCAGCTCCAGAAGCGACGCGGCGTCCGGCGACGCGGCGGACGCCACGCTTCGCCAGCGCAGGACCCGCAGCGGCTCGGCGGCGCGCGGGCTGATGGCGACGGCGCGAAGCGAGGCCACCGCGCCATGCAGGCGGGGCGGCAGCAGGCGCACGAACACCGCGGCGGTGTCGGCAGAAAAGAACAGCGCCGCGTCGAGGCCGCCGGTCTCGAGCGCGTGGACTGCCTGCGCCGGCAGCCGCCGCACCGGCCGCACCGCGTAGACGCAGCGACGCAGGACCCGGAACCCGGCGCGTCGCACGGCAGCGGCCAGTTCCCGCCCCTGCCCCTGTCCGCACGCCAGAAGCAACGGGCCGTTGCAGGGATCGAAGCTGGCCGACACAACAACGGCCAGCCGCGCCGCGTCGCCGGACGCGCTGCCGGCCGCCTCGAACCCGGCGGCGCGGGCGCGTGCCGCCGTGGCGTCGCCGACGGCGAGAAGCGGCCGGCTGCGCAGGTGCGGCGCCAGCGCGGCCAGTGGCGCCACCGCCTGCCCGCTGGTGAGCAGGATCGCCTGCGGCCGCTCGGGAAGCCCGGGGCGGAGCGGCCGGATCGACAACAAGGGCGCGGCCACCGGGAAGAACCCCATCCTGCCGAGAGCCGCCGCGGTCTCGGACAGGCCGGGTTCCGGCCGCGTGACCAGGACCCCGCGGCGGCGGCTCACTCGAACAGGTTGGGCGGGCTGTCGGCACGGAGCGAGGCACCCAGATCGCGTCCGAGCCGCTCGGCGTCGGCGGGTGCGCCCTCGACGCTGCGCTTGAGCAGGAACGAGCCGTCGGCGCGCGCCACCAGCCCGGTGAGCCGCAGCACCGGGCCGCCCGGCGCCTGGCGATCCAGCCGGGCATAGCCGCCGATCGGCGTGCGGCAGGAGCCGTCGAGCTCGGCCAGCAGCCCGCGCTCGGCGGTGGACACGGCGCGCGCCTCGTCGTCCTCGATCGCCGACAGCAGCTCGCGCAGCTCGGCGTCGCTTTCGCGCACGGTGACGCCGACGATCCCTTGTCCGGCCGACGGCACCATCACCTCGGGCTCCAGCACCAGGTCGGCGCGGTCTTCCATGTTCAGCCGGCGCAGGCCGGCCAGGGCCAGCAGGCTCGCGTCGCACAGGCGCTGCGACAGCTTGTCGAGCCTGGTCTGCACGTTGCCGCGGATCATCACCGTGCGCAGGTCCGGCCGCGCGTGCAGCAGCTGCGCCTGGCGCCTGACCGAGGCGGTGCCGATCACCGCACCGTGCGGCAGCACGGCATACGGATCGGCGGGATCGTCGGCGCCCGGGAGGTCGGGACGAAGCACCAGCACGTCGCGCGCGTCCTCGCGCTTGAGCGTGCAGGCCAGCACCAGCCCGGGCGGCAGGGTGGTCTCGAGGTCCTTCAGGCTGTGCACGGCGAAGTCGATGCGCCCGTCGGCCAGCGCCTCGTGGATCTCCTTGGCGAACAGCCCCTTGCCGCCGATCTCCGCCAGAAGCCGGTTCTGCACCATGTCGCCGGTGGTGTTGATGCGGTGCTCCTGGAACGCCCCCATGTCGCGCAGCACCGGGCAGAACCGGGTCAGCATGGTCAGGAACATCCGGGTCTGCACCAGCGCCAGCGGCGAGCCGCGCGTGCCGACGCGGAGCGGCAGGGTGGGACGATGGCTGCCGGCCCGCTCCTGCCGCTGCTGCTGCGCCCGTCGCGCCGCCGCGGCGGCCGCCGCCCGCTGCAGCGCTTCCGACGGCGGTGCCGGCCCGGACGGGAACGGAGCCGGGAGCGGATCGGGCTGGGCGGAGGGCATGGGCCTGTCGTATTACCCGCACCGCACAATGGAAAGGTGGCGATGGCGTATCCCGCGGCGCAGGTCGGACAGGATGGCTGGAACAACGGCCCTGTACTGGCGATCGAATCGTCCTGCGACGAGACCGCCTGCGCGATCCTGGACGCCCACGGCACGATCCTGGCCGAGCGCGTGCTGAGCCAGGTCGAACACGGGCCGTTCGGCGGCGTGGTCCCGGAGATCGCGGCGCGCGCGCATCTGGCGCACCTGCCCGCGCTGGTCGGCGAGGTGCTGCACGAGGCCGGGCTGGCGGTGGAACAACTTGTCTTTTTTTATGAGAGGTGCTGCACCGTCATGATCTGAGTGCTGATCGTCGGCAGCGGCGTGGCCAAGGGGCTGGCGCTGTCGCTGGGCGTGCCGTTCGTGCCGGTGAACCACCTGGAAGCGCACGCGCTGACGGCTCGGCTGCCCGGGCTCGTTCCCGGCGGCGCGCCCTTCCCGTATCTGCTGCTGCTGGTGTCGGGCGGGCACTGCCAGTGCGTGGCGGTGTATGGGCTCGGCCGCTACCGGCGGCTCGGCGGCACGATCGACGACGCCGCCGGGGAAGCGTTCGACAAGGTGGCGAAGATGCTGGGGTTGTCCTGGCCCGGCGGCCCGGCGCTGGAGCGTTTGGCGTCCGACGGAGACCCGGAGGCGCACCGACTGCCGCGCCCGCTGCTGCGTCGTCCCGGCTGCGACTTTTCCTTCAGCGGCCTCAAGACGGCGGTGGCGCAGCGGATCGCCGCCCTTCCGGCACCCTTGTCCAGGCGCGACGCGGCAGACCTGGCAGCCTCGTTCCAGGCGGCGGTGACGACGGTGCTGGCGGACCGGGTCGGGAACGCGCTGGACATGATGCCGGAAGCCGGGCTCCTGGTGGCGGCGGGCGGGGTCGCGGCCAACACGCCGATCCGCACCCGGTTGCTTGACCTCGCGGGATCGCGCGGCATCGGCTTCGTCGCCCCGCCGCTGCGGCTGTGCACCGACAACGCCGTCATGGTCGCCTGGGCCGCGGTCGAGGCGCTGCGGGCCGGAACGCCGGGAAACCTCGCCGCCCCGCCCCGCCCGCGCTGGCCGCTGGACGAGCCCTGGCCCGCATGAACTACCGCCACGCCTTCCACGCCGGGAACTTCGCCGACTGCATGAAGCACGCGCTGCTGGTCTGGCTCGTGCGGGCGCTGCAGCGCAAGCAGGCGCCGGTCGCGGTGCTCGACACCCATGCCGGCATCGGCCGCTACGACCTGGCAGGGGAACAGGCGGGCCGCACCGGCGAATGGCGCGACGGGATCGGCCGGCTGCTCGATGGGCCTGCGGCACCGGCGCTGCAGCCCTACCTGCAGCTGGTGCGCGAGGCGGGGGCGCATTATCCCGGCTCGCCGGCGCTGGTGCAGGCGATGCTGCGGTCGCAGGACCGGCTGCTGTTGTGCGAGCTGCATCCGGAAGACCACGCGCTGCTCCGTCGCGGCATGGCCGGCGACGCGCGGATCGCGGTGCATCGTCGCGACGGCTACGGCGCGATCGCGGCGCTGCTGCCGCCGGCGGACGGCATCCGGCGCGGCCTGACGCTGATCGACCCGCCGTTCGAGCAGGAGAACGAGTTCGCGCGTCTCGAGGCGGCGGTCGCGCTGGCGCGACGGCGCTTCAACACCGGCACGGTGGCGGCCTGGTATCCGATCAAGAACCGGGCGGCGTCGCGCGGCTTCCTGCACCGGCTCGTGGATTCTGGCCTGCCGGACCTCGTGACGACGGAGCTGCTGCTCCGGCCGACCGTGGACCCGACGCGGTTGAACGGATGCGGCCTGCTGCTGGCCTCGCCGCCTTGGGGCTTCGAGGAGGCGGCAACGGCGATCCTGTCCGCCATCGACACCGCCCTGGGCGTCGGCGCCGGCAGCAGCGCGGTGCGTCGGCTGACGCCGGAACGGGTTGGCGCGTGAACGCGCGGATCGCGGTGGTCGGCGCCGGGGCCTGGGGCACGGCCTTGGCGGTGCAGGCGGCGCGAACCGGGGCAACGGTGTCGCTGTGGGCGCGCGATCCGGCGGCGCTCGGCCCGGACCGCTGCATGGCGCGCCTGCCCGGGATCGCGCTGCCGGACCGCGTGTTGGTGACGAAGGTGCTGCCGAAGGCGGCGGACATGGTGCTGCTGGCGGTGCCGATGCAGCACCTTCGCGCCGTCGCCGCCGAGCTGGCGGTGCGCGCGCCTTTGGTGGCGTGCTGCAAGGGGGTCGAGCGCAACACCGGACACCTGCCCGGCGAGGTGCTGGCGGCGCTGCACCCGGTTCTGCCGCGCGGCGTGCTGTCCGGTCCGAACTTCGCGGGCGAGGTGGCACGCGGGCTGCCGGCGGCGGCGGTGCTGGCGAGCGAGGACCTTGCGCTGGCTCAGAACCTCGCGGCGATGCTGTCGGGAAGCGCGTTCCGGGTTTACGCCGGGAACGACCCGCTCGGCGTGGAGGTCGGCGGCGCGGCCAAGAACGTGATCGCGATCGCGGCCGGAGCCGCGATCGGGGCCGGCTACGGCGAGAACGCCCGGGCCGCCCTGGTGACGCGCGGCATCGCCGAGCTGTCCCGGCTGATCGTGGCGCTGGGTGGCCAGGCGGTCACCGCCAGCGGGCTGTCCGGGGTGGGCGACCTGCTGCTGACCTGTACCGGTACCGCGTCCCGCAACACCAGCCTGGGCGTGGCGCTCGGGCAGGGCCGGAGCCTGGCGGAGGTGCTGCGGGCCCGGACCACCGTGGCGGAAGGGGTGGACACGGCGCCGGCGCTGGCGGCGCGAGCGGCAGGAGCGGGCGTGGCGGTGCCGATCATCGACACGGTGGCGGGGCTGCTGACCGGCACCATCGGGCTCGCGGACGCACGGACGCAGTTGCTGGAACGGCCGCTCGGGCTGGAATGAGGTGCGGCGAGCCGTCGCGACAGGAGGCTGAACAGGCATGGCCGACGACGACATCATGGTTGACCGGCTCGACGCGGCGTTCGAGCCCGGCACGGTCGCCGCCAGGGGGATGTTCCCCACCCCGCTCATCAGCGCGCGCCTGGCCGGGCACCAGGCGCTCGACGCCGAGCTCGCCGCGACGATCCTGGCGCGCGAGCACGCGGAGCGCGGCGTCGTGGCGAGCAACCAAGGCGGCTGGCACTCGGCCGAGTTCGCGTCCTGGTGCGGACCGGCAGGACATGCGGTGCTGGACGCGGCGCGAACGTTGGTCGAGCACATGACGGTGATGCGGCGCGGCGATGCCCTGGTCCCGGCCGCGGTGGGCTGGGTGGTGACCGCCTGGGCCAACGTCAACCGCCTCGGGCACGGCAACCGCGCGCACGCGCATCCGGGCGCCTACTGGTCCGGCATCTACTGGGTCGACGACGGCGGCGTGGCGGCCGACCCGGCCCGCGGCGGGATGCTCGAGCTTTCGGACCCGCGCGGGATCCTGCCGGTGATGGTGGCGCCGCAGCTGCGCTGCGCGATCGCCGCCACCCATGGCGACGGCGAAGGGGAAAGCGTGACGCCGCAGGCGGGAACCATGGTGCTGTTCCCGTCCTGGCTGATCCACTCCGTGACCCCCTTTGCCGGTCCGGGTGCCAGGATCTCGGTCGCCTTCAACGTTTCGGTCGGGCGCGAGGTCGCCCCGGCTTGACGGCCAGAAGCGGGCCGGGCCTGCTGCCCTGAACACCATGTCCGGCCTGTCCCCCCTGCCCGCGCCGCTTCTCGACCGCGCTCGGATCCTGCTGGCGTCGGGCGGACGCCGGCTGCTCGGCGTGGCGGGGCCGCCCGGCAGCGGCAAGTCGACGCTCGCGGCACAGCTGGTGGCGGCGCTCGGGCCGGCGGCGTCGCTGGTGCCGATGGACGGCTATCACCTGGCGCAGGTCGAGCTCGCGCGTCTCGACCGTGCCGGGCGCAAGGGTGCCCCGGACACCTTCGACGCCGCCGGCTACGTGTCGCTGCTGCGCCGGCTGCGGAACCAGGCGCCGGACGAGGTCGTGTACGCGCCGGCGTTCCGTCGCGAGATCGAGGAGCCGGTGGCCGGCGCGATCCCGGTGCTGCCGGAGGTGCGGCTGGTCGTGACCGAAGGGAACTACCTGCTGCTGGACGGTCCCTGGGCGCCGGTGCGCGAACTGCTCGACCAGAGCTGGTTCGTGGCCGTCCCGGAACCGGTGCGGCTCCAATGGCTGCTGGCGCGACACATGGCGTTCGGGCGAAGCCGGGACGCGGCGCTGGCCTGGATCGCTGCCACAGACGCGCCCAACGCCCGGCTGATCGAGGCGGCGCACCACCGCGCGGACCTCGTGGTGAGTCCGCTTTGAGCGTCGGAAGCGGAGAATCTTGGGACTTCCTTAACCGGTGGGTTGTCTGCTCGCCGGCGACGGAGGGTTGAGGAGCAAGGCCATGCGGATCACGCCTGTCACCGCCGTCGCGGCGCCGACGACGCCGGGCCGCCTCGCGACCGTTTCGGCCGCCGCGCAGCAGGTCCCGGTCCGCCTGCTGAACCCGCAGCCGGTGATCGACCCGGCGCTCGGCATCGTCGTGACCGAGTACTTCAACCGGTCCGGACAGATGACGGACCAGTATCCGAG
>CAXTMS010000034.1:0-9469 GCA_964245345.1 uncultured Acetobacteraceae bacterium | reverse complement strand
CTGCTTCTGGACTCCGAGACCCTGTCGATGGAGGCGCTCGGAAGCGCCGGCGCCGCGCTCGGCATGGACATGCCGGCGTCCTTCTGCCGCGGCATGATCGGCAACTCGGTCGACCTGTGCCGGGCGATGATCCGGGAGCGCTACGGCGATGCGGTTCCGCTGGACCGCTACTTCGCGCTGCATGGCCGGCATCTGGACGCGCTGGTCGCGTCGGGTCGGCTGGCGCTGAAGGACGGCGTCCCTGCCCTGCTCGACGCTCTCGACCGGCGCGGGCTGCCGCGCGCGGTGGCCACCTCGTCCGGACGGCATCGCGCCCTGCACCATCTGCAACACGCCGGGATCGCCGAACGGTTCGGGAGCATCGTCACCCGCGACGACGTGTCGCGCGGCAAGCCCGATCCGGAGCCCTACCTGACCGCCGCGGCAGCCCTCGGGGTGGGGCCGGCGGCGTGCCTGGCGCTGGAGGATTCCCATACCGGGGTGCGTGCGGCCCACGCCGCCGGCATGCGCGTGGTCATGGTGCCGGACCTGCTTCAGCCGACTGCGGAGATGCACGAGAAGGCGTATCGGATCGTGCACAGCCTGCACGAGGTGATCGGGTTGCTGGACGGCAACCACTAGGTCCTTCGCGGCGGAGGTTGCAGGCTCCAGCGTCGACATCAGGCTCGAGCCGATCCCATAGTGGTCCGCAAGCCGTCACAAGAGCCGGGCCGGACGGCCTCGGTTCAGGAGATGAACATCCCGGCGATGGTGGCGCTCATCAGGTTCGACAGCGTGCCGGCCAGCACCGCGCGCAAGCCCAGCCGTGCGACCTCGCTTCGACGTTCGGGCGCCACCACGCCGTAGCTGGCGAGCAGGATGCCGATCGAGGCGAAGTTGGCGAAGCCGCACAAGGCGAAGCACAGGATCGCCAGTACGTGCGGCGCGAGCGCATGGATGCGGATCATCGGCGACAGGTGCACGTAGGCGATGAACTCGTTGAACACCAGCTTCTGGCCGATGATGCCGCCGGCCAGGCTGCAGTCCTGCCACGGCACGCCGATGCACCAGGCGAGCGGCGCGAACAACAGGCCCAGGATCGCCTCCATCGACAGCCGGGGATAACCGAGCCAGCCGCCGACCAGCCCGACCAGCCCGTCCAGGCAGGCGATCAGCCCGATAAACGCGATCAGCATGGAGCCCACGGCCACCGCGAGCTGCACGCCATTGCCGGTTCCGGAGGATATTGCCTCGAACACGTTGGCGGCGGGGCTGCCGTCGAACGACAGGTCGAGCGCACGGATGCGGGTCGGCTCGGTGCTCGGCACCAGCAGCTTGGCGAACAGCAGGCCGCCCGGGATCGCCATCACCGAAGCCGCCAGCAGGTAGGACATCGGCACCCCCAGCCCGGCATAGCCGGCCAGCACGGAGCCCGCCACGGAGGCGGTGCCGCTCGACATCAGCGCGAACAGCTCGGCGGTGGTCAGCGACGGCACGTAGGGCTTGAGCGCCACCGGCATCTCGCTCTGGCCGAGCACGATCGTGGACACGGCCGAGAAGCTCTCGATCCGGCTGGTGCCGATCAGGATCCTCAACCCCCCGCCCAGCACCCGCGTCAGCAGCTGCATGATCCCGAAATGATACAGCACCGCGATCAGCGCCGAGATGTAGATGATCTGCGGCAACACGCGGAGTGCCACCACATAGCCGCCATCCGGAAACAGCTCGGCCATGCGCGGCCCGACCAGGCCGCCAAACAGGAAGCCGATGCCCTGGTTGCCGTAGCCCAGAACGGCGTTCACGGCGTCGGACGCGGCTGCCAGCGCCCAGCGGCCGGGCGGCACGAACAAAACCAGGGCACCGAGCAGGAACTGGCAGGCGAGTGCTGCCAACACGGTGCGCGGCGCGATCCGGCACCGATCGGTCGAGAACGCGATCCCGAGCGCCAGAAGCAGCATCATGCCTGGCACGCCGCGCACGAGGGCCTGTAGGCCGTCAGGCACGGCCGGCTCCGGAAACGCGACGGATGACGGCACCCGGCTCGGCGCCACAGGTCGTCCAGCTTCTGGACGGTCGGATCATCGTCACCTCGCGACCTCGCTGTTTCCTTGTTCTTGTCCGTTATGCCCGTTGAGGCTGCAAGGTTCGGCGGCGGTCGCGGCAACGTCTTGGCGCATGCGAATGAAACTTGCTTATCCCGCAACATGAGGAGGTTGGACTGCAGGGTTATAGTTTTCACGTGAAGCTCAAGGAGCCGTCCGGTCGGCGATCCTGCGGGTCGGGCCGCTGTTGAACCACCATGCCTCGCCCGTTTCCGGCGCCTGCTCGACCGGAACAGCTTCGGGCTGACGCGATCCGGCCGTAGAAGCGGAGCATGCCGCAACCATCGGTCCCCTCCGCGCCTGCCGACGGATCACCTGATGGCCTGCATGGCAGCGCCCGCACACTGGCGATGCTGGCGGTGTCGCTGTCGGTGCTGTTGTCGGTGCTGGACTACGCGATCGCCAACGTGGCGCTGCCGACCATCGCCCACGACATCCATGCCGATCCGTCAGCGGCGATCTGGGTGATCAACGCCTACCAGCTCGCGTCCGTGATCTCGCTGCTGCCCCTGGCGGCGCTCGGTGACCGGATCGGCTATGCGAGGATGTGCCGCATCGGGCTCGTGCTGTTCGTGCTGGCCTCCCTGCTCTGCGCCGCCTCCACCACGCTGCTCGAGCTGTCCCTGGCCCGGGCGCTGCAGGGTTTCGGCGGCGCCTGCATCCTGAGCGTCAACGCGGCACTGGTCAGACACATCTACCCGCGCGCGATCATCGGCCGCGGCATCACCGTCAACGGCATGGTGGTCGCGGCCGGCGTGGCGCTGGGTCCGACCATCGCCGCGGTCGTGCTGTCGGTGGCGCACTGGCCGTGGCTGTTCCTGATCAACCTGCCGCTGGGCGTCGTCGCGCTGTTGTTCGCCCTGTTCTCCCTGCCACGCACCCCGCGCGGGTCGACCACGCTGGACGGGCCGTCGGCATGGCTCAACGCCGTCGCGTTCGGGGCGCTGATCGTCGGCTTCGACCGGCTGGCGCATCGCGACGGGCTCGTGGTCTCGCTGGCGCTGCTGACGCTGGGCGGCGTCTGCTTCCTGGTGCTGGTGCGCCGGCAGCTCGGACAGGCCGAGCCGATGCTGCCTGTCGACCTGCTCGGCCTTCCCCAGTTCCGTAGCGCGGCGTTGACCGGCTTCCTGGCCTTCGTGGCATCGAACTTCTTCATCATCTCCATGCCGTTCACCCTGGAAGCGGTGCTGCACCGCTCGGCAGTGGCGACGGGACTGCTCATCACCCCTTGGCCGCTGGCGATCGTAGCGGTCGGCCCGCTTGTCGGGCGGTTGTCCGACCGCCATCCAGCGGCGGTGCTGTCCTCGCTCGGCCTCAGCCTGACTGCCTGCGGCTTTCTCGCGCTCTGGCTGCTGCCGACGGAGCCCAGCGATGCCGACATCGCCTGGCGCATCGCCCTCGCCGGCGCCGGGTTCGGGCTGTTCCAGCCGCCCAACAACCGCGCCATGCTGCTCGGCGCACCGCCGGGGCGGAGCGGAAGCGCCAGCGGCATGATCTCCGTCACCCGGCTGTTCGGCCAGACCATCGGCGCGATGCTGGTGGCGACGACCTTCGCCCTGCTGGGACACGCTGCCAACCACGCCTGCCTTGGCCTGGCCGCGTTGGTGGCGGCCTCGGCGTCGGCGATCAGCCTCAGCCGGCTGCGTCACGTCGCCTTGCCCGTCACCGGCCCTTGACCATTGCCGCCGGGACCGGCTGATGGACCGGTCGCGATCCGGAGGACGCCATGGCCGAGCGCACCGCCTTTGACTTCACCCTCACCACCCTGCAGGGCGAGACCCTGAACCTGGACCAGTTCGCCGGCAGCCCGCTTCTGATCGTGAACACCGCGTCCAGATGCGGCTTCACCCCGCAGTATGAAGGGCTGCAGGCGCTGTGGTCGCAGCATCGAGAGCACGGGCTGACCGTGATCGGCGTGCCGAGCAACGAGTTCGGCCGGCAGGAGCCAGGCAGCGAGACCGACATCGCCAGCTTCTGCAGCAGCAACTACGGCGTCAGCTTCCCGATGACGAAGAAGCTGCGCGTGCGTGGGCCTGAGGCCGACCCGCTGTTCCGCTGGCTCGCGCAACAGGGCGGCCCGTTGTCCCGGCCACGATGGAATTTCTTCAAGTACGTGATCGGCCGCGATGGCCGCCTGGCGACCTGGTTCTCCAGCGTGACCAGCCCGGACAGCAAGCGACTGCGCACAGCCGTGACGCAGGTTCTGCTCAACGATTGACGCTGTGGTCTTTCCCTGCAACGCCGCAGACCATCGCACAGGCACAACGCTGCGAAAGTCCTGAAAACAACCACATCCAGGCATCATCTACAGGACTAGGTGATGGTGCTGTCATGACGATCCGTCGCCTGCCACCCGGCATAGATGCTTGGAGCAGAACTCCTCAGGATCAACAACTTATGGCCGTATCCTGCACCATGTGACGAGGTTCCTATCTCTGTTAAAAGTGTTTT
The DNA here is from genome assembly GCA_964245345.1 of uncultured Acetobacteraceae bacterium. GTDB lineage: Bacteria > Pseudomonadota > Alphaproteobacteria > Acetobacterales > Acetobacteraceae > Lichenicola. The sequence continues at coordinate 4,937 of CAXTMS010000034.1, read as the reverse complement.
GAAGTCAAAGCTTCCTGCTCAGGAGCTTCGCTTCATAGCCAGCTCCAGCAACCCGTCCACCATCAGGTCCACGTCGTGGATGGTCGTGCGGTGGTTGACGATGGCGGCCCTGATCGCCCGCTTGCCGTCGATCATCGTGGTGGAGGGCACGGCAACCCCCGATTCATGCAGGTCCTTGACCAGCTCGCCGTTGAGATGATCGAGGTTCCCGGCTCCCTGACAGACCCGGAAACAGACGATGTTCAGCGTTACGGGCGCCAGCAGCTCCAGCAACGGTTCCGCCTCGATCCGTCTTGCCAGATGTCTCGCAACGGCACAGCTCTGGTTCACCAACTCTCCCATACGATCAGCGCCGTAGGTCGCGATCGTCATCCAAACCTTGAGCGCCCGGAAGCCGCGCGACAAGTCGGGGCCGAGGTCGCACGGCCAGGGGGCGTTGGCGGCGGCACCCCGATCCTCGCGTGACAGGTAGGCCAGGGTCTGGGCAAAGGCGTCCGCCTGCGCCTGCCCGTCGCGCACCAGCACGCAGCCTGCGTCGTATGGCACCTGGGCCCATTTGTGAAAGTCGAACGCCAGGCTGTCGGCGCGCTCGATGCCGTCGAGCTGCGGTCGAAGCGCTGGAGACAGCGCCGCCAGCGCCCCGAAGGCGCCGTCGACGTGGAACCAGAGCCGCTGTTCGGCGCAGAAGGCGGCGATGGCAGCGAGCGGATCGATCGCACCGGTGTCCACCGTGCCGGCAGTGGCGGCGACCATGAACGGGGTCAGCCCGAGCGCGCGATCCCGTTCCACCGCCTCGCCCAGCGCGCGCAGGCTCATGCGGTGGTCGGCGTCCAGCGGGATCGTGCGCAGCGCCTCGGTGCCGAGGCCGATCAGGTCGAAGGCGCGGGGGATGCACCCATGCGCGCTGGCGCCGGCATATCCGACCAGGCCGCGGCCGCCGACCCCTTCGGCGCGCACCGCGGGTCCTGCCGCGGCCCGTCGCGCCACCAGGACGGCGATCATGTTGGCCATGGAGGAGCCGGTGACCAGGATGCCAGAGCTGGTGACGGGCATCCCCACCATCTCCGCCGCCCAGGCGATCACGGTGCGCTCCAGCTCGATCGGCGCGTGGTCACGGCCGCCCAGGTTGGCGTTCAACCCGCCTGCCAGCAGCTCCGCCAGCATGCCGATGCCGGTGCCGCCGCCATGCACCCAGCCCATGAACCGCGGATGCGTGTTGCCGAGCGCATACGGCACCACCTGCGCCTGGAACGCCTCGTATAGCGCCACCGGATCGGTCGGCTCCCGCGGCAGCGCCATACGCAGCGCCCGGCGCGTTTCCGGCGGCATCGGCTGCCAGACCGGTCCCGCACCGGCGCCATGCGCCGCGAGCCGGTCGATCATGTCGTCCAGCATGCGATGTCCCAGCGCGCGCAGGCCCTGCCAGTCGTCCGGATCGAGACCGGCCATCATCGCTCCCTCGAAAGTTGAAATCGTGCTAGCTGCGTGGGTTCGGGCGCCCGCGCGTGCCCGGCTCCCATTGCAGCCCGGAGCAGGGTCGGGAACAAGGGAGCCTCCAAGCGGATGTGGTCTGCATGTTCTTCGCCGGCTTCCATTACGAAGAGATGACGCTGTCCGGAACCCGCTACCGACTCCGAACCGGGGGGTTGGCCGGGTGGAAGGCGGCGCCGCTGCTGCTGCTGCACGGACAGCCGCAGACCCACGCCATGTGGCATCAGGTGGCGCCGGCGCTGAGCGACCGCTTCGCCGTGGTGTGCGCCGACCTGCCGGCGCATCTCACCGTGGTCGAGCTGGCCCACGACATGCTGACGCTGATGCGCCGGCTCGGCCATCGCCGTTTCTCGGTCGCGGGGCACGACTTTGGCGCGCACGTCGCCGCACGCCTTGCCCTCGACGCGCCGGACAAGGTCGACCGGCTCGGGCTGATCGAGGCGGTGCCGCTGCTCGAGCATAACGGACGCGAGGACATGGCGTTCGCGCTCGCCGGTTACCAGGCCTGCTGGTTCGCCCAGCTGCATCCCAAGCCGGAAGCGCTGCTGGTGAAGGCGCCGGACGACTGGTTCCGCCTGGTGGCGCCGGACGAGAAGCCAGACATGTTCGATCCCGAGGCGGTCGCCGACTACCTGCTGGAAGGCGGCTGGAACGCCGAGCAGCGTGGCCACGGCGCGGCCGCGGAGGGTCCGCTGCCGACGCAGGACCCGGCGCCGGGCAAGATCGGCTGCCCGGTGCTGCTGGTCTGGGGCACGCACGGGCGGATCGGCGGCTGGTACGACCCGCGGACCCTGTGGCAGAACGGCGTCGCCGGCACGGTGGAGGGCGGCCCAATCGAGGCCGGGCACTTCATCCCCGAGGAAGCGCCTTACGAACTGGCCGAACGCCTGCGCGGCTTCTTCATCAGCGACTGAGGACGCGGACTCGGTTCACCGGGTCAGGCAGCGCTTCAGGCCCGGATGCATTCAACCGGATGCGCCCAAGACCGCGTTCGGCACGTCCGTTTCGTGTTGTTTTCGATATGATCTTCGGGCGTCTGGACGGTTCTTCTTTTCGTGTCGACCGACAGCAAACGATTGCGTTATCATGACGACAGAGATCATCCAGATCCGGCGTGGTGCGTAGACACCCGAAACGAAGGGGAAACTCAATGTCGGGTTCGACGATGTCCGAGCACGCGCTGCGTCAGGCCTGGCGTCAAGCAGATCTCGGGGTGGCACGGAGCCTCGCCGCGCTGTGCTATGGCGGGGCGTCAGGAGCCCGGGAGCTCGAACACCTGTCCCACACCGCCGCGGTGGCGACGCGGCAGCGGTGTGAACTCGCAGCCTGTTTGGCGGTACTCTCCAGCGTCCAGGCAAAACCGGCGCAGGAAGTCCCGTCGCAACCGGCGATGCAGATCCTCCAGGCGGCCGGCGGTCAGACCAAGGCGCTCCGGCCACCCGTCGAGCAGCCCCTCCTGTCGCTGCTGCGTCAGCGTTTGTCGGCGGTCTAACCAGTCACCCGGGACAGCCCGGCGCAGAACCGGGCGATCCTCCCGCAGGCCTCGAGCAGCGACGCGTCGCTTGAGGCGACGCTTAGCCGGATAAACGGGCTCATCCCGAAGGCGCTGCCGGCCACCGTGGCCACGTGCTGCTCTTCCAGCAGGGCCAACGCGAAGTCGTCGTCGCTGCGGATCGGTCGGCCTCCGGTGCTGGTCCGGCCGAGGCATCCGGCGATGCCCGGGTAGGCATAGAACGCGCCGTCCGGCATGGCGCAACTCAGTCCGGGGATGGTCCTCAGGGCCGATACCACGAAGTCGCGGCGACGGCGGTAGGTGTCACGCATGACCGCGACGCCGTCCTGCGGGCCGGACAAGGCTGCCACGGCGGCCGCCTGCGAGATCGACGACGCGCCGGAGGTGGAGTTGCTCTGGATCGTCGACATGGCGTCGACCAGACGCTTCGGCCCTCCGGCATAGCCGATGCGCCAGCCGGTCATCGCGTAGCTCTTGGATACGCCGGACAAGGTGAGGATTCGGCCGCTCAACGCCGGTGCGGCTTTGGCCAGAGACACGTGCGGCGCGTCGTCGAACACGAGGTGCTCGTAGATCTCGTCGCACAGGATCCAAAGCTGCGGATGGCGCTCCAGCACCTGCGCCAGGGCCAGCAGGTCGGCTTGCGGACAGGTCGCGCCGGTCGGGTTGTTCGGGAAGTTGAGGATCACCCATCGGGTGCGCGGCCCGATCGCCGCCTCCAGCACCTCCGGCCGGAGCCGGAACCGGTCGGCTTCCTCGCAGCGCGCGAACACCGGGACGCCGCCGAGCAGCTCGACGATCAGGGGATAGCTTGCCCAGTAAGGCGACGGGATCACCACCTCGTCGCCCGGATCGAGCGTCGCCATCAGCGCGTTGAACAGGATCTGCTTGCCGCCGTTGGCGACGATCACCTCGTCCAAAGCGAACTCCAGCCCGTTCTCGCGGGCGAACTTGGCCCGCACCGCCTGCTTCAGCGCCGCCGTGCCGTCCGTCGGCGGGTACTTCGTGTCGCCGGCGAGCGCCGCCTCGTGCGCTCCCTGCACCGCATGCGCCGGCGTCGGAAAATCCGGCTCGCCCAGCGCCAGCGAGATCACGTCGTGCCCGGCCGCGCGCAAGGCGCGGGCGCGCGCCGACATCATCACCGTGGCCGGCGCGGACAACCGGGACAGCCGCTGCGCCAGGCTCGGCATCGAGTCGGGGCGCCTCAAGCCAGTCCGGCGCAGAAGCGCTGGATCCGCCCGCAGGCCTCGCGCAGGCTGTCCGTGTCGGTCGCGTAGGACACCCGGAAGTGGCCGGGAAACATGAACGCGGTGCCGTGTACCGTGGCCACGCCCTGCTCCTCCAGCAGCGCGGTCACGAACGCCTCGTCGTTCGTGATGGTCGTGCCGCCGGCACTGGTCCGGCCGATGCAGCCCTGGCAGGACGGATACACGTAGAACGCGCCTTCCGGCTTGTGGCACGACACCCCGGGCGCCGCGTTGAGCATCTCCACCACCAGGTCGCGACGCGCCTGATAGGTCGCGACCATGCCGGCGATGAAGTCCTGTGGCCCGGACAGGGCTTCCAGCGCCGCCGCCTGGCTGATCGAGGACGGGTTGGAGGTGGACTGGCTTTGCAGCTTGTCCATCGCCTTGATCAGCGGCAGCGGCGCGCCGGCAAAGCCGATGCGCCAGCCGGTCATCGCATACGCCTTGGAGCAGCCGTTCATGGTGACGGTGCGCCCGCGCAGTCGCGGCTCGACCTGCACGATCGTGGCCGGGCGAAAGCCGTCGTAGACCAGCTTGTCGTAGATGTCGTCGGTGAAGATCCAGACATCGGGATGACGCAGCAGCACGTCGCAGATGTCGCGCAGCTCGGCCGCGGAGTATGCCGCGCCGGTCGGGTTGTTGGGCGAGTTCAGGAAGAACCACTTGGTGCGCGGCGTGATCGCCGC
>CAXTMS010000033.1:0-21843 GCA_964245345.1 uncultured Acetobacteraceae bacterium | reverse complement strand
GCTCGCTTGACACGCCCCGGCCGCGTCGGCTTGATCCCGCCCATCCCGGACCGGCCGTCCGGCCTTCGGAACCGGCCTCCACCCGGACGCACCCTGCCGCCATGAGCCTGTTCAAGAACAACATTCGTCCCGTGGATCCCGCCGCGACCGCCAAGGCCGGAAGGACCGACGCGAGCCGGTCCGGGATCGGCGAGACCGTACGGACCATCGTCTACGCGCTGCTGATCGCGGCCGTGGTGCGGACGGTCGCCTTCGAGCCGTTCAACATCCCCAGCGGCTCCATGATCCCGACGCTTCTGGTGGGCGACTACCTGTTCGTGTCCAAGCCGTCCTACGGGTTTTCCCGCTTCTCGCTGCCGTTCTCGCCGGACCTGTTCTCCGGCCGCATCCTGGCCTCGCTGCCGCATCGCGGCGACGTGGCCGTGTTCCGCTACACGCGCGACACCTCCATCGACTACATCAAGCGCATCGTCGGCCTGCCCGGCGACCGCATCCAGGTGCGCAACGGCCAGCTATTCCTGAACGGTGTTCAGGTTCCGCGCACCGCTGAGGGCGACTACGTGGCGGTGGACGAGCAGCGGCGCGAACTGGTCGGCCGGCTCTACACCGAGGCCCTGCCCGGCAGCGGCGGCCACGGCCCGGTCCGGCACCAGATCCTGCGCCTGACCGACGAGGGCCAGCAGAACAACACGCCGGAGTACGTGGTGCCGCCAGGCTACTTCTTCGCCATGGGCGACAACCGTGACGACAGCGCCGACAGCCGCTTCATGGACGACCTCGGCTACGTGCCGATCGAGAACCTGGTTGGCAAGGCGGAGGTGATCTTCTTCTCCTATGACGCCCGGCATCCGGTCTGGCAGTTCTGGGACTGGCCGGTCGAGATACGCTGGAGCCGGCTGTTCCGTTGGGTGCATTGAGCGCGACCGGGCACGACGTGCTCGACGGGATCGAGCGCACCATCGGCTGGCGGTTCCGCAAGCCGGCCCTGTTGCGCGAAGCCCTGACCCACCGCTCCGCCGCGCACGAGGCCCGTGGCGGCGGGGCGGCAGGACGCAGGCGACGGCCGTCGCAGAAGGGGCAGGGCTCCAACGAGCGGCTGGAGTTCATCGGCGACCGGGTGCTGGGCCTGCTGATGGCCGAGTGGCTGATCGAGCGCTATCCGGAGGAACAGGAAGGCCATCTCGGGCCCCGGCTGGCGCAGCTGGTGTCGCGGCCGGTGCTGGCGCGGATCGCCGCCGAGCTCGGCTTCCGCGAGGCGCTGGACGTGGCGCCGCACGAGGACCGCGCCGGCATACGCGACGCCGCCAACGTGCTCGCCGACAGCGTGGAGGCGGTGCTGGGCGCCACCTATCTCGACGGCGGGCTGGAGCCGGCGCGGGTTTTCGTGCGCTCCGCCTGGAGCACCGTCATCACCGGCCAGGCCTTGCCGCCCAAGGATGCCAAGACCGCGCTGCAGGAATGGCTGCTGGCGCGCGGCCTGCCGCTGCCGGTGTACGTGCTGGAGGCCGCCGAAGGCCCGTCGCACGCGCCCCGCTTCACGGTGCGCGTCGAGGCTGCCGGACGCGCGTCGACCGGCGAGGCCGGCACCAAGCGGATCGCGGAAAGCCTGGCGGCCTCCGAGTTGCTGGGACAGCTGGCGTGATCGCGGATCCTGCCCCAGCGGTCGAGCGCTGCGGCTTCGTTGCCATCGTCGGTGCGCCCAACGCCGGCAAGTCCACCCTGCTCAACCGGCTGACCGGCGCCAAGCTGTCGATCGTCAGCCCCAAGGCGCAGACCACCCGGTTCCGCGTGCTCGGCATCCTGATGCGCCGCGTGGCAAACACCGCCGGCCAGCTGCTGCTGGTCGACACGCCCGGCATCTTCAAGCCCAGGCGCAAGCTGGACCGCGCCATGGTCGCCGCCGCGTGGACCGGATCGGAGGATGCCGACATCACCCTGCTTCTGGTGGACAGCCAGAAGGGCCTGACCGATGGCGTGCAGGCCATCGCCGAGCGCCTGCGCACCACGCGGCGCCGCACCTGGCTGGTGCTGAACAAGACCGACGCGGTGGAGCGCGGCCGGCTGCTGCCGCTGACCAAGGCCATGGCCGAGCTCCTGCCGTTCGAGCACGTGTACATGGTGAGCGCCCGCAAGGGCGACGGGCTGGACGACCTGCTCGACGCGCTGGCGCTGGCGCTGCCTGAGGGCCCGTTCCTGTATCCGGAGGACGACCTGACCGACCTGCCGGACCGTCTGCTGGCGGCGGAGCTGGTGCGCGAGCAGATCTTCCTGCAGACCCAGGAGGAGATCCCGTACTCCTGCACGGTGGAGACCGAGAGCTTCCAGGAGCGCCCGGACGGCTCGGTGCGGGTCGAGGCCACGGTCTACGTGTCGCGCGCCGGCCACAAGGCGATCCTGATCGGGGAGGGCGGCAGCCGGATCAGGGAGATCGGTGCCAGGGCACGCCATGGTCTGGCCTCGCTGCTGGAGCGGCCCTGCCACCTGTTCCTCAACGTCAAGGAGCGCGCCGGCTGGGACGAGGAGGGCGCCCGGCTGCGGGCGATCGGGCTGGAGCTGGACTGACCGGCCGACCTGCCGGGACAGGATGTCTGAGTCCGTGTTCGGGAGCGGCCGCCTTCGTCACGAGGCGACGACGCCATCGGGACGCACCCGGATGATGGCGTCGTCCTCCTGCCCGGTCAGCGTCCGCCAGGTGACGCCCCGGTCCAGGAAGTCGAAGTCCGCGCCTGCCCGCAGGATGCTGCCGGCTGCCGCGACGCCGCCGATCGCGACGGGTCCGACGCCGAACAGGTCCAGGGTCGAGCGGCGCCGGCCGCCCTGCTCGATCCACGCGTGCGGGAAGCGCGTCCCCGCCTGGCATCGGAGGCTGTCGACTGTGTCGTCGAGGCCGTAGCGGTAGCGCATCAGCAGCTCGCCGCCATCGCGAAGCCGGTTGAACGCGGCGGCGTTGGCAGCGGTGCGGATCCCGAAGCGCAGCTCGAAGTCGCTGCGCAGCTCCGCCTGCTCCGCGTTGCGCAGCGCGACCGGACGCCGCTCCGCCTCGTAGCCGTCCAGCAGTTCGGGCGGCGCGTCGCCATGCAGCACCTGCGCCAGCTTCCAGGCGAGGTTGTGCGCGTCGGCGATGCCCGTGTTGCCGTTCAACCCACCCCAGGGCGGCATGATGTGCGCGGCGTCGCCGACCAGGAAGACGCGTCCGTTCCGATACGACTCCGCCACGCGCGCGGCGGCCGTCCAGGTCCCGTGATGGCGGATCGACAAGGGCAGGTCGTCGCCCACGGCGGCGCGCACGGCGTCCGCGACCATCGCCTCCGACCATTGCTCGGGATGGTCGAGCTCGGGATCATGGAGCAGGTGGAAGGACCACTTGGTGGTGTTGTTCATCGACAGGAACAGCCCGCGCACCGTATCGTTCGCCACCTCGCACTGGCTGAACGTGCGTCCCCGAACCGCCTCGGTGAGGTCCGCCTCGAAATAGATGTTGAGGTAATGCTGCGCCGCGACCGAGCCCTGCCGACCGATGCCGAGCTGGCGGCGGACCATCCCGCGCGACCCGTCCGCCGCGACCAGATAGGCTGCCCGGAGCGTCCGCTCCCGGCCGCCCGCGTCCCTGACCGTCGCGCCGACGCCGTCGCGGTCGTGGGCGAAGCCGAGCAGCTCGCAGCCGAACCGTGCGTCGCCGCCCCGCTCCTCCAGGGCGTGCCGCAGGATCGGCTCGACCAGGGTCTGGGGACAGGCAGCCATCTTGCACGGCGACGGATCATCGCCCGTCATCACCGCCGTGTCCGGGATCTCCAGCGCCTCCGAGGACAGCATCGTCCGCCCACGCCGCGCGCCGCCGAAGGCGCCGGTCTCCCATGCCGTCCGCGCGGCGTCCTCTATGTCGCCCTGCAGGCCGATCTGGCGGAACAGCTCCATGCTGCGCACCGCCCAGCCCCGCGCGCGCGGCAGCGGCGACACCGCCTGGCTGCGCTCGACCAGGACGCAGGGGACACCATGGTGCTGCAGGAACAGGGCGGTCATCAGGCCGACCAGCCCGCCTCCGACCACGAGCACCGACGTTTCCTGTAGCGCCTCCTGCCTCATGCCGACCTCCCCGGTGATGAACCCGAACGCTCGCTTATCAGCGATAAGTTTGACCTAGTGGCCAAGCTCGACCGTGACAAGGTGGTGTCGGAAGCCCTGGCCATGCTGGACGAGGGCGGGCTGGCGGCCATGAGCACGCGCCGGCTGGCGCAGCGGCTGGCGGTGGAGCAGCCGGCGCTTTACTGGCACTTCAGCAGCAAGGCGGCGTTGCTCGCGGCCATGGCCGAGGCCGCGATGGAGCCGCACGCACGCGTGCCGCTGCCGGCGCCGCCGGAGGATTGGCGGGCGTGGTTCGTCGACAACATGCACAGCTTCCGGCGAACGCTGCTGATGCGCCGCGACGGCGCGCGCCTCCACGCCGGGAGTCGCCCGCGGTCGGGCGACGCGCAGCGGCTTGAGCGCAAGGTCGCCTTTCTGGCCGCCTCCGGCTTCAACGAGCAGGACGCGGCGATGGCGCTGCGCGCCGCCGGATGGTTCACGCTCGGCAGCGTGCTGGAGGAACAAGCGGACGGGGCGGATGCCGTCCCGGACGAGCGGCCTGGAGCGGCGGCCGGACCACGCGGCTCCGATCATCTGGTCGCCTTCGAGTTCGGGCTGGAGCTCCTCGTCCGGGGCCTCGCAGCCCGCCGGAGATGATCTCCGGGCCGCGTCCGGCACCCTGAGGCCGCCAGGAGCGGCAGCGAGGCACCATCTGGCATGGGCACGCGGTTCGGACCGCGAGGCCGATGCGACCAGCCGCCTTCGGATCGGGTCCTGTGGTCGGCCCAGGATCGGTCCGGGTCGAGGACGGATGCTGCGACGGTTGAGCCGGCCGGCTTCGGACGCGGCATCACGGCGCTTGTGGGCGCTGGGCCTGGGCATTATGAGAAGCGCGCCAACCGGGCTCGCACCGGACGGGGCGCCACGCCGCGAGGATCGATGACCGGACCCGACCGAAGCGCCGACCCGTCGATCCCGTCGCTCTACCGCCGCGTGCTGCTGAAGGTGTCGGGCGAGGCGCTGATGGGGCAGGGCAGCTTCGGCCTGGATGCCGAAACGGTGTCCGCCATTGCCGCCGACGTCGCCAGCGTGCACGCCATGGGCATTGAGGTCGGCCTGGTGATCGGCGGCGGCAACATCTTCCGCGGCATCGCCGCGGCCGCGCGCGGCATGGACCGGGCGCAGGGCGACTACGCCGGCATGCTGGCCACCGTGATCAACGCCCTGATGATGCAGAACGCGCTGGAAAAGATCGGCGTCGACACCAGGGTGATGTCGGCGATCCAGATGCCGGGGATCGCGGAGTCCTATATCCGCCGCCGCGCCATGCGGCACATGGAGAAGAACCGGGTGGTGATCTTCGCCGCCGGCACCGGCAACCCGTTCTTCACCACCGACACCGCCGCAGCGCTCCGCGCCGCCGAGCTGGACTGCGCCGCCCTGTTCAAGGGCACCCAGGTGGACGGGGTCTATTCTGACGATCCGCGCCGCAACCCTGACGCGACGCGGTTCGAGGAGCTGAGCTACCTCGACGTGCTGTCGCAGGACCTGAACGTGATGGACGCGGCCGCGATCAGCCTGGCGCGCGAGAACAACCTGCCGATCATCGTGTTCAACATCCACGCGCACGGGGCCTTTGCCAAGGTGATGCGCGGCGAGGGGCGCTTCACCCGGATCGTGGATCCGGCCTGACTCCGCCGTACCAGATCCGCACGCTTCCGGGAGATCAACCGCCGTGGCCGACCAGAACGCTTTGAAAGAGGACCTGACGCGACGGATGGACGGCGCGCTGGAAACCCTGCGCCGCGACTTCGCCGGCCTGCGCAGCGGCCGCGCCAGCCCGGCGCTGCTGGAGCCGGTGCGGGTCGAGGCCTATGGCGGCGAGGTGCCGATCACCCAGGTCGGCTCCATCGCGGTGCCCGAGGCGCGGATGATCACGGTGCAGGTGTGGGACCGCACCCTGGTGGGCGCGGTGGAGCGGGCGATCCGCGACGCCGGGCTGGGGTTGAACCCGTCCGCGGACGGCCAGATCGTGCGCGTGCCGATCCCCATGCTCACCGCCGAGCGGCGCATCGAGCTGGCCAAGGCCGCCGGGCGCTACGCCGAGAACGCCAAGATCGCGGTGCGCGGCGTGCGTCGCGACGGCATGGACCAGGTCAAGGGGTTCGAGAAGAAGGGCGAGATCAGCGAGGACGACGTCAAGGACTGGTCCGACGTGGTGCAGAAGCTGACGGATTCCTACGTGAAGCGGATCGACGACGGCCTCGCGGACAAGGACCGCGAGATCAAACAGGTCTGACACTTGGCAGAGCCGGACGCCGTCCTGACCGAAATCCCCGCTCCGGTGGCCACGCCCGCTTCGGCTGCTTCCGATCGCGACCCGCGCCGCCCGGACCACGTCGCCATCATCATGGACGGCAACGGCCGCTGGGCCGCCGGTCGCCGGCTGCCCCGGGTGGCGGGGCACCGCGCCGGCGCGCAGGCGGTGCGCCGCTGCATACGCGCCGCGATCGAGAACAACGTCCGCTGGCTCACGCTTTACGCGTTCTCCTCGGAGAACTGGCGCCGTCCGGCGGACGAGGTGACCGACCTGACCGCGCTGCTTCGGCACTACCTGCGCAGCGAGATCGCCGAGCTGCACCGCGAAGGGGTGCGGGTGCGCGTGATCGGCGAGCACCAGCGGTTCGGCCCGGAGATACGCGCCGAGCTGGAAGCGGCCGAACGCTTGACCGCGTCCAACACCCGGCTGACCCTGATCGTGGCGCTGTCCTACGGCGCGCGCGCCGAGATCCTGCAGGCCGCGCGCCGCATCGCCGAAGCCGCCCAGGCCGGCACCCTTCGGCCTGACGCGCTCGACGAGGCCCACTTCGCCCGCTACCTGTCCACCGACGGCATTCCCGACCCGGACCTGGTGATACGCACCAGCGGCGAGTGCCGGCTGTCCAACTTCCTGCTCTGGCAGTCCGCCTATGCCGAGCTGGTGTTCCTGGACGTGCTGTGGCCCGACTTCGAGGCCCGCCACCTCGCGGAAGCGATCGACGTGTTCACCCGGCGCGAGCGCCGCTACGGCGCCCGTCCTGGCTGACGTGGACGAGGCAGGGGCCGTGGCAGGCGCGTCGGCCGGACGGAGCTGGCGCGACCTGCGCCTGCGCCTCCTGTCGGCCGCGCTGCTGGCGCCGGTCGGGCTCGGCTGCATCCGGCTTGGTGGCTGGCTGTTCGCGGTGCTGGTGATGCTGGGGCTGGCGGGCACGGGGCTGGAATGGGCCCGGCTGCTGCGTCATCCCGCGCGCAGCCTGCGCGGGGTCGTGCTCGGGGCCTGGCCGTCGGTGGCCTGCCTCGCCGCCCTTGTTCCCGGCCGCTGGGACGAGGCGGCGCTCATGCTGGCCGCCCCGCTGCTGCTCGGGCCGTGGGTCGCCGCCGGCACGATCGTGATCGGGCTGGCCGGGCTGTCCTTGTTGTGGCTGCGCTTTGCCGTCGGCACCGGCTGGGACGGCGTGCTGTTCGTGGTGCTGGTGGTGTGGTCGAGCGACAGCTTCGCTTATCTCGCCGGACGTGCCCTGGGCGGCGCCAAGCTCGCGCCGCGCATCTCGCCGGGCAAGACCTGGTCGGGCTCGGCCGGCGGCCTGGTCGGTGCCATGCTGGCGGGCATGGTGCTGGCCCTGCTTCTGCCGCTGCCGTTCGGTGCCGAGCCGGGATCCGCCGCCGGGCGCGGGCTTGCGGCCGGGCTGCTGCTGGGCCTGGTGTCGCAGGCCGGCGACCTCGGCGAAAGCGCGTTCAAGCGGCGCAGCGGAGTCAAGGACTCCGGCCGGCTGATCCCCGGCCATGGCGGCCTGCTGGACCGTCTCGACGGACTGCTCGCCGCCGCACCGGTGGCTGCCCTGCTGTCTTTCGCGGCACCGCACGGTGCGGGCTTCTGGTATGCCTTCGACATTCCTCATGCGGCGGGGCCGGCAGCCCGCGGGACCTCCTGACATGAAGAGCATCTCCATCCTGGGCAGCACCGGCAGCATCGGCACCAGCACGGCGGACCTGCTGATGCAGGCGCCGGAGCGCTACCGTGTCGCGGTGCTGGTCGGCGGCCGCAACGCGCGCAAGCTGGCCGAGCAGGCCAAGGCGCTCCGGGCCGGACATGCGGTGATCGCCGACGAGGCTGTTCTTCCGCTGCTGCGCGGCCTGCTCGACGGCAGCGGCATACGCGTGTCCGGCGGCCGCAACGCGGTGTGCGCGGCGGCGGCCGAGCCGGCGGACTGGACCATGGCGGCGATCACCGGCGCCGCCGGGCTGGCGCCGACGCTGGAAGCGATACGCGGCGGCCGAACGGTGGCGCTGGCCAACAAGGAAGCGCTGGTCTGCGCCGGCGACGTGATGCTGCGTGCGGTGCAGGACGCGGGTGCCACCCTGCTGCCGGTCGACTCCGAGCACAACGCGGTGTTCCAGGCCATGGCCGACAAGCAGGCGGCGGAGGTCGAGAAGGTGGTGCTCACCGCGTCCGGCGGCCCGTTCCGCACCAGCAGCCTGGAGCAGATGGAGAACGCCGGGCCGGAAGCGGCGCTTCGCCACCCGACCTGGTCCATGGGCGCCAAGATCAGCATCGACTCCGCGTCCATGTTCAACAAGGGCCTGGAGGTGATCGAGGCGGCGCGCATCTTCGGCCTGCCGGAGGAGCGGATCGAGGTGCTGGTGCACCCGCAATCGGTGGTGCACGGCATGGTGCAGTACACCGACGGCAGCGTGCTGGCGCAGCTGGGTGCGCCCGACATGCGCATCCCGATCGCCCATGCCCTGGCCTGGCCGGCGCGCATCGCCACCAGCAGCCCGCGCCTCGACCTGGCGCAGGTCGCCCGGCTCGACTTCGAGGCGCCGGATCCGGTGCGCTTCCCGGCGCTGCGCCTGGCCCGGGCCGCCCTGCGGGCCGGAGGAGCGGCGCCGGCGATCCTGTCGGCGGCCAACGAGGTCGCGGTGAACGCGTTTCTCGACCGGCGGATCGGCTTTCTCGACATCGCCCGGCTGGTGGAGGCGGTGCTGGACCGGCTGGGGGCGCCGCCGGCCGACACCCTGGACGCGGTGCTGCATTGGGACGGGGAAGCGCGGCGGCAGGCCGAGGCCCACGCCACCCACCGCGCCGCCGCGCGCGCCGCCTGAGTTTCCGGGAGCCACACGATGCCCGATTTCCTGCGTACCGTTCTCGCCGCCGTGTTCGTGCTGGGCGTGCTGGTGTTCGTGCACGAGCTCGGCCACTACCTCGCGGCGCGCTGGCGCGGCGTGCACGTCGAGGTGTTCTCCATCGGCTTCGGCAGGCCGTTGGTCCGCTGGCGCGACCGGGTCGGCACCGAATGGCGAGTGTGCGTGCTGCCGATCGGCGGCTACGTGAAGCCGCACGGCTTCGAGGGAACGGAAGACGCGACCCCGGAGATGCGCGCCGCCTGGCTGCCGGGCCGCACCTTCCACGACAAGCCGGTGCTGAGCCGGGCGATCGTCATCGCCGCCGGCCCGGTGTTCAACTTCCTGCTCGCCGTGGTGCTGTTCGCCGCCGTGTTCGCAACCGCCGGCAAGCCGGCCGACCAGGCCGACGTGGCGGCGATGCGGCCGACCGTGGGCGGGGTCGCCCCGGGAAGTGCTGCCGAGCGGGCGGGCCTGAAGGAGGGCGACCTGATCGAGGCGGTGGACGGCGCCGCCATCGCCAGCTTCGGCAACCTGCAGCGGCTGATCGCCGCCAGCCCCGGCCGCACCGTTCGGCTCCAGGTGCTGCGCGACGGCCACGAGAGCGACCTCCAGGCGACGCTCGGCACCGTGCATGGCGCCGGCGGCCTGACCACCGGGCAGCTCGGCGTGATGGCGGAGCCGCCGCCGCCGCGTCGCGTCGGACCGGGCGAGGCGATGGTGGCGGCGGTGCGCACCACCGCGGTGGTCATCGTGAGCTGGATCGCCGGGCTGTGGCAGATGCTTACCGGGCACGTCGCCGCGTCCCAGCTCGGCGGCACGCTCCGGATCGCGCAGATGTCCGGGCAGTTCGCCGCTGCCGGCACCGCCAGCCTCATGACATTCATGGCCATCCTGTCCATCAACCTGGGGCTGGTGAACCTCCTGCCCGTGCCGATCCTCGACGGCGGGCGGCTGGTGTTCTACGCGATCGAGGCGCTGCGCGGCCGGCCGGTGTCGCGCGGGGTGCAGGAAGCGGGCTTCCGCGCCGGCTTCGCCTTGATCGCCGGCGTGTTCCTGTTCGCCACCGTCAACGACCTGGCGCAGTTCGGCCTGTTCGGCTGGCTGCGCCACGTGATCGGATGATCCGCAGGGGCGCAACAGGAGGGGCGCAACGGTTGCGGTGCCGCGCTTGCACTGGCGCCCGGTATTCGGGTAGCTCCGCCGCAGCGGGTGCTGCCTCCCGATTTCGTCATCGTCCGGTGGCGGCGGGCGGCGTCCGGGCGAGCGGCCAACTCCGGTTCGGGGGAAGCGGCCTCGGAAAGCAGCTCTGGGGGATGGGTCGCCTTGTCCGGTAAACGTTCTGCTCTGCTCGCTTCCGTCTGCCTGCTTCCCTTCGCCGCTGCCGCCGCAGCCGCTCAGGATGCGCAAGCTCCGGCTCCGGCCGCGCGGCAGGGAACGGGCGCGCAGGGGGTGCGCCACCATCCGGCCCGGCGCGGCGCCGCCACCCGTCCGGCCTCCGAGCCGGCCGGATCCGGCGGCATCATCCGGTCGATCCGGGTGGAGGGCAACGCCCGCATCGAGACAGGCACCGTGCTGTCCTACCTGGTGGTGCAGGCGGGCGAGCCGTTCAACCAGGAGGAGCTCGACCGCAGCCTGAAGACGCTCTACGCCACCGGGCTGTTCCGCGACGTGACGCTGCACCGCAACGGCGACACGCTGGTGGTGGTGGTGGTGGAGAACCCGATCGTCAACCGCATCTCGTTCGAGGGCAACCACGCCGCCAAGGACGACGACCTGCGCAAGGAGATCGAGCTGCGCGCGCGTGCCGTCTACACCCCCGAGATGGCCAGCCGCGACCGGCAGAAGATCCTCGACCTGTATGCCCAGAAGGGCCGCTACGCCGTCACGGTGACGCCGCAGATCATCCGCTTGTCGCACAACCGGGTGGACGTGATCTTCCAGATCACCGAGGGCGAGCTGACCCTGATCCGCAAGATCAGCTTCGTCGGCAACAAGGCGTTCAGCGAGGCGCGGCTGGCGCAGGTGATCACCTCGAAGGAAACCGCCTGGTACCGGTTCTTCTCGTCCTCCGACGAGTACAACCCGGACCGGGTGAAGTACGACTCCGAGCTGCTGCGCCGCTTCTACCTGCGCAACGGTTACGTCGACTTCACCGTCAACGACGCCACCGCCGAGCTGGCGCCGGACCGCAAGTCTTTCCTGATCACCTTCACCATCACTGAAGGCCCGCGCTACCGCATCGGCCACATCGAGGTGAAGTCGACCCTGCGCCACGTCAGCTCGGAGAGCCTGCGTCCGCAGGTCGGGCTGTTCGAGCACCAGTGGTACAACGGCGACGACGTCCAGCGCGTGACGGAAGCGATGCAGACCAGGCTGCAGGCCAGCGGCCAGCCCTTCGCCTCCGTGCGTCCGGAGATCGCGCGCAACACCGACAACCACACCGTGGACCTGCTGTTCGACGTCAGCGAGGGCCCGCGCGTTTATGTCGACCGCATCGACATCAACGGCAACACCATCACCCAGGACCGGGTGATCCGGCGCCAGTTCGGCTTTGCCGAGGGCGACCCGTTCACTCCGGCCGAGCAGCGGCGTGCCAAGCAGAGCCTGCAGGACCTGGGCTTCTTCAACTCGGTCACGGTGGAAACCGCCCCCGGCTCGGCGCCCGACCGGGTGAACGTCAACGCCGACATCACCGAGAAGCCGACCGGACAGATCACGCTGGGCGGCGGCTACTCGACCGACGCGGGCGTGCTCGGCAACGCCGGCATCCGCCAGTCCAACCTGGTCGGCTCCGGCATCGACGCCAGCCTGAGCGGCACCATCGGCCAGTACGAGAGCCAGGTGGACCTGTCGCTGACGGATCCCTACTTCCTCGGCCGCAACATGGTCGCCGGCATCGACCTGTTCGACATCCAGACCGAGGGCAACAGTTCCAACGTCCAGAACTACTACGAGACCCGGATCGGCGGCACGGCGCGCATCGGCTACGCCTTCAACCGCTACCTGTCGCAGTCCTGGAACTACACCCTGACCGACCGGCGCGTGTCCGACATCTTCACCCAGGCCAGCCTCTACGTGCAGGCCGAGGAAGGCACGTCGCTGCTGTCGCAGATCGGCACCACGCTCGCCTATGACCGGCGCGACAGCCGGCTGGCGCCGCATACCGGCTACGTGGTGACGCTCGGCGTGGACGTGGCGGGCCTCGGCGGCAACGAGAAGTACGTCCGCGGCAAGATCGACGGCTCCTACTTCATCCCGCTGGACTACTTCACCGGCAACCACGACTGGACCATCTCGTTCAAGGCCGGCACCGGCTACCTGGTCGATTACGGCGGCGGGCGGCAGGACATCGTCGACAACTTCTACCTCGGCGGCGACAACCTGCGCGGCTTCTACGACGGCGGCGTCGGCCCCTACTCCAATCCGACCAGCCATTATCCGGCGGCGGACGCGCTCGGCGGCCGCTTCATCTACACGCAGTCGTCCCAGCTGAACTTCCCGCTTCCCGTGGGTCCCGACCTCGGCCTGTCGGGACGCTACTTCGTCGACATCGGCGGCCTGTCCGGCGCCCGCGTCATCACCACCGACTTCTCCCGCTTCCCCTTCAACGCCGGCCAGTCAATCCTGGGCGACGATCTCCGACCGCGCGTCGGCACCGGCGTCGGCGTGTCCTGGAAAAGCCCGTTCGGCCTGATCAACGTCGATCTCGGCATCCCGGTGGTGAAGCAGCCCAGCGACAAGCAGCAGGTCTTCCGATTCGGATTCGGTTCCCAATTCTGAGGTGATGATGTTCCGTTCCACCAGCGCCCGGCTGCTGGCGGCCGTTCTGCTCGTGCAGGCTCCGCTTCTCGTCCCGGCTGCGCACGCGCAGCAGAATGGCGGCTGGTTCGTGCCCAAGAGCAGCCAGCCGGCCGAGGCGTCCGCTCCCGCCCGCCGCAGGGCGGCTCCGCAGCCGCGTCCGATTCCCGAGGCGGTGCCGGCAGCGGTGCCGGGGCCGGAGGATCAGCAGGATCCGCAGGCGCAGGGCCCGCAGGTGCAGCCGGTGCTGCCGCTGCCGCCGATCCCCTCGCTGACCGACCTGCCGAAGGGCTCCTCGCCGCCGCCCGCGGTGTTCGGCATCATCAGCGTGCCCGAGGTGATGCACGCTTCCTCGGCCGCGCAGCAGGTGGAGAAGGTGCTGGGCGCCAGGCGCGACAAGCTGAACAGCGACGCGCAGAAGGAGCAGGCGGGCTGGCGCGAAAGCCAGCAGCAGATCCAGGCGGCCGCCAAGGGCCTGACCCAGGAACAGGTGCAGACCCGGGTGCGCGCGCTACAAGCGCGTGTGCAGGCGGCGCAGAAGGATTTTCGCAACCGCAACCGCATCGTCCAGGAAGCGGCCCAGGTAGCGATCGGCCAGATCGAGCGCGAACTGGTGCAGGTGATCAAGCAGGTGTCGGCCTCGCACGGCATGAACTTCGTGCTGCACCGCGAGCAGGTGGCGCTCAACATGCCCGAGTTCGACATCACGCCGCAGGTGGTGAACCAGCTCAACTCGACCCTGCCGTCGGTGTTCATCCCGGCCGACGGCGTCGATCCGGAGGTGCTGGCCAAGAGCGGCACCTATCCGACCACCGCCAACCCCGGCCCGCAGCCGGTGGCGGCCGCGTCCGTGCAGGCACCGCAGGCCGCCGCACGGAAGTAGCAGGACGAGCGGGAGCGGACGGTGCAGGCGGCGCTCGATCCCGGCGGGTCCGGGCCCGGAAGCGGGCGCTTCTTCGCCCGCACCGGTCCATACCCGCTCGCCCGCCTGGCGGAGGAGGCCGGCGCCGAGCCGCGCGGCGCGGTCGACAGGCTGTTTTCGGGCGTGGCGCCGCTGCAGGCGGCCGCACCGGATCAGGTCAGCTTTCTCGACAACCGGCGCTACCTGCCCCAGCTCGCCGACACCGGCGCCGGTGCCGTGATCGTGTCGCCTGCCTTCGCGGGCAGGGTACCGTCTTCCTGCGCTGTTCTTGTCACGACCCAGCCTTATCTCGCCTGGGCGCGGATCGCGAGCCTGTTTCATCCGCGCGAGGCTGCCACGCCGGGCATCCACCGGAGCGCCGTGGTCGAGGACGGTGCCATGATCGATCCCGCCGCCGAGATCGGGCCGTTCGTCCATGTCGGTGCCGGAGCGGAGATCGGCCCTGCGACCCGAGTCGGCGCCGGTGCGGTGATCGGGCCGGGCGTGGTGGTCGGCCCGGACTGCCGGATCGGCAGTCATGTCAGCTTGAGCCATGCGGTGCTGGGCGCCCGGGTGACGCTGTTTCCCGGTGCCCGGATCGGCCAGGACGGCTTCGGCTTCGCGCTAGGGCCGGCCGGCTTCGTGTCCGTTCCCCAGCTCGGGCGGGTGGTGATCGAGGACGACGTGGAGGTCGGCGCCAACGCCACCATAGACCGCGGCTCGGCGCAGGACACGGTGATCGGCGCCGGCTCCCGCCTCGACAACCTGGTGCAGATCGGGCACAACGTGCGCCTCGGTCGTTGCTGCATCGTGGTGGCGCAGGCAGGGATCTCCGGTTCGACGGAGCTTGAGGATTTTGTCACCGTGGCGGCGCAGGCGGGGCTGATCGGTCACATCCGGATCGGCACCAAGGCCCGGATCGGCGCCCAGTGCGGCGTGATGTCGGACGTGGATGCGGGGGCCGACGTCATCGGCAGCCCGGCGATGCCGTTCCGGGAGTTCTTTCGCAACGTGGCAGCTCTCCGGCGCTTGGCGAAGCGACCCGCCCCGTCACCCGGCGCGCACGGGGGCGAGGCGGCTGCGGTTGATCCGGAACCAGGCTGAGGGAGAAGGGTTCGATCCTGATGGACGGGGCGACACAGAACGGGCCGGACGAAGAGGCGGCCGAGGCGGAGGATGCCGGCGTCGCCCGTCCCGTCGGCGTCGGCACCACGATCGACATCCTGAAGATCATGGCGGCGCTTCCGCACCGCTATCCGTTCCTCATGATCGACCGCATGGTGGACGTGGTGCCCGGCGTATCCGGCGTCGGGATCAAGAACGTCACCGTCAACGAGCCCTTCTTCCAGGGCCACTTCCCCGGCCGGCCGGTGATGCCGGGCGTGCTGATCATCGAGGCGATGGCCCAGGCCGCCGCATTGGTGGTGCTCGAACTGGGCGGGATAGAAGGCAAGCTGGTCTACTTCATGACCGTCGAGAACGCCAAGTTCCGGCGCCCGGTTGGCCCCGGCGACCAGCTGCGCATCCACGTGGTCAAGGAACGCGCGCGCGGCAACGTTTACAAGTTCCGCAGCGTGGCCCGGGTGGACGGCGTGTCGGTGGCGGAGGCCAGCTACAGCGCGATGATCATGGACGAGGCGGCGGCCCGACAAGCCCGGTAACATCTCGTGTCTTGGCCGCCTGGCAGGCGGTGCTTAAGCCTCCCCGGGACGGCGTCGGCGTTCACGGGCCCGCGCCGCCAACGCTGGAGTTGCCGTATCCATGTCCGCTGACCTCGCCGGGCTGAAGCAGGCCGGGCGCATGCATCAACCAGGCCCTGACCCCGTCATCCATCCGAGCGCGGTCGTGTCGCCTGGTGCGGTGCTCGGCGCCGGCGTCCGCATCGGGCCCTGGTGCAGCGTTGGCGCCGAGGCGGTGCTGGGCGACGGGGTCGAGCTCGTGTCCCACGTGGTGGTCGACGGGCACACCGCGATCGGCGAGGGTGCCAGGCTGTTTCCGTTCTGCACCGTAGGCCTAGCGCCGCAGGACCTGAAGTACCGCGGCGAGCCGACGCGCTGCATCGTTGGCCCGCGCACCGTGATACGCGAGGGCGCCACGGTGCATCGCGGCACCGCTTCCGGCGGCGGCCTCACCCGGATCGGCGCCGACTGCCTGATCATGGCCAACGCTCATGTCGCCCACGACTGCCGGCTCGGCGACCGCGTCATCATCGTCAACAACGTGGTCATGGGCGGCCACGTCGAGATCGCCGACGACGCCCGGATCATGGGCCAGGCCGCGCTGCACCAGTTCGTGCGGATCGGCCGGGCCGCCATGGTGGGCGGGGTGTGCGGGGTCGAGAGCGACGTGATCCCGTATGGCAGCGTGCTCGGCAACCGCGCCCGGCTGGTCGGACTGAACTGGGTTTGGCTGCGCCGGAGCGGCATCGACACGTCCGAGATGCAGCGCCTGCGTCGCGCGTTCCGCACGCTCTACCCGCGCCACGTGTCGGGGCAGCCGCCGTTCGCGCAGCGCCTCGCCGCCGTTCGCGCCGAGCACGGCGACGACCCGCGCGTTGCCGAGATCCTGGCCTTCATCGACTCCCCGAGCCGGCGCGGCCTGGTGCGCATCGCCACCCGCGGGCCGGGCGTCGAGGAAAGCGACGGCGCTTGATCCGGCCGGCCGGCGCGGCTGGCGGCCCGCTCGGCATCTTGGCCGGCGGCGGGCCGCTTCCGGGTGAAGTGGCGGCCAGCGCCGCACGGGCGGGCAGGTCGGTGTTCATCGTCGCCTTCCAGGACTTCGCTGAGCCGGCGGTGGTGGAGCCATGGCCGCACGAGTTCGTGCGCCTGGCCGCAGCGGGCCGCATCCTGTCGGCGTTGCGCAGCCGTGGCTGCACCGAGCTGGTGCTGATCGGCCCGGTGCGGCGGCCGTCGCTGCGCGACCTGCGCCCGGATGCGGAAGGCACCCGGATCCTGGCCCGGATCGGCCGTGCCCTGTTCGCCGGCGATGACGGGCTGCTTGCCGCCCTGGTGCGCGTGCTGGGCGAGGAAGGCTTCCTGGTCCGCGGCGCGCACGAGTTCCTGCCGGGATCGCTCGGGAAGCCGGGCGTTCTCGGCCGCCATGCCCCGGATCCGGAGGCCTGGGCCGACATCAGGCGTGGCATGGCGGTGGTGCAGGCGCTGGGCCGGCTCGACGTCGGCCAGGGCTGCGTGGTGCAGAACGGGCTGGTGCTGGCGGTCGAGGCGCTGGAAGGCACCGACCGGATGCTGGAACGCGCCGGCTCGCTCCGGCAGCCCGGCCCCGGCGGCGTGCTGGTGAAGCTGGTCAAGCCGGAGCAGGACCGACGTGCCGACCTGCCCACCATCGGCCCGCGCACCATCGCCGCGGCGCGCGCGGCGGGCCTGCGCGGGATTGCATTCGAGGCCGGCGGCACCCTTTTGACGGACCCGGACCGGCTGCGCGAGGCGGCCGACCGGGACGAGGTGTTCCTGGTCGGGATCCACCCGACGGGCGAAACGGCGGAGACCACGAAATGAGCAGCTACCTGCACACCATGGTCCGGGTGAAGAACCTCGACCAGAGCCTGGCCTTCTACCGGCTGCTCGGCCTGCGCGAGCTGCGCCGCAACGAGGTGCCGGCCGGCCGGTACACCCTGGTGTTCGTGGGCTTCGACGACAACGCCCACGGCCAGGCCGAGATCGAGTTGACCTACAACTGGGGCGAGGATGACGGCTACGAGGTCGGCACCGGCTTCGGCCACTTCGCCGTGGGCGTGCCGAACGTCGCCGACGCGGTCGAGCAGGTGCGCGCCGGCGGCGGCAAGGTCACGCGCGAGGCGGGCCCGGTGAAGCACGGCACCACCGTGATCGCCTTTGTCGAGGACCCGGACGGCTACAAGATCGAGCTGATCCAGCGCTGAACGGTTCTGGCCGGGGCGGCTAGACGTCGCTCCGCCGGAGCCGCTCCTCCGCCCGGTCCACCGTCGCCACCATGGCTTCGCCGGCACGGCGCGCCACTGGGTCCTGGCTCATGGTGAGCCGGTCCGCGGTCAGAAGGGCAGGGGACAGGATGCCGCGCAGGTCGTGTCGCATCTGTCCCGCCGCCTTCACCAGCCGGGCGTTGGCTTCCTCGGCCGCCTCGGCGCGCGCCTCGACCTCACGTCGGGCCCTGAGTCCCGCGGCGTCGCCGCGTCCGAGCGCCAGCCCTGCAGCCAGCGCGGCGACGGCCGGCGCCGCTACCCGGACCAGCTGCGGTATCACGCCCGGCAGCACCGCAAGCGATGCCAGGAGCGCCAGCCCTGCCGGGAGGATCGATCGGAGAATCGGGTGCGGACGGAGCATACGCGGTCAAGCATCGGCCGAACCAACCCACGGCTCAAGCCATGACCGGTGCGACACGGTCGCGCGGTTGACGGTCCGGCACCGGGGCGCCTATAAGCCGCCGCTCCGGAGGAGGCTGCGCGCGACGCCGTGCCGTTTCCGCTTGTCCCGACCCTTGACCGGTCCGCCGCTCCCGCGCCGGGCCATCCGACCAGAAGGATGCCCCGCGTGAAGCGCACCTATCAACCGTCCAAGCTGGTGCGCAAGCGGCGCCATGGTTTCCGCACCCGCATGGCGACCGTCGGCGGCCGCAACGTGCTGTCCAGCCGCCGCGCCAAGGGCCGCAAGCGTCTTTCAGCCTAGGCATCCTCCGGTCGTAGCCGGCCGGCCGCAGGAAAGGGTGCCGCCATGGCGTCTTCCCTGATCCGGCTCAAGCGTCGCGCCGAGTTCCTCCGCGTCGCCGCCAGGGGCGCCAAGGCACCGATGCCTGGGCTGGTGCTGCAGGCCCTGCCTCGGAGCGACGGCGCGCCGGCCCGGCTCGGCTTCACCGTGACCAAGAAGGTCGGCAACGCCGTGGTGCGCAACCGCACCAAGCGCCGGCTTCGCGAGGCGGCACGGCTGGTGCTGCGCGACCAGGCGGCGCACGGATCCGCCCTGGTCGGCGTCGACCTGGTGCTGATCGGCCGCGACGGGACCCGCAAGCGGCCTTTTCCGGCGCTGCTCGACGACGTTCGTCGGGCGTTGAAGCGCACCGGCATCCTCCTTGCCGATCGCCAAACGCCGTGACCGCCGCCGTGGTCCGTGCCGGGCTCCGTTTCCTTATCCGCGTCTACCAGCTCGTGCTGCGGCCGGTGCTGGGCCCGAACTGCCGGTTCTCGCCATCCTGCAGCGACTACGCGCTGGAGGCGCTCGACCGGCACGGGGTCGTCCGCGGCGCCGGGCTCGCGGGCCTGCGCATCCTGCGCTGCAACCCGTGGCATCCGGGTGGCCATGACCCGGTTCCGCCGGCGCGCTGCGCCTGCGCGCCCCGGCTCCCCTCCCAAACCTGACCGAGATCGGCCTTTCCGCTGATGGACAACAAGCGCCTCCTCCTCGCGTTCGTGATCTCGGTCGCGATCATCCTCGGCTTCGAGCGGCTGATGCCGACGCAGAACCGGGTGCACCAGCAGGAAGCGCGCAGCACCCAGGCCACGCCTGCGGCCGACGCGCCGCGCCCGGTGGCCGAGCTGGCGCCGCCTGGCACCCAGCCTGCGCCGATTTCCCCGCCGTCGTCCGACAAGCGCCTGCCGATCACGGCGCCCCGCATGCACGGCTCCATCGACCTGGTCGGCGCCCGCCTCGACGACCTGCTCCTGACCGACTACCGCGACACCCTGAAGCCGGACAGCCCGCAGGTCCGGGTGCTGGAGCCGCAGGACCGGAAGCAGCCCAACATCGTCCAGCTCGGCTGGAGTGCTGCCGCCTCGGGCGACGTGAAGGTGCCGAACGGCGCCACCGTGTGGACCGCGGACCAGCCCGGCCTCACGCCGGCCAGCCCCGTGACCTTGTCCTGGAACAACGGCGCCGGGCTGCTGTTCCAGATCGTGCTGTCGGTCGACCGCAACTTCATGTTCACCGCCGAGCAGCGGGTTCGCAACACGTCCGGACAGCCGGTCTCGCTTTACCCTTGGTCCCGCGTCAGCCGCAGCTACACCCCTCAGGTGACAGGCGGATACCTGGTGCACGAGGGCCCGATCGCGGTGATCGACGGGCGGCTGGAGGAGATGTCCTACAGCAGCCTCAAGAGCCACGCCGCCGAGAACAACGGCACCGGCTGGTCCGCCGTGCAGGCAACAGGTCCCGATGGCGGCTGGGGCGGCATCACCGACAAGTACTGGCTCACCGCGATCCTGCCCGACCGCGACCATCCGATGACCGGCAGCTACCGCTACGAGGCCAATGCCGGTGCCGGGGTATACCAGGTCGACTTCATCACCCAGGCGGCGCTGCCGGTTCCCGCCGGCGGCACCCTCGACACCGTCAGCCACGTGTTCGCCGGCGCCAAGGAGGTGCACCTGCTGGAAGCCTACCAGGAGCGGCTGCATGCCACCGACTTCTGGAAGGCGGTGGACTTCGGCTGGTTCGCGTTCCTGACCAAGCCGATCTTCTACGTGCTGGACTGGCTGAACACGGCACTTGGCAATTTCGGGCTGGCGCTGCTGGCCTTCACCCTGATCGTCAAGACGCTGTTCTTCCCGTTGGCGATCAAGCAGTTCCGCTCCATGGCCAAGATGAAGCTGCTGGCGCCGAAGATGCAGGCGGTGCGCGAGCGCCACAAGGGCGACGCGGTGGCGATGAACACCGAGATGATGCAGCTCTACAAGCAGGAAGGCGCCAATCCGGCCGCCGGCTGCCTGCCGATGCTGGTGCAGGTGCCGGTGTTCTGGTGCCTGTACAAGGACCTGGTGGTCAGCATCGAGATGCGGCAGGCGCCGTTCTTCGGCTGGATCCGCGACCTGTCCGAGCCGGACCCGACCAACGTGTTCAACCTGTTCGGGCTGCTCCCGTTCGACCCGTCGGCGCTGAGCCCGTTCCTGCATCTCGGCGTGTGGCCGATCGTGCTGGGCGGCACCATGCTGCTGATGCAGCGCATGAACCCGCCGCCGGCCGACCCGGCCCAGGCGCGGCTGTTCCAGGTCATGCCGCTGATCTTCACCTTCGTGCTGGCGCGCCAGCCGGCCGGGCTGGTGATCTACTACTGCTGGAACAACCTGCTCACGGTGACGCAGCAATGGCTGATCCAGCGTCGCACCCGCCTCGGCGGCGCCCGTCGGATCAGCACGGTGCAGAACTGATCCGTCCCGAAGACGGCGGGTTCACGCCGCAGGCGCCGAGCGCGGAAGAACAGGCCGAAGCGCTCGAGGCCGGCCGTCTGCTGTTCGCCGGTGACTGCCGGTTCTTCCACGGCGCGCAGCGGATCGACCAGCTTCCCGATCCGGACCTTCCCGAGATCGCCTTCGCCGGCCGCTCCAACGTCGGCAAGTCCAGCCTGATCAACGCCCTGACCGGGCACAAGGCACTGGCCCGCGCGTCTTCCGAGCCGGGGCGCACCCGGCAGCTCAACTTCTTCGCCCTCGCCGGCCGCATGACCCTGGTCGACATGCCGGGCTACGGCTTCGCCAAGGCGAACCGCGAGGTGAAGGAGGACTGGCAGGGGATGATGTTCGACTTCCTGCGCGGCCGTCCGACCCTGCGACGGGTGCTTCTGCTGCTCGACGCGCGGATCGAGCTGAAGCAGAACGATCGCGAGGCGATGACCCTGCTGAACCGGGCCGCGGTGATCTTCCAGCTGGTGCTGACCAAGTGCGACGTGCCGAAGCCGCCGGCGCTTGCAGCCAAGCGAGCGGAGGTCGAGGCCCTGGCCGGCACCTTCGCCGCGGCGCACCCTGCCGTGCTCGCCACCAGCAGCGGCACCGGCGCCGGCATTCCGGAACTGCGTGCGGCCCTGGCCGAGCTGGCGCTGTAGCCTCCTGTTCCTGTCCCGAGCGGTGAAGGACCGATGACGATGGACGACGACGCCCTCCGGGTTGCCAGCGAGCAGGCCGCCGTGCTGGCGAGCGCGCTGCCGTTCCTGCGCCGCTA
>CAXTMS010000032.1:0-22269 GCA_964245345.1 uncultured Acetobacteraceae bacterium | reverse complement strand
GCTGGACCGGGTTCTCGCTCTACGGCATGCAGTCGCTGCTGGTGCTCTACCTGGCGGGGCACCTGCTCCGGCCCGGCCACATCGAGCTCGTTTGGGGGTTTGCAGGCTTCCGCAACGCGTTCGGCTGGCTGACGGGCCCGGTGGACGGCACCGCGGCGCTGGCCTCGGCGATCATGGGGCTGTACTCGGCGCTGATCTGGGCGTCGCCGCTTCTGGGCGGGCTGGTGGCGGACCGGCTGCTGGGACGCACCCGCACCATCGTCCTGGGAGCGGTGCTGATGACGGCAGGGCACTTCCTGCTGGCGTTCGACCGGAGCTTCCTGCTGGCGCTGGCCTGCCTCCTCGCTGGCCTCGGCTGCGCCGGCAGCCTCAAGGCGCAGGTGGGCGGGCTGTACGGGCCGGCGGATAGGCGGCGCGCGGACGCGTTCCAGCTTTACAGCCTGTCGGTCAGCATCGCGGTGGTGGTGTCGCCCCTGGTGTGCGGCACGTTGGGCGAGCGCTATGCCTGGCATTGGGGGTTCGCCGCCGCCGGCGTCGGCATGCTGCTGGGCCTGCTGACCTATCTCCGCGGTTTGCACACCCTGCCGCCGGAGCCGGTGCGTGGCGGCCACGTGGTGGCGCCGCCGCTCACGCGGCGGGATCGGCGCGTCCTGGTGGTGCTGGTGCTGCTGCTGCCGGTGCTGGCGCTGGCCTCGGTGGGGAACATGGAGGTGTTCAACGGCTACCTGCTGTGGGGGCAGGCGCACTACGACCTGGAGCTCGCCGGCCGTGCCGTGCCCGTGAGCTGGCTGGTGTCGCTCGACGCGCTGTTCAGCATCGCCACGCTGCTGCTGTCGATGGGGTTCTGGCGCTGGTGGGGTCGGCGCCGTCCGCTGCCGGACGAGATCGCGCGCATGTCGGCGGCAACGGTGCTGCTGGCGCTGGCGCCGCTGGTGCTGGTGGCAGCCTCGCTGCACGCGGGCACGCAGCGCATCGGGCTCGGCTGGGCGTTGCTGTTCCACCTCGTCAACGATCTCGGCTTTTCCAACCTGTATCCGATCGGGCTGGCGCTTTATTCACGGCTGGCGCCGCGGGCGCTCGGCGCCACCGTGGTCAACGGCTACGTGCTGCACCTGTTCATGGCCAACCTCCTGGTGGGGCGGCTGGCCGGGTTGCTGGGCCGCATGAACGGCGCGCGGTTCTGGCTGCTGCATGCGGCGCTGATCGGGACGGCGGCGCTGCTTCTGGCCTGCGCCGGGGTGTTGTTCCGCCGGCTGCTCGGCCAGCCCGCCTCGGGATCGGGTGTCGCCGCCGGGGCCGCGGCGGCGTGAGCCTGGTCAGGCGCTCCTGCGCTTCGCGGCGGCGGCCTTCTTTGACGTTGGCTTGCCGGCGCCCGCCTTTTTCGGTGCCGCCGCCTTTTTCGACGCCGGTTTCCCTGCCGGCTGCTTCGGCTCGCCGAGGCTCCGTCGCAGCGCGCTCATCAGGTCCACCACGTTGTTGTCGTCTTCCTCCTGCTCCGGCACCGAAACCTCCGCGCCCTCGATCTTGGCCTTGATCACGTCCCGCAGGCGCGCCTCGTAGCGGTCTTCCATGTCGCCCGGCTTGAACGTCGCGGTCTGCCGGTCGATCAACTGCACCGCCAGCGCCACCATCTCCTGGTCCGGCGCGGTGTCGGGGATGTCCTCGAACAGCTTGGTGGGCGCGGTGATCTCGCGCGTGTCGTGCAGGGTGTGCAGCACGATGCCGCGCCCCATCGGCATCAGCGCCACCGCGCGCTCGCGCCGGGCGATCACCAGCCGCGACAGCGCCATGCGCCCGGTCTTCGCGATCGCCTCGCGCAGCACCACGAACACGTCGTCCGCGGCGTCGCGGCCGCTGCCGTCCGGCACCAGGTAGTAGCTGTCGTCGTAGTAGATCGGGTCGATGCTGTCGGCGCGGACGAACTTGTCGATGCTCAGCACGGTCGAGCTGTCGATCCGCACCTTGTCGAAATCCTCGTCGTTCAGCAGGACGTAGTGGTCCTTCTTGAACTCGTAGCCGCGTTGCAGCTCCTTGCGCTGCAGCTCCTCGTCGGTTTCGGAATCCTGGGTCACCATGCGCACCCGGTTGCCGGTGTGCGGGTTGATGAAGTGGAAGTGCAGCTCCTCCTTGGGCTGGCGCACGCTGTAGAGCGCCACCGGGCAGGACACCAGCGCCAGGCGAAGCTGCCCGCGCCAGCTCGGTCGGTCGGCCATGGCGTTACCTCTTCCTGGTGCGTTTGGTTGACATGTCGGGCAGCGGGCGGGCGGCCTCGGCGAAGTCCGCCCAGGGATCGGTCCTGCGACGCAGCAGGCGAGCGGGAACCGTGCGCAGGGTGAAGGCGGCGGGGTCGAGCTTCGCCGACACCTCGCGCCAGCCGAGCGGCATCGCCACCCCGGCGCCGGGCCTGGCGCGCGGCGAGAACGACGCCACCGCGGTGGAGCCCAGACCATTGCGCAGCCAATCCACCAGGATGCGGTCGGTGCGGTCGGCCTTGCGCGTGGTGGACACGTAACGGTCGGGCGAGTCCGCCTCCATGGTTTCGGCGAAGCGGCGGGTCCAGGCGCGCACCGCGTCCCAGCCGGCCTCGGTGCGCACCGGCGCCAGCACGTGCAGGCCCTTGCCGCCGGAGGTGCGGCAGAACGCGTGCAGCCCCAGCGCCTCGAGCCGGGCCTTCACCTCCCGGGCCGCCTCCACCACCGTCGGCATCGTCACCCCGTCGCCCGGATCGAGGTCGAACACCAGGCGGTCGGCGTGCAGCGGGTCGTCGAGGCTCGACCCCCAGCTGTGCAGCTCGATCGCCGCGACCTGTGCCGCGGCCAGCAGGCCGTCGCTCCCGGTCATCGCGACATAGGGCGCGCCGTCCGCCTGCGCCTCGTGCAGCGCGTCCGGCATGCCGCGTCCGAGGTGCTTCTGGAAGAAGTGCTCGCCGCCGATCCCGTCCGGACAGCGCACGAGGGCGAGCGGACGACCGACGATCCCGGGCGCCGCGACCGGTGCCACCGCGTCCCAGTACAGCGCCAGGTCGCGCTTGGTCAGCGCCGGGCCGGCCGCGTCGGCAGGCCAGAGCGGGCGGTCGGCGTGGCTGATGCGCTGCCCGGCGATCTCCGCCGCGTCGCGCTCGGTGCGTCGCGCGACGACGATGCGGCCGCCTGCGGTCCCGGCCGGCGGCTGGTCCGCCTTGGCAACGGGCGCCTTGCCCGCGGCACGCGCCGACCGCCTGGCCACCACGATCCCGTTGCCGGCCGGAGGCGTCGGCCGCCTGTTGCCGCGTCCGAGCTCGATCCGCGCGGTGTCCGACGGCAGCACCGCACGCACGACCTCGGCGGCGGCCTTGTCCTCGCGCAGCCCGAGAAAGGTGGCATGGCGCACCATGCCGCCGCCGGTGAAGCCGGCATAGCCGATCTCCGCCACCAGCTCGGGACGGACCCAGATCGTGTCGCGCGGCGGCGGCTCGGTGCCGAGCAGGCTGCCTGGCGCCGCGTCCCGCAGCGGCTCGAGACGCTCGACCAGCATCCGCAGGGTGTTCGCGGTGTATCCGGTGCCGCAGCCGCCGCCGAAGTGCAGTTGCCCGGTGTGGTCGTGGTAGCCCAGCTGCAGCGCGCCCAGGCCCTGACGCGTTCCGGCGGGCGGGGTGTAGCCCAGCACCACGAACTCTTCCCGGTTCTCGCACTTCACCTTGACCCAGTCGCCGCTCCGGCCGGCCCGGTACGGAGCGTCCAGGCGCTTGCAGACGATGCCCTCGAGCCCGATCGCGCAGGCTTCCTTGCGCACCCGGGCGGCGTCGGAATGCAGCTGCTCGCTGAGACGCAGCGGCCCGGTTTCCGGCACCGCCTGCATCAGCGCCTCGAGCGCATCTCTACGTGCGGACAACGGCTGCGGCCGGTAGTCGATGCCGTCCAGGTGCAGAAGGTCAAACGCGTAGAAGCGCAGGCTCGCGGTCTTCCCGGTGGAGAACGCGTCCTGCAGCCGGGCGAAGGAGGACAGGCCCTTGCGGTCCAGCGCCACCAGCTCGCCGTCGAGCATCAGCCGCTGCGGCGCCATCGCGCCCACCGCCGACGCCAGCGCCGGCAGGCGCGCGGTCCAGTCGAGGCCGTTGCGCGTGATGACCTGCACCGCGTTGCCGTCCTTGCGGCAGATCATGCGGTAGCCGTCGAACTTCACCTCGCTGGTCCAGCCTTGTCCCGAAGGCGGGGTTTGCACCAGCTGCGCCAGCTGCGGCGCCTGCGCCTCCGGCAGGGGCGCATGGCCGGAGGCGGTCCGCTTGCGTCCGGGCTGACGCGCCGCCTTCGCCAAGGCCGGCGTGGCGCCGAGCGGGGTTTCCTCCATCACGGCGGCGTCCGCGCCGTCGCGCTCGTGCGCGTCGTGCTCCTTGATCAGCAGCCAGCTTTCGCCGGTCTCGCGCGGGCGCGGCTTGAGCCGCACCAGCACGAAGCCGCCCTGCAGCCGCTCGCCATGAAGCCGGAACTTCAGCTCGCCCCGCGCCAGCGCCCCGGCCGCGTCGGCCTCCACCGGCTCCCAGGTGCCGCGGTCCCAGATCTCCACGGTTCCGGCGCCGTAGTTGCCGTCCGGGATCACGCCGGAAAAGGTCGCGTACTCGACCGGGTGGTCCTCGACATGCATCGCCAGGCGCTTGTGGTGCGGATCCAGCGACGGGCCCTTCGGCACCGCCCAGCTCCACAGCACGCCGCCATGTTCCAGGCGGAAGTCCCAGTGCAGCCGGGTCGCGTCGTGCTTCTGCACCACGAACACCGGTGCCGCCTCAGGGGTGCCGGGCGCCCGGGGGGCGGGAGAGGGCTCGGGTTCCGGGGTGCGAGCGAAGTCGCGCATCTCGCGGTAGGAGCGTCGCGCGGGATGCGGGCCGGTGCCGGAACGAGCCATCACCGGCGGAACGTTCGCCGCCGGGCACGGTTGCGGCCTTGCGGTGGCGTGCCGGGCCGGCAAAGTGTCGCCAGGCCGCCCGCGCCGTCCCGCTTCGAGGATCTTCCCGCTTGGACCAGCCCGATACTCCCACCACCGTTCCGGTCGTCGCGTCCGTGCCCCAGGACGGCTTCACCGTCGGCGCCACCGCGATCCTGGCCGAGCGGCGGCTGCACACGCTCAAGTTCGGCGACCTGTTCGGGGTGTTCGACCAGAACGGCAACATCCTGTCCGGTGCCGGCATCGCCGACGGGCTGTACTATCTCGACACCCGGCACCTGTCGTCGCTCGCGCTGTCGCTCTGCGGCCAGCCGCCGATCCTGCTCAGCGCCACCCTGCGCGAGAACAACGCCACCCTGAGCTGCGACCTGACCAACCCGGACCTGGAGCTGGACGGCTACAAGCTCAGCCACGACACGCTGCACCTGCGACGCACGCTGTTCCTGCGCGACCAGACCGCCTACGAGCGGCTGCAGGTACGCAACTACGACGTGGTGGCGCACACGGTGGTGGTCGAGCTTTCCTTCCGGGCCGACTTCGCCGACCTGTTCGAGGCGCGCGGCACGCCCCGGACGCGCCGCGGCACGCTGCGGCCGCCGGAGGTCGACGGCGACACCGTGCTGCTGGCCTATGACGGGCTCGACGACCGGCTGCGCACCACCCGGCTGCGCTTCAGCCCCCGGCCGGACCAGCTGAGCGACAGCCGCGCCCGCTTCACCCTCACCCTGCAGCCGGGCCAGCGCAAGCTGATCCATGTCGAAACCGCGTGCGACCCGGCCGACCTGCCCGAGCGGGGCGTGGCGGCGGCGTTCCTGCTTTCCCTGGTGGAGGCACGGCGGTCGCTGCGCGTGTCCTCGGCACGGGCCGCGGCCATCGCCTCGTCCAACGAGATCTTCAACGAGGCGATCCGCCGCTGCATCTGCGACATCTACATGCTGGTGACGGACAAGCCGGACGGGCCGTACCCGTATGCCGGCGTGCCCTGGTACAGCACCGCGTTCGGCCGCGACGCCCTGATCACCGCGATGCAGACGCTGTGGCTCGACCCCGCCATCGCCCACGGCGTGCTGGGCTACCTCGCCCGGCACCAGGCGGAAACGGTGGACCCGGTGGCGGACGCCGAGCCCGGCAAGATCCTGCACGAGGTGCGCCACGGCGAGATGGCCGAGCTGGGCGAGGTGCCGTTCCGGCACTACTACGGCAGCGTCGACTCCACGCCGTTGTTCGTGATGCTGGCCGGCGACTACCTCGAGCGCACCGGCGACGTTGCCACCATCGCCCGGATCTGGCCCAACATCGAGCGCGCGATCAACTGGATCGCCGAATACGGCGACCGCGACGGCGACGGCTTCGTGGAGTACGGGCGGCGCAACGAGAAGGGGCTGGTCAACCAGGGCTGGAAGGACAGCTTCGACTCGATCTTCCATGCCGACGGCACGCTCGCCGAGGGCCCGATCGCCTTGTGCGAGGTGCAGGGCTACGTGTTCGCCGCCAAGCGCGCGGCGGCGTCCATGGCGCGCCGGATCGGCCACGTGGCGTTCGCCGAGCGCATGACCGCGGAAGCCGACGCGCTGCGTGTCGCCTTTGACGCGGCGTTCTGGATCGAGGAGCTGGGCACCTACGCGCTGGCGCTCGACGGCGCCAAGCGCCCGTGCCGGGTGCGCTCCTCCAACGTCGGCCACCTGCTGATGACCGGCATGGTGCCGCCCGAGCGCGCGGCGCGGCTCGTGCCCGGGCTGATGGGCCGCACCTTCTTTTCCGGCTGGGGCATACGCACGATCCCGATGGGCGAGTCGCGCTACAACCCGATGGCGTACCACAACGGCTCGGTGTGGCCGCACGACAACGCCCTGATCGCCGCCGGCCTCGCCCGCTACGGCTTCAAGGACGAGGCGTCGCGGCTGTTCGCGGCGCTGTTCGACGCCTCGCTGTATGCCGACCTCAGGCGCCTGCCGGAGCTGTTCTGCGGCTTCGCCCGCCAGCGCGGCGAGGGGCCGGTGCGCTATCCGGTGGCGTGCAGCCCGCAGGCCTGGGCTGCGGCGACGCTGCCGTCGCTGCTGCAGTCGACGCTGGGCATCCGCTTCGACCCGTTCACCGTCACCGTGCACTTCGAGCGGCCGCGCCTGCCGCCGTTCCTCGACGAGGTGACGCTCTACAACCTGGCGGTGGGCGGCGGCCGCGTCACGGTGCACCTGCAGCGCGTCGGCACGGAGGTGGCGCTCAACGTCATCGAGCGGATCGGCCCGATCAAGGTGGTGCTGACCAGCTGATCCGGCCAGATGATCCGAGCGGCCGGCGGAAGCGGCCGATCACCCGGACGTGGCTTGCAGCAGGGCGGCCCGGGGCGGAGGCTGCGGTCGTGCCGGCCGCCTCGGCAGCCGGATCCGTGCCGCCGCGCGCGACGCGGGACCAACCCCGATCCGGAAGGCGAGACCAGATCATGCCCGACACAGCCGCCTTGTTCCATGATCTCGATGCCGACCAGGCGACGCTTGATCGAGACGGCGTGGTCGGCCGCAAGGGCGGGTTTCCCACCGAATGGGTCGACCGGCTGCGCGAGGACATGATGACCGCCTTCTGGGAGGCGATCCAGCGTCCGGGCGGTGCGGTGGGACGCGGGCCGCGCCGCTGGTATGTCGAGCTGCATCCCGAGGCGCTGAGCGGCTTCGTGGAGCTGGTGACCCATCCCTGGATCACCGGCATGGCGGAGCGGGTGCTGGGACCGGAGTACCAGATCGTCGAGGTGGGCTTCGACACGCCGTTCCAGGGAGCGGTGAACCAGCCCTGGCACCGCGACTTCCCGTCGCCGCCGGACAGCTTCGAGCGGCATCGCATCACCTCGCTGGCCTTCAACCTGTCCGGCGTGGACGTCACCCCCGACATGGGGCCGTTCGAGGTGGCGCCCGGCACGCACTGGGATGACGGGCGGGACTGGAAGCACGAGATGTTCCCCGACCGCTCGCTTTGGCGCCGATTCGAGGAGCGGGCGGTGCGCAAGTATCCGAAGCGCGGCGACATCTCCTGCCGCTCGGCGCTGACGGTGCACCGCGGCACCGCGCACCCGTCGCCGATCTCGCGTCCGGTGCTGGTGCTTGGCGTGGACGCGCCGGGGGCGGGGCACGCGGCGCTGCACGACATGATGGTGACGCGCCCGTTCCACGAGTCTCTGCCCGCCTCGGTGCGCGAGCACCTGGTCTGCCGGGTGGTGGACGCGCTGGTGCCGATCACCCAGAAGCACGACATCGAAGGGCTGGTGATGGGAGCGGAGTGACGCGACGTCCTAGAGCGCCGGCACGG
This sequence comes from uncultured Acetobacteraceae bacterium, assembly GCA_964245345.1. Taxonomy (GTDB): domain Bacteria; phylum Pseudomonadota; class Alphaproteobacteria; order Acetobacterales; family Acetobacteraceae; genus Lichenicola. The sequence goes on along the minus strand of CAXTMS010000032.1, from coordinate 14,055 downwards.
CTCCGGCGGCGTAGCGGTCCAGGATCTCGTCGACCGGACCGTCGGCGACGATCCGCCCGGCCTCCAGCCAAAGCAGGCGCGTGCACCAGGTGCGCAGCACGTTCGGCATGTGCGAGGTCAGCACCAGGATCTCGGCGCCGCGCACCACGGTTTCCAGCCGGGCATGGGCCTTGGCGGCGAACCGTGAATCGCCGGCCATGAACCATTCGTCCATCAGCAGAACCTGCGGCGCGATGGCGGTGGCGAGCCCGAAGCCCAGGCGCACCACCATGCCGGACGAGTATACCCGCACCGGCAGCTCCAGGAACGCGCCCAGCGAGGCGAACGCTTCCACGTCGTCTTCCAGCGCCTGGATGCCGGCCGAGGACAGGCCGACATAGCGGCCGCGCAGCGTGATGTTCTCGCGTCCCGTCAGGTCGAGGTTCATGCCGAAATTGGTGTCGAGCAGGGTGTTGATGCTCCCGCCGACGTGGATGCGCCCGGCCACCGGCTCGTAGATGCCGCCCAGCACGCGGAGCAGGCTCGACTTGCCGGCGCCGTTATGGCCGACGATACCGAGCCGCTCGCCGGAGTCGAGGCGGAAGGTGATGTGCCGAAGCGCCTGCACCACCACCCGCTTGGCGCCGTCGGCGCCGACGGTGCCGCCGCTGCGGCCGTTCCGGGCGGCGCCGGCGACACGGGACGAGGCCAGTGACAGCACCGTCTTCTTCAGCGACCGCGCGCCGCCATGGTAGAGCGGGAAGTTGAGCGACAGGTCGTCGACGGCAATGAAGGCGCTGCCGCGCGGCGGAGCCGAGGCGATGCCGACGGGATCGAGGTCGCCCGGATGGAGGTCCACGATCGACGTCAGATCCAGAAGGCGATGCGCGGACGGGCGCGCACGAACACGAACCAGGACACCGCGCAGAACAGCGCGCTGTACCCCAGCGCCGCTCCCCAGATCAGCAGGCCTGGCGTCCCGCCGAGCAGGGGGGTGCGCACCACGTCGAGCAGCGGGTCGAACGGGTTGAGCGGCAGCCACCAGCCGCGGGCGCCCAGCTGCGACGGCTTCCAGATCACCGGGGTCACGTAGTACGCGACCTGCATCAGGCTGCCGACGATCGGCGGCACGTCGCGGAACCGGGCGCAGATGCAGCCGAGCAGGTAGCAGGCGGCGGCGCCGTCCAGGATCCACAGGGCGAAGCCGGGCAGGCTCAGCAGGGCGTGCACGCCCGGCCAGGCGCCGAAGATCGCGAACACGACCAGCGGCACCAGGACGTTGTGGCCGAGCACGATCACGTTGCCGACCACCGTGCGCATCACCTGCACGGTGAACGGCATGCGCATGGAGCGTATGGTCTGCTCGGCGCCGAGGAAGCTGTTGCAGGCTTCGCCGCTCAAGGCGCCGATCCCGGCCTGCCACAGGATCAGCGACACGGCCAGGAACGGCAGGTAGTCGCGCGGGTGCTGGTGGAACAGCAGGCTGTAGATCGCGCCCATGGACGCGACCATCACCCCGCTCGACAGCGTCAGCCAGATCGGCCCGAGCAGCGAGCCGCGATAGCGCAGCTTGATGTCGAGCCAGCCGAGCGAGACCGCGAGGCGCCAAAGCGCCAACCCGTCGCGCAGGTCGGCGCGCGCCGCCTTGTGTCGGGTGGAGCGGCCGGTGCGGGCGTCGAGCAGCAGCTCGGGCGCGCGCTCCCTGGCCCGGGACCCGTTGCCGGGTGCCGGCGCCGTCCTCCGGTCGAGCGTCGCCGTTCCCGCGCGGGACCGACGCTCCGACGCGGGCGGGAGGGCGTTCATCAGCGGCGGCGTAGCCGATCCGGGGCAGCCCGGCAACTCGATCGGATGTCTGGCCGGCCGACGCTGGGTGCGCTGCAACAAGATCGCGGAACAGTCGGTTGATGTTGCGGCACAGATGGATGCGCGGTAATGGCTTCATCAGGTTCATGCACGGTTGCGTGAGCATGCCACGGTCCCGTCGCCCTCGTGCTGGATCGTCGAGCGGCCATGGGGCGGCGTGCGGAACCCGGCCCGATCAACCGGCCCGGCTGGAACGCGGAGATGATCGACACGATGATGCGACGCCCCGACGATCGACCGGCCCGGAACCGAACCGCCGCGAGCCGGGCCCCGGACCGGCACCGCCCGTTGCACGGGTTGCTCGGATCCGCGTGCCTGCTGACGTTGCTGGCGGCGTGCGCCGGCACGCCGACGCGTCCGGACATCCCGGTAGCGCAGGAGGCCGCCCAGTATCGCGCCCACGCCCGCAGCTATTACGCGCCGCCCGGGCCGCCGGACGATCCGTGGGGCCCTTATATCCAGGAGGCATCGCGCAAGTTCGACGTGCCCGACGCCTGGATCCGCGCGGTGATCGGCCGCGAATCGGGCGGGCAGCAGTTCCGCAACGGCACCCTCACCACCTCGCCGGTGGGCGCCATGGGGCTGATGCAGCTGATGGCGCCGACCTATGACGACCTGCGCGTGCAGTACAGCCTCGGCGACGACGCGTTCGAGCCGCACGACAACATCATGGCCGGCACCGCCTATATCCGGCAGATGTACGAGATCTACGGCGCGCCCGGCTTCCTGGCCGCCTACAACACCGGGCCCGGCCGGTTGGACGACTTCCTGACCAGGAACCGGCCGCTGCCGCGGGAAACCCGGCAATACGTGGCCATCATCGGCCCGCAGATCGCCGGCATCTGGCCGAGGAACCGCTCGCAGGCCGACCTGCTGATCGCCAGCCGCACCGGCTCCGACGCCGCGTATCCGGCGGCGCAGAGCAGCGACGAGACCCGTTCGGTGCAGATGGCCTGGACCAGCCGTCGCGACCTCGACCAGTCGCGCGACGCCGACCAGCCGGTGCAGGTGGCGGAAGCGCCCGTGTCCGGCGGCGGAACCGCGCCCTCCTACACCCGCGCCTGGAACAGCCTTCCCGCCGCCCGCCCGGTCGCGGCGGCACCGGCAGAACCCGACGCGGCGCCAACGACCGAGTCCGTGCGGGCGGCCTGGGCTGCCCGGAGCGCGGTGCCGCCTGCCGCCGAAGCGGCGCCGGCAGCGGTTGCCGAGGCGGCTCCGGCCGAGGACTGGACGCCGGCGCCGACCGCCCTGCAGAAGGCGGTGCTGCCGGCGGCTCCGGCGATGCAGCTGGCGGCGTCGACCCCGCGCGTGCCGGCCCGGCATCAGCGCTTCATGCTGATCCGTTCCGCCATGGCCGAGCCGGCGCCGCTGCTTCGCGACGCCGGCCGCGGCGGGGCGCGCAACTGGTCGGTGCAGGTCGGCGCGTTCGGCACGCCAGCGCAGGCCAACCAGGCCGCGGGAGCGGCGCAGTCGCACGCGCCCAACCTGTCGCATGCCCGCGCCGAGATCGCCGGCATCCGGCAGGGACGCGGGGCGCGGATCTACCGCGCGCGCCTCACCGGCCTGTCCCGCGGCGAGGCGATGCAGGCCTGCGAGCGGCTGAGGGGCGGGCGCTCGGAATGCATGGTGGTGTCGCCCGATGCGCGCTCCTAACGCGGTCGCCGCCGGGCTGGTGCTGACGGTTCTGGCTGCGGGCGCTGCGCGGGCCGCGCTGCCGCCAGGCGCCAAGGCGCCCGAGTTCCGGGCGCGCGCCACGTTGGGCGGCAAGGAGTTCGACGCCTCGCTCGCGGCGATGCTGCGGAAGGGGCCGGTGGTGGTTTATTTCTATCCCGCCGCCTTCACCTCCGGCTGCACGGTGGAAGCGCACGACTTCGCCGACGCGATGCCGCAGTTCGACAAGCTGGGCGCGCGCGTGATCGGCGTGTCAGAAGACGGGATCGCCAAGCTGGACCGGTTTTCCGTCAGCGCCTGCCAGAGCCGGTTCCCGGTGGCGGCGGACGCGGACGGCAGCATCGCCCGCGCCTATGACGCCACGCTGCCGGTCATGCGCGGCTATGCCAGCCGCACCTCCTACGCGATCGCACCCGACGGAACCATTCTCGCCGCCTACAGCGCGATGGATCCGGACGGGCACGTATCCCGCATGCTGGACGCGGTGAAGCTTTGGGCCAGCAAGACCGCGCATCTGGGACAGGGCTAGGCGATAAGACCCAGCCCGGTTTCAGCGCGTGTGCGAGAGTCCTGGGGAGCCGCGCCTACGGCCGGGGCCGGGGGCGGTGCCTTCGGGACAGCGCGGCACCACAGGTCGCACCGTCACCTTCTGCGTGGCGCGCAACGGGCGATAGGATTCGGTGGCGGCGCCGTCGCCGAACTGACCGTGGTTGCCGGGCAGCTTGGTCTTGCCTCGATCTGCGATGTGCATCGGTAGCTCCAGGACATCGGTTCCCCCGACATCCTGAACGGACCGCCAGGCGATCCGTTGCCGGGCACCACCATCAACATCCCTGGATCGACAACTCCCGCAACGACGGGCTGGCCAGGCGCCTCCCGGCGTCCTGGCCAGCCGGATCGGTCAGTGGGTCGCGAGGCCTGTGTTGCCGGTCACGGCCTGCTGGGTCGCCGTGGCGCCCTTGGATACGTCGTGGCCCAGGGCGCTGGCGTCCTCGCCGGCGCCGCTCAGGGTGTTGCAGGCGGACAGCCCGGCGGTGGCGCCGGCGAGCAGCCCGACGGTCAGGAGCACACGGCAGGTAGCGGAAAACATCTTCTTCATCTCCAGGTTGACGTCGAAACAGCAGGGGCGGTCCCAGGTTCCGGCCCTGTGGGAGTTCTGCCGTGGCCGTTGCATCCTGGCAACGGCTGCCATCGCGGTCCCGGTTTGACGGGCGCAGGGCAAGAAGTTAAGAACTGCTCGCAATCAGCGAGGAACCCGGCTCATGCGCGTGCTGTCCAACACCATCCTGTCCGGCTGCCTGCTGTTTGCCGGGCTGGGGGTGGCGGCACCGGGCCAGGCGGCCGGGGCGGACATCCTCACCCTTTACAGCGCCCAGCACCGCCAGATGGTCGACCAGCTGACGGCCGCGTTCACGAAGCAGACCGGCATCGCCGTGCGCACCCGCTATGGCGAGGCGCCGGAAATCGCCAGCCAGATCGTGCAGGAAGGAGCGGCCTCTCCGGCCGACGTGTACTTCACCGAGAACTCGCCGGAGCTGGTGCTGCTGGACGAGAAGGGGCTGCTGGCCCCGGTGACCAAGAGCACGCTGGCAGACGTTCCGGCGCGGGACAGCGCCGCCACCGGCGACTGGGTCGGGGTGCTGGCGCGCGAGAACGTTTTGGCGTTCAACCCCCGCCTGATCGCCGAGAACAAGCTGCCGGAGTCGCTGCTCGACCTCGCGCGGCCTGAATGGAAGGGTAAGCTGGCGATCGCGCCGGCCGACGCCGACTTCCTGCCCCTGGTGGAAGCGGTGGCGAAGCTGAAGGACCGCGACACGGCGCTGGCCTGGCTCAAGGCGCTCAAGGCGAACGCGCAGGTGTTCGACGACGACGAGGGCGTGGTCGCGGCGGTGGACCGCGGCGCCGCGGCCGTGGGCATCATCAACAGCTACTACTGGGCGCGGCTGCGCGAGGAGAAGGGCGCCGCCACCGCGAGCCGCATCCACCACTTCGCGGGTGGCGACGTGGGCGGGCTGATCAACGTGTCGGGCGCCGCCGTGCTGAAGTCGTCGAAGCATCAGGCGGCGGCGCAGCGGTTCCTGGCGTACCTGGTCAGCACCCCGGTGCAGACCACGGTGGCGCAGGAAAACGTCGACTTCGAGTATCCGCTGGCGCGCGGGGTCAAGGCGAACCCGCTGCTCAAGCCGTTCGACCAGCTCGACCCGCCGGCGATCGCGCCGTCGGCGCTGGGCGACGACCAGGACGCGGCCAAGCTGCTGCGCGAAGCCGGGCTGCTCTGACCATCCTCCGGCGGACCGGTCGATGAGGGCGCGGCGCCGGCCGATCCCGGTGCCGCTGCTGCTCGGCTCCGCAACCGCGTCGGCGCTGGTGCTGCTGCCGCTGCTGCTCACCGTGGGGCAGGCGGTTGCCGTGCCGCTGGCCGAGGCGCGCGCTCTGCTGTGGCGCCCCCTGGTGGGGTTGCTCCTGGTCGACACGGTCGGGCTGGTGCTGGCGGCGGCGTCGGTCGCGGCCGTGGTCGGCGTGCTGTGCGCCTGGCTGGTGGAGCGCACCGACCTGCCCGGCCGCAGCGGCTTCGCGGTGCTGGCCGCGGTGCCGCTGGCGATCCCGCCCTTTATCACCTCCTATGCCTGGATCTCGCTGAGCAACGCCCTGCAGGACTTCGCCGGCGCGCTGCTGGTGGTGAGCTCGGCCTACATGCCGTTGGTGTATCTTCCGGTGGCGGCCAGCCTACGCGGCATGGACCCGGCGATGGAGGAAACCGGGCGGGTGCTCGGGTTGTCACCGGGGCGCTGCTTCGTGCGGCTGGTGCTGCCGCAGCTCAGGCCGGCGCTGCTGGGCGGCATGCTTCTGGTGGCGCTGAACGTGCTGGTGGAGTTCGGTGCCTTCGCCCTGCTGCGCTACCGCACCTTCACCACCGAGCTGTACGCGCAGTATCGCACCGGGCTGGCCGGGCCGGACGCGTCCCTGCTGGCGACGGTGCTGGTGGCGCTGTGCCTGCTCTGCCTGGTGCTCGAGCTGAAGGTGCGCGGCAGGCAGGGCACCGCCTCGCTGCACCGCGGCGCCAGGCGGGCGCCGGCGCGCTACCGGCTCGGGATCGCGACCGTGCCGGCGCTGTTGTTCTTCTGCGCGCTGGTGGCGGCGACGCTGGTGGTGCCGCTCGGCACGCTCCTGTTCTGGCTGTTCCGGCACGACGCCGCCGCGACCGCGGCGGTGGGCGTGTCGTGGCCGCTGCTGTGGCAGGCGACGTCGGGCTCCCTGTCGCTGGCGCTTGGCGGTGCCGCGCTGACCCTGTTGCTGGCGCTGCCGCTCGGCTTCCTCGCGGTGCGCCATCCCGGCCGGGTCGCGACGTTGCTTGAGCGCACCGCCTATCTCGGCCAGGGCGTGCCCGGGATCGTGGTGGCGCTGGCGCTGGTGACGCTGGCGCTGCGCCTGCTGGCGCCGCTCTACGGCGGCACGCTGCTCCTGCTCCTGGCCTACGCCATCCTGTTCCTGCCGCTGGCGCTTGTCAGCGTGCGCGCCGCCTTCGCCCAGGCGCAGCTGCGGCTGGAGGAAGCGGGGCGGGCGCTGGGGCTCGAGCCGCTGGCGGTGGCGCGCCGGGTGGTGCTGCCGCTGGCAGCGCCGGGCCTGGGGGCCGCGGCGGCGCTGGTGTTCGTGGCGGTGGTGACGGAACTGACCACCACCCTGCTGCTGGCGCCGATCGGCACCGAAACCCTGGCCACGGAAGTGTGGTCCGACACCACCACCCTGGCCTTCGCCGCCGCCGCACCCTACGCCGCGGTGATGGTGCTGTTGTCGCTCGGCTCGACCTGGATCCTGGCCCGCCGGTTCGGCCGCACCGATCCGCGCCTTGTTCCTGCCGGACCCGGCGGGGCATGACGGCGGCGCTGCGCGTTTCCGCGCTCGCCAAGTCGTTCAACGCCGCGCCGGTGCTGCGCGGGCTCGACCTGGAGGTCGCATCCGGCAGCCTGGTGGCGATCCTGGGCGCGTCCGGCGGCGGCAAGACCACGCTGCTTCGCCTGCTGTGCGGCTTCGAGCGCGCCGATGCCGGCACCATCGCCATCGACGGGATCGTGGCGGATGGAACGGTGGACGGGCAGGTGGTGCACCTGCGGCCGGAACGGCGACGGGTCGGCTACGTGGCGCAGGATGGCGCGCTGTTCCCGCACCTGAGCGTCGCCGACAACGTCCTGTTCGGGCTGTCCCGTATGGACCGGCGCGACCGCGGGCGGGCGGACGCGCTGCTGGAGCTGGTCGGGCTGCCCGCGGCCTATGCGGCGCGTCCGCCCCAGGCGCTGTCCGGCGGCGAGCAGCAGCGGGTGGCGCTGGCCCGCGCCCTGGCGCCGCGGCCGCGCCTGGTGCTGCTGGACGAGCCGTTCTCCGCCCTGGACGCGTCGCTCCGGGCCGGAACGCGGCGCGCGGTCGCGAACGCCCTGGCGCAGGCCGGGGCCACCGCGCTGCTGGTGACGCACGACCAGTCCGAGGCCTTGTCCATGGGCGACCAGGTCGGCGTGCTGCGGGACGGCAGGCTGGTGCAGGTGGCCACGCCCGCGGAGCTGTATCGGCATCCGGTCGATGGGAGGCTGGCCCGCTTCGTCGGCGAGGCGACGCTGCTCGACGGGGACGCGCTTGGCGGCGTCGTCACCTGCGCCTTGGGCCGCCTGCCGCTTTCCGTGCCGGTGCCGGATGGCCGGGTCGAGGTGATGCTGCGTCCGGAGCAGGTCGAGCTCGGTGCCGCGAACGGGGTGGCGGCCGTGATCGACGCGATCAGCTATTACGGCCACGACGCGAGCCTGGCGCTGTGCCTGCCCGGGCAGGATGCGGTCCTGCTGGCGCGAACCGGCGGGACGCAGGCGCTCGACCTCCGGCCCGGCGGCCAGGTCGTTGTTTCGGTGCGTGGGCCGGTGGTCGCGTTTCCGGCCGTGGCGATCCCGTAGCCGGAGCCGCCCACGGATGACACCGCGCGTCCCGACGGAGGGACGCGGTGTGTCACGACGCGGCGGAACCGCGAGGCGGCCCCGCCGTACCCGGCATTCAGACGAGGGTGAGGCCCACGTCGAGGTTGTTGCGCGTGGCGTTGGAATACGGGCAGATCGCGTGCGCCGCCTCGACCAGGCGCTCGGCGTCGGCGCGCTCCATCCCGGGCAGGTCGATGGCAAGGTCGGTGGTGATGCCGAACCCGCCTTCCGAGCGCGGGCCGATCCCCACCGTCGCCGACACCTTCACGTCGGCCGGGACGCTCAGCTTGAGCTGCTGCCCGGCCGCCTTGAGCGCGCCGATGAAGCAGGCCGAGTAGCCGGCGGCGAACAGCTGCTCCGGGTTGGTGCCGGGACCGCCTGCGCCGCCGAGCTCCTTGGGCGTCGACAGCTTGGCCTGGAACGATCCGTCCTCCGACCGCGCTTCCCCGTCGCGGCCGCCGGTGGCGGACCCGGTGGTGCGGTACTTCACGTCGACGGGCATGACGAACTCCTTGCAATGGACGGTCCGGCGCGTTTGGCCGGCGGGCAGATCTATCTCGTCCGGCGGATCCTTGTCCAGATAAACATTATCGCGAGAAGGTTTTCGCCGTGATAGGCTGGCGCCCGTCAACCGGAACCACGCCCGATGTCCGATCCCTTGCCGCTCGACGAGCAGCTCTGCTTCTCGCTTTATGTCGCCAGCCTGGCCATCAACCGCGCCTACAAGCCGGTGCTCGACCGGCTCGGCCTCACCTATCCGCAGTTCCTGGTGCTGCAGGCGGTGCGCGAGGCCAAAGGGCGGACGGTGGGGGCAATTGCGGCGCGGCTGGCGCTCGAGCCCAGCACGGTGACGCCGGTGGTCAAGCGCCTCGCCGCCGCCGGCCTGCTCCACCGTAACCGCAACCCGGACGACGAGCGCGAGGTCCGTGTCGGCCTGACCGCGGCCGGCCAGGCGCTGTGGGCCAGGACCGGCTGCCTTGCCGAGACCATGCTCGACCGCTCCGGCATGGACGCCGGCGAGCTTGCCGCCCTCAACACCCGGATGCGCGCGTTGCGCGACGCCCTGCTGGCGAGCGCGCCGGCGCAGCAGTGAACGGAGCCGAGCGTGATCCTTTATGACCATCCGCTTTCCTCCTTCGCGCAGAAGGTGAAGATCGCGCTGCGCGAGAAGGGCCTGCCGTTCGAGGCGATCGTGCCGCCGGACTTCGGCACCGGCCGTACCGATACCCCGCTTGCCGCCGCCAACCCCCGTCGCGAGGTGCCGGTGCTGCTGGCCCGGGACGACGCCCCGATCTTCGACTCGCCCGTCATCCTGGACTACCTCGAGGCCCGGTATCCCGACCCGCCGCTCATGCCGGCGGACCCGCTCCTCCGCGCCCGCGCCCGCATGATCGAGTCCGTGTGCGACGCCCAGTACGAGGCGGTGAACTGGGCCTGGGGCGAGATCCTGTGGTTCCGACGCGCCACCGGGACGCTTGCCGACCATCTCCGCGCCGTGGCGCGACGCGATACCGCCACGCTGCAGTGCTGGCTCGCGGACCGCCTCGGCGAGGCCGACTGGCTGGGCGGCGACCGCTTCGGCCATGCCGACCTGGCGGCGATGCCGACCGTGAACCGGTCGGTGCATTACGGCCTGGGCCCGCCCTCCGGCTCGCCGCTGGCGCGCTGGCACGCCAGGGTCGCGGCGCGTCCGGCCGTCGTCGAGACCCTGGCCGAGTTCGACGCCGCCGCGGCGCGCATGGCCTCGATGCCGGACCTCTACACCACCGCCGGCCGTCGCCGCGAATATCGCGACCACCGGCTGGAATGGATGGTCCGCTCCGGCGGGATCGACATCGTCCTGGCCGGGCTGCGCGACGACACCATCCGCTTTTCCTGGCCCGATGCGGGGAGCGAGCGGGCCGGCAGCACGGCCGATCCGCGCGCCGGCTAGTCGGGTCGTCATCGTGTTCGGAGCGTCCGTCATGACGCGCCGCGTCGCCTTGGCGCTGCGTCCGGTGCTGCTGGTCGTGCTGGCATCCGGAACGGTCCGGGCCCGGGAGCAGGACGGGTCGGTCTCGCTTTCGGTTCCGGCGACCGGGGAGTACGACTTCCACCAGACCGTGCCCGCTTCCCCGGCGCAGCGCCTCCGCGCGGCGCCGCTGCCGGATCCGGGCACGCTGTTGAAGCCGGATCAAAGCCTGCACGATCCCGCCACCGCGGCCGACACCACCGCCTTCGGCACCGCCTACACCTATCCCAATCCGAACACCGACACGACCTCCGGGCCGAACGCGGTGGGCAACGCGGCGAACCGGTCCGCCGGGCTTCCGGTGCAGGGCGGCGGTGGGCTGGTGCTGTTCGAGTGGGGCTTTCCGCCACGGCCGATGCCCCTGGTGCCGGGCGACGACCTCCGCGCGGCGCCGCCGCCGGTGCGGGAGATCTGCTTCGCCGTGCAGGCCGACGACGCGCCGGTGCTGGATGCCCGCTCGGTGTGGATCGTGCAGCGCGCGGTGCAGGCCTATGGCCGCGCCGCCTTGACCGAGATCACCGTCGAGCGCCCGGCCGATCGTCCCGGCTGCTGCCGCCGCTACCCCGACCTCGTGCGGGCCGAGCTGATACGCAGCGGGATCGGTCCCGACCCGGCGCACCTGCTGCCCGACCACCGGATCAGGCTGGTGCAGGCGGCGACGCCGGTCGCGCGCTAGGCGTCCGCGGAACCACCGCGTCGCGTTGCCCTTGCGGCACCCGCACCGACGCCCTTAATACGGATCGGAGACGTTCTCGGGGCGGGGTGCAATTCCCCACCGGCGGTGTTTGCCTGGGGTGGTCCTCCGTCCCGAGCATCAGCCCGCGAGCGCCCGCCCGGTTTGGCGGGGTCAGCAGATCCGGTGTGATCCCGGAGCCGACGGTACAGTCCGGATGGAAGAGGACGCCAGCGTGCAGGGTCTTCCCGGCAACGGGAAGGGCGTGCGTGCCAGGCTGCGCCCCGGGGTCGCGTCCGTTGGACGGGATTCGATCGAGCATGAGTGCGGCCGCCTTGCTGCTTCAAACGGGACTGGACCGGACGGCGCTTCCGTTGCCGGTGGCGCAGGGCTTCCGCCAGGCGATCGCGGCGGCCTGCGCCCATCTCGGCGCCACCGCGCCCAACCCGCCGGTCGGCTGCGCGATCCTGGACCGGGACGGCCGGATGCTGGTGGCGGCGGGACACGAGCGGGCGGGACAACCGCACGCCGAGGCGCTGGCGCTCCGCCGCCTGGCGGACGCGGGACGGCTGGCCGAGGCGCACACCCTGCTGGTGACGCTGGAGCCCTGCAACCACCACGGACGCACCGGCCCCTGCACCGAGGCGATCCTCGCCAGCCCGGTGCGCACGGTGTGGATCGGCTGTTCCGATCCCAACCCCCAAGTCGGCGGCCACGGCGCCGACCGGCTGTGCGACAGCGGGCTGGTGGTGCACCGGCTCGGCACCGCGCCGAATGCGGAGGAAGCCCGCCTGCACCGCGACTGCCGGGCGCTGATCGCGCCGTTCCGGCGTCTGGTGGTCGACGGCCGGCCCTGGATCACGGTGAAGCAGGCGCTCGACGGCCAGGGCGGGATGGTGCCCCCGCCCGGCGCCACCACCTTCACCGACCAGAACTCGCTGCGCCTGGCGCACCGGCTGCGCCGCGCCACGGACGCGGTGGTGACCGGCGCCGGCACGATCCGTGCCGACCGGCCGCACTTCACCGTCCGCCACCTGCCGGACCATCCGGAGCGCCGGCGCCTGCTGGCGGTGCTCGGCCGCTCGCTGCCGGACGGCTATGCCGACGCCGCCACCGCGCGCGGCTTCACCGTGAGTCTGGTGCCGACGCTCGACCGGCTGCTGCCGACGCTGCGCGATGCCGGGGTGCTGTGGGCGACCGTGGAAGCCGGCCCGCGCCTCCTGCACGCGCTGCGCGAGGCCGGGCTGTGGGACGACTGGCTGTTGATCCGCCACCCCGCCGACGGTCCCGACCGCTGGTCGGTGGCGCTGGCAGCCGACCACGACCTGTCGCCGCTGCTGCTGCTGCCGGAGCTGCACGGGCTCGAACCGAATGGGGAGGATGCATGTTCTCGGGCATCATAGAACGGCTCGGCCACGTCGCGGCGGTGGTGCCGGGGCAGGGTCCCGGGCAGGGCGACATGCGGCTCGACCTCCATACCGGGCTTCCGGATCTGGAGCTCGGCGAAAGCGTCGCGGTGAACGGGGTCTGCCTCACCGTCACCCGGTTCGACCCCGACGGCCTGGCCTCGTTCTTCGCCAGCACCGAAACCCTGTCGGTGACGGCGCTGAAACGGCTGCAGCCCGGCGACCGGGTCAACCTGGAACGTGCGGTCACGCCCGCGACCCGGCTGTCCGGCCACATCGTGCAGGGCCACGTCGACGGGATCGGCACCCTCCGGTCGGTCGAGCCGACCGGCGACGCGTGGAGCCTGCGCTTCTCGCTGCCCGACGCCCTGCGCCGTTATTGCGTGCTGAAGGGCTCGATCACCCTTGACGGCATCAGCCTCACCCTGAACCGCCTGGACCAGCCGACGGCGGAAGATGGGGAAAAGCGGTTCGGGATCGGCGTCACCATCATCCCGCACACCTGGGAGCACACCACCCTGGGCGGCCTCCAGCCGGGATCGCCGGTGAACGTGGAGGTCGACGTGATGGCGAAATACGTGGAACAACTGTTGAGGGCCGGATCATGACGACCGAGCATGCGGTGCCGCCGACGATCCGGGCGGCGCTGGACGCGCTGCGCGCCGGCCGCATGGTGCTGATGACCGACGACGAGGACCGCGAGAACGAGGGCGACCTGGTGATCGCGGCCGAGTTCGCCACGCCCGAAGCGGTCAACTTCATGGTCACCCACGGGCGGGGGCTGGTGTGCCTGCCGCTGGAAGCGTCGCAGGTGGCGCGGCTCGGCCTGCCGATGATGGTGGCGCACAACCGGGCGCCGCGCTCCACCGCCTTCACCGTGTCGATCGAGGCGACCACCGGGGTGACCACCGGCATTTCCGCCCATGACCGCGCCCGCACCGTGCAGGCGGCGATCGCCGTCGACGCGCAGCCGTCCGACCTGGTGTCGCCCGGGCACGTGTTCCCGCTCCGTGCGGTGGAGGGCGGCGTGCTGGTGCGGGCCGGCCACACCGAGGGCTCGATCGACCTCGTGCGGCTGGCCGGGCTGCGTCCGGCGGCGGTGATCTGCGAGGTGATGAGCGCGGACGGCTCCATGGCCCGCATGGACGAGCTGCGCCGGTTCGCGGCCGCCCACCACATGCCGATGGTGACGGTGGCCGAGCTGGTCGCGTTCCTGTCCGCCACCGAGGCGGCGGCGCCGGAGCCGCTGGTCGCGCGCGTCGCCACCACCAGCCTGCCGATCGCGATGTCCGACGCCACCTTCGAGATGCGCGCCTATCGCGACCGCGACGGCCACGAGCACCTGGCGCTGTTGAAGGGGGACCCGGCCGCGTCGCCCGCGCGCCCGCCGCTGGTGCGGCTGCATTCGGAATGCGTCACCGGCGACGTGTTCGGCTCCTTGCGCTGCGATTGCGGCAGCCAGCTGCAGACCGCGCTGGCCCGGATCGCCGCCGCCCC
>CAXTMS010000031.1:3196-22544 GCA_964245345.1 uncultured Acetobacteraceae bacterium | reverse complement strand
GCCACCTGTCGCGCAACCCGGGCACGGTGCCGGTGTCGCTGATGATCACGCAGCTGGACGGCATGTCACGGACCAGCAGGCCGTGCCGGTTCGATTGAGGAACCGGCCCGCCACACCTCACCCGCCATGCGGAGCCGCCCGGGCATGATGAACAAGACGGCCATGGTCGCGGCCTGGATCCTGACCATCCTGACCGGCGCTGGGGCCCGTGCGGCCGAGCCGGACGCCGTCCTGGTCCGGCACGAGTTCGTCATCCGCGACTTCCGCACTGAAGGCGGTGTCGTGCTGCCGGAAGCGCGGGTGGTGTACGGCACCTACGGCACGCTCGACGCGGCGGGCGACAACGCGGTGCTGCTGCCGTCGCACTACATGGCCGACATGCACGGCTACGACTGGCTGGTGGGCCCGAACAAGGCGCTCGACCCGGCCAGGCTGTTCCTGGTGGCGAGCGAGCTGTTCGGCAACGGCCGCTCGTCGTCGCCCAGCAACACCCCGGCGCCGATGCACGGGCCGGACTTCCCGGCGATGACCATCCGCGACAACGTTGAAGCGGTACACCAACTGCTGGTGCAGCAGCTGCACGTCCGGCACCTGCGCGCGGTGATCGGCTTCTCCATGGGCGCGCAGCAGGCGCTGCAATGGGCGGTGAGCTATCCCGGGTTCATGGACCGGATCGTGGCCACCTCCGGCACCGCGAAGACCTACGGCCACGGCATCGTCCGGCTCGAAGGGCAGATCGCGGCCCTGACCGAGGACCCCGCGTTCGACAACGGGCGCTACGCGGCCGAGCCGGCCAAGGGGATCCTGGCCACGTCGCTGGTGTGGCTGGGCTGGCTGTACGGGCAGGAATGGTGGCGCCGGGAGCTGTGGCGCAGCGAGAACCCGCCCGGCACCACGTTCCAGCAGGCAGTGGATCGTTACAAGGCCGAGTTCTTCGCCGGCGCCGACGCCAACAACCTGATCCTGCAGATGCGGACCTGGGAATCCAACGACGTCGGCAACACCGCACCGTTCAAGGGCGACACCGAAGCGGCGCTGCGCTCGATCCGGGTGCCGGTGCTCTACATGCCTTCGGCCACCGACCTGTACTTCCCGGTGGAGGACGCGCGCTACGAGTCGCGGTTCATCCCGCACTGCATCCTGATGCCGATCCCCTCCCTGTGGGGCCATCCGGCGGGCGCCGGCGCGAGCCCGGCCGACGCGGCGTTCCTGAACCGGCACATCGCGACGTTCATGGCGGGCGATTCAGGCCACTGAGAAGGCGTCAGGCAGGTCGAACGTTCCGCGATCCTGCCTGTCCGGTCGCCGCTTCTTCCCGCAGCAGGGCATGACGACGCCCGACCAGACGATGCGGACATGCTGGTCGGGCGCGGCCGAACAGGCCGGACCTCGTGGCTGCGCCTCCTTGGCTGTCACCGCGTAACCGTTCAGTTCCTGCGCCTTGACCGCGGTCAACCAATGGTTGACCCGTGAACTCCCGCGTCTTCTTCGGCGCCTGAAAAGGCTTACTTCGAGTTCCCCCTGTCATGAAACCAGCAGTGCACGCCCGCCGTCGGCCGACTGGTAGCTCATGGCCTGATCGATCTGATCCAGCCGGAACTCCCCGCCGATCCGGGTCCGGAACAACGGCTCGTCGATGATGGTCCCGATCTCGTCCAGGGCCGCCGCCAGGCGGGCCGGATCGGTGACGACGGGACTTTCCAGCACGGTGAAGCGTCGCAGCGTCAGGTTCCGGCCCATCAGGAGCATGGTCGGGAAGGCGATCGGACTGGCACCCCCCAGGAAGCCGTAGACCCGGACGGTCGCGTTCACGGGCAGGTGCGGCAGGATCCGGCTCAGCAGATCCCCACCAATCCCGTCGAACACGGTGGCGGCCCCGATCTCGGTGGCCAGGGCTCCAAGCCTGGCCTCGAAACCGTCCTCGGTCGACACGAGCACGCGCTCGATCCCGTGCTCGAGGAGCGCGTCCCGTGCGGCGGCGGAGCGGACCAGGAAGATCGCTGGAATCCCATGGCGGCGCACGAGTGCCGCCGCGACCGAGCCGGTGGCCGAACTGCCCGCGGTGACGATGATGCCCCTACGCGGCCCCACGGCGACCTCGTCGAGGAAGGCATGCACCGTCAGGACGTTGGCGAGCGAGCCGCAAAGGTCGCGCGCCTGGACCTGGTCAGGCAGCACGAGGCATCCGGCATAGGGAACCAGCGTCCGCTCGCACCAGAGGCCGCGCGCATGCGCGCTCGGGGCCAGCGACTTGTAGATCGCCACCTGCTTCCCCAGCACGGCTGCCGGAACGCCGTCGCCGACCGCCGCGACGATGCCCGCCCCGTTCGCCCCGTAGACGTCGTGGCCGTCGGCCGCGGGTGGGCCCGGCAGGGGGCGCGTGAGGAAGAACTTGTCGCCGTGGGTGATGGCCGACGCGACCATGTCGACCAGGACGTGGCCCGGAGGGGGCGCTTCCGGCGGCGGGATGTCGCGGCACTCCAGGGTCCGCTCGGACGTCACGCAGATCGCTCTCATGCACCAGGTTCCCTTGCGAGGTTTGCCGCAGGAGGTGCGTCACGCCTAGCCATTCGCAAGTGCGGAACTTTTTGTTAGTATGCAACGCCATGACAGCGCCAAGACAGTGCCCCGTCAGCTTCACCGCCCGGATCGTCGGCGGCCGGTGGAAGCCCAAGATCCTCTGGGCGCTGCTGCGGACCGAGCCGCAGCGCTACTCGGCGCTGCGCCGGGCCTGCCCCCCGGTCAGCGACCGTATCCTGTCGAAGGAGCTGAAGGAGCTCGAGAGCTGGGGACTGATCACGCGCCGGGAATACTCGACCATCCCGCCCAAGACCGACTACAGCCTCACCCCCCAAGGGCATACGCTCCGCCCGATCCTGGAGGCGATGGCCGGATGGGGCGATCAGGCACAGGATGGCGCATCGTGATGCCGGATTGCAGGAGCGAGATCCGGCACCGCTTCGAGGGTTGGCCGGTCACACTGACGCGTCCACGGCATAAGCTCGTCGAGGTGTCGGTTGGGGTATTCCCTCGACCATGCAGGTCAGCGCGTCACGCAACCAGGCATAGGGCTCGATGCCGTTGAGCTTGGCGGTCTCGATCAGCGAGGCGACAATGGCCCACCGACCGGCGCCCCCCTCGCTGCCTGCGAACAGGCTGTTCTTGCGTCCCAGCGCAATCGGTCTGATCGCCCGCTCCACCGGGTTGGTATCGAGGTCGATGCGACCGTCGTCAATGAAGCGGGTCAGCGCCGACCACCGCCCCAGCACATGGCGGAGCGCCTCGGCCAGCCGACTGCGGCCCGGCAGGCGTGACAGCTGCAGGTCCAGCCAGGCCTGCAGGACCTCGACCAGGGGCAGCGAACGTGTCCTGCGGACCTGCAGCCGCTCGTCCGGCGGTCGGCCACGGATCGTCGCCTCGATCTCGTAGAGCTCGCCGATCCGCCGGACCGCCTCGGTCGCGACCGGAGAACCTGTCTCGTGCAGTTCAAAAGAGTCGGCGTCGGGCGTGGGCCCAACAGGCAGCCAAGGTGATGGCGCCCTTGTCCGCCAGCGCCTCGAACCCCGCATAGCCGTCGACCTGCAGGATGCCCCGGAACGTCTTGAGGTGCTCGGCCGGGCGGGCGCCGGTGCGATCGGGCGCGTAGTGGAACACCACGGCGGGCACAAAAGAATTCCCTTGGGCCTCCTCGGAAACCTTTGGGTCCTCCGGGACTGCCTGCTGACGAAGCGGCCCATAGAAGCGAGTGCGCCATTTCCGCAGCTCCCGGGCTATGAGCCCGTGCTGCTGACAGTGGTCGCGCTGCCGAGCGGGGTGCTGCTGACATGCATCGACATGTGCACGCCAGAAGGCCTCTCGCTCCAGCTGGTCCAACCCGCGGCTCCGCATCGTGAGGCCCGGCAAAAGCAGAAACGGCGGCTGCCGCCAGCGTGCGACAACCGGGCGGTTACGTCACCGCATCAGCCGACACAGGCTCGACCCGGCAGGCGACAGGCAGCCGGTCGGAACCGGTCCCCGGGCTCCGCAACCGCAGGCCAGGTTCCTGACCGCCTCCGGATCAGGCAAGGATGAACCCGGGCACGGATGCCCGGAACGGAACCCGCGCAACCAGACGAGGTCGCCATCGCCATGTCGCGCTCATCCTCGGTTCCCAAGCCGATGCGGCCGATCTACGAGAGCGTGGTCGAGCTGACCGACCGGGTCTGTCTCGACCATCTGGACCAGGACTATCGCGACCTGGCGCGCAGGATGGCCGCCGCCTTGTGCCGCAAGCGTCCCAGCCCGATGGGTTCCGGGCAACCCCGCGTCGGCCAGAGCACCGCCGGCGCCAAGGCGAAGGCGATCTCGGACGCCCTCCACCCGCATCGCATGGACCCGGCCTGGATGCGGTCGGATCTGATCGACCGCAACCCGCTGGTCTGGCTGGCGCAGGTCGACGGCCTGCTGGTCGACCTGCGCGCCATGCCGCGCGAGGTGCAGGTGATGGCCTACGAGCAGGGCTTGATCCCGTACGTTCCCGACGACCGGAACGCGGGATCGGCGCTTGAGTGAATGGACGGCTCGCGTCGACCGGCGGCCGGACGCGGTTCCGGCGGCGATCCGCACCACCGGAGCGGTCGGCGAGCCCGGTCCCGTCACGACCCGGCGGACGGATAACGGCGTGCGCGGCGGGGAGGAGGCATGACCCCGCTCGCGCTGTTCGCGCTGCTGCTCACCCTGTCGGCCGTGTTCGGGGTGCTGAACGACCGCACGCTGAAGCTGCCGAACACCATCGGCGTGCTGCTGATCTCGCTGCTGGCGTCGCTGGCGATGCTGGGCATCGACCGCCTCCTCCCGGGGATCGGGCTCCACGCCCTGTCGCGGCAATGGCTCGGCACCATCGACCTGCCGCAGGCGCTGCTCGGCAGCGCGCTGTCGTTCCTGCTGTTCGCGGGCGCGCTGCAGGTCGATCTCCGCCAGCTGCTCGGGCGCTGGAAGCCGGTGCTGGCGCTGGCGCTGGTCGGCACGCTGCTGGCGATCGGCCTGCTCGGGACCGGCATGTGGCTGGTGTTTCCCCTGGTGGACCAGCCGGTGCCGCTGGTCTGGTGCCTGGTGCTGGGCGCGGTCCTGGCGCCGACCGACCCGGTCTCGGTGGTCGGCATGCTGCGCCGGATCGGCCTGCCGGCGCCGCTGCAGGCGCTGTTCGCCGGCGAAAGCCTGTTCAACGACGGCGTCGGCGTGGTGGCGTTCGGGGTGGCGCTCGGCATCGCCAGCGGCGACGGCTCGGTGGCGGACGGCACCCACATCCTGACCCGGTTCGCGGTGGAGGGCATCGGCGGCGGCCTGTTCGGCCTCGCGCTCGGCTGGGGCGCCATGCTGCTGATGGGCGCCACGGAGGAGCCGCACCTGGAGCTCATCATCTCGCTGGCGCTGGCCACCGGCACCTTCAGCCTGGCCAACGCCCTGCACATGTCCGGCCCGATCGCGGTGGTGGTGGCCGGCCTGACCATGGGCGTGCGGCACAGCCGCGTCGCCATCACCGGGCCCGGCCACGCCGAGCTGATGAGCTTCTGGTCACTGGTGGACGAGGTGATGAACGCCCTGCTGTTCCTGCTGATCGGCTTCGAGGTGCTGGCAGTGGCGTTCCACTGGTCGCACGCCGCCGCGGCGCTGGTGGCGGTGCCGCTGTCTGTCGGGGTGCGCGGGCTCAGCGTGTTCCTGGCCACGCTGCCGCTGCATCTGGGTCGGTTCGAGCGAACCGGCACGCTGGCGCTGCTGACCTGGGGCGGCTTGCGCGGCGGCATCTCGGTGGCGCTGGCGCTGAGCCTGCCGTCCGGGCCGCTGCGGCCGTCGCTGCTCGCGGTCTGCTACGGCGTGGTGGTGTTCACCATCATCGTGCAGGGGCTGACGATCGAGCGGGTGGCACGTCACTACCATCCGCATCCAACGCCGTCCTGACGCGACGCGGCTACTGCGAGTCGGTCTGGGTGTGCGCGGTTCCCGCCGCGACGCTGTCGAGGGCGGCCGGGGTGAACGGGGGCGCCTTGTTGATCGGCGGCGTCGTCACGGGCGTGCTGGATTGCTGCCAGCCGCCGCCAAGCGCGGTGTAGAGGGTGACGACGTCCTCCGCCAGGGACATCTCCGCCTGCACCAGGTTCTGCCGGGCGCTGGTCAGGGTTTGCTCGGCGTTGAGCACGGTGATGAAGTCGGACAGCCCGTGCTGGTAGCTGTTCTGCGACAGGCGGAACGACAGCTCGGCCGACTTCACGGTCTGGATCAGCCTGTCCCGGGCGTCGCGGTCGTCGCGATACGACACCAGGGCGTTCTCCACCTCGCGCAGCCCGGTCAGCACCGCGCTGCGGTAGCTGAGCACCGCCGCCTTCTGCTGCGCGCGTGCCAAACGCAGGCTGGAGGTCAGCCGGCCGCCCTGAAAGATCGGCAAGGAGGCGCTCGGCCCCACCGAGTAGAACCGGCTGGCCCAGCTGGTGAGGTAGCTGGCGTCGATCGCGCGGATGCCGAGGCTGCCGGTCAAGGAGATGTCTGGGTAGAAGCTGGCGACGGCGACGCCGATGTTGGCGGTCGCGGCATGAAGGTTGGCTTCCGCCTCGCGTATGTCCGGGCGCCGCCGCGCCAGGGTGGACGGGACGCCGATGCCGACCACGTCGGGAATGCGCGGCAGCGGCGCCGGCGGCGACAGCAGGGCGTCCAGCGCGCCCGGCGCCTGGCCGGTCAGCACGCTGAGCTGGTTTTCCGCCTGCTGGACCTGCGTCGCATAGGCGGGAAGCTGGCGCTGGTAGTTGTAGAGCTGGGTTTGCGCCTGGTCGACGTCGAGCTCGGTGGCGAGCCCGGCCACGTGCCGGCGCTGCGTGAGGTCGAGCGAGGATCCTGCTGCGCGTATGTTGTTCTGCTGGGTGGCATACAGCGCCTGGGCGCCGCGCAGCTGCACGTACGCCTGGCCGACCTGGCTTTCCAGCATCACCAGGGAGTCGTTGGCGGCCTCCGCCTGCGCCTCGGTGGTGGCCCGGGCCTGCTCCACCGAGCGGCGCACCCGGCCGAACAGGTCGAGCTCCCAGGACGCGTTCAGCCCGTACTGGAACAGGTCGATCGGCTGCTCGGCCGAGTTGAGGGCGGAGTCGAGCCCCTGCCCGACCGCGTTGGACTCGCCGCCGAGCAGGCTCGACCGGCCGGCCAGCAGGCTCGACGAGTTGCCGAGCCCCTGCGATTCGAGGATGCCGCGCAGGCCGAGCTGCTCGCGGTTGTAGCTGGCGGTGCCGCTCAGGGTGGGCAGGCCGGCGGCGCGCGCGGTGACCACGTTCTCGCGCGCCTCGACCACGCGAAGCAGCGCCTGCTGCAGGTCGAGGTTGCCGGCGATCGCCTGGTGGATCAGGTCGGTCAGCACCGGGTCGTTGAAGCCGTTCCACCAGGCGGGATCGGGGTTGCTGGCTTCCGTGACCGGGTTGAAGCTGATGCGCCGTGCGGACGGGTCGTTCCAGTTGGCGGCCACCGGCGCCCGGTACGGCTTGAAGTCCGGCCCGACCGTGCAGCCGGCCAGGACGAGCAGGCCGGTGCCGGCCACCGCGCGTGTCACCAGGCGCATCGTTCAGTGTCCCCCGCCGCTCGGCCTGGGCCTGGCGCCGGACAGCATCAGGGCCGACGGGATGAACAGCAAGGCGGCGCATCCGGTCAACAGGAACACGTCCGCATAGGCCAGCACCGCCGACTGGGCTTGCAGCATCTGGAACACCTGCCCCGGTGCGGCGCGCATCGCCTGCTGCGCCGAGTCTCCCAGGTTGACCAGGCCCTGCTGCACCTGCTGCAGCAGCACGTCGTAGGGCTGGCTGCCGGGAGACAGGTGGTCGACCAGGTGGGCCTGCCGGGTCTGCTGGTGGTCGGTGACCCAGGAGGTGGAGATCGAGATGCCGAAGCCGCCGACCACGTTGCGCGCCATGCTGAACAGGGCGGCGGCATCGTTGTTCAGCGCCGGCGGCAGCGTGGCGTAGGCGATGGTGCTGATCGGCACGAACAGGAAGGCGAGCGCCCCGCTCTGCCCGGTGCGGTAAAGGGCCAGGTGGAAGAAATCCAGCCCCGGCACCAGGTCCATGGAGAAGAACAGCGCCGAGCTCAGGGCCAGGCCGCCGAGGGCGATCACGTACTTCACCGGAACGACGTTCATCGCCTTGCTGATGATGGGAATCAGCACGATCAGCAAGAGGGCGCCGGGCGCCAGAAGCAGCCCGGCCAGGGTGGCGTCGTAGCCGACCTGCTGCTGCGCGTATTGCGGCACCAGCACCGCGGACGCGTAGAGCACGAAGCCCATCAGGGCGATCTGGAACCAGGCGATGGCGAAGTTGCGGTCCTTGAACGCGCGCAGGTTCACGATCGGATGGCGGACGATCAGCAGGTAGGGGATCCCGACGGTGAAGGCGGCGGAGGACAGGCCCATCATGACGCGGATGAAGCCGGAGTCGAGCCAGTCGTAGTTCTCGGCGCGGTCGAACGCCACCTCCAGGCATCCCAGGGCGACCACGATGAGGCCGATGCCGACATAGTCGATCGCGGGTGCGGTCGCCTTGTCCTTGGCCGCCATCGGCGAGTCCTCCACCAGGGCCGCCACCGCGAGCAGGGTGATCACGCCCAGCGGCACGTTGATCAGGAAGATCCAGTGCCAGGAATAGGTGTCGGTGAGGTAGCCGCCGAGCACCGGCCCGAGCGCCGGGGCGACAATGGTGGCGAGGGCGGCGATGGAGAACGCCTGCTGCCGCCTGGCCGGCGGGAAGTAGTCCAGCAGCAGCGCCTGCTGCGTCGGCTGCAGCCCGCCGCCGAACAAGCCCTGGGCGGCGCGGAACAGCAGCAGCTCGCCGAAGTTGTCCGACAGGCCGCAGGCCAGCGACATGGCGGTGAAGCCGCCGATCGAGATCAGGAAGTAGCGCTTGCGCCCGAACCGCCGGCTGAGCGCGCCGGAGATGGTCAGCACGATGCCGTTGGCGACCAGGTAGGTGGTGAGCGACCAGGTGGCGTCGTCGTTGCTCACCGACAGGCTGCCTGCGATGTGCGGCAGCGCCACGTTGACGATGGTGCTGTCGAGCACCTCCATGAACGCGCCCAGCGTCACCACCACCGCGACCAGCCACGGGTTGGCGCGCGGCGTCCAGCCGCCCGGGACGTCGCTCATCGGACGTTTACCGTGGTGTCCACCGAAAGGCCGAGCGGCAGCCCGCGGGTCTGGTCGAGGCCGCTGTCGATGACCAGCTTGACCGGCACGCGCCGGACGATCTTGACGAAGTTGCCGGTCGCGTTCTCGGCCGGAAACGCGGAGAACTGCGCGCCGCTGCCCTGCTGGATGCTGTCGACGTGGCCGCGCAGCCTGAGGCTGGGATAAGCGTCCACGGTCATCGACACCGGCTGCCCGACATGCATGCGCGCCAGCTGGTTCTCCTTGTAGTTCGCCACCACCCAGGTGTACGGCGTCACCAGGTAGAACAGCTGCTGGCCGGCCTGGGCATAGGTGCCGCGCTCGACGTTGCGCATGGTGATCTTGCCGTCCTGCGCCGCGCGGATCTCGGTGTAGGACAGGTTGATCTCCGCCTGCGCCAGCGCCGCCCGGGTCTGGTCCACCTGCGCCTCCCGCTGGTGCACCGTTTCCACCGCGGTCTGGATCGTCTGCTTGACCAGGGCAGCGATCTGCACCTGCGCCTTGGCGGAGTCCACCAGCGCCACGTTGCCGCGGAACTGGGCGGTGGACTGGTCGACGTTGGTCCTGGTGGTGGCGCGCGGGTCGACGCTCCGCTGCCGGTCGAAGTTCAGCTTGGCGTTCTTCTGGTTGATCTCGGCCTGCTTGAGCTGCGCCTGCGCCTGCAGCAGCGTCGCCGGCGCCCGGACGGTGGCTTCCTCCAGCTCGACCCTGGCGCTCGCCAGCTGCGCCTGTGCCAGAAGGAGGTTGGCGCGCGCCTGGTCGCGCGCGGTGAGGTAGTCGCGCGGGTCGATCCGGAGCAGCAGGTCGCCGGCCCGGACCACCGTGTTGTCGTCCACGTCCAGCACCGTCACGTAGCCGGACACCTTGGCCGCCACCGACACCGAGCGCCCGTTGGTGTAGGCGTCGTCGGTGCTGACCAGGTTTCGGGTCAGGAACCAGTAGGTCGCGCCGCCGACGATCGCGAGCAGCACCACGATCCCCAGGACCAGCAGCGGCCAGCGGCTCCGCGGCCTGTCGTCTCCGCCCTGCGTCCCGGCCTCGTGGTCCTGGTCGGCCTCGTCCTTCCCGTGGTTTCCGGGGAAAGGCTCGGCGTTGTCGCGCCCGGGAACATCCTGCTCGGCGTGAGGCCCGAACCTGCGGTTCCTTGACGGGGAGGGCGCAGCCGCTTCACTCCGCTCGATCGTGCTGCTCAAGGGCGAGATCCCGCGCTAAACCACCGCCACATACATACGTTCTAGCACGTATGTCAATGAAGGAGATGCAGCCGTCAGCCGGGCTCCCCTTGCTCCCTGGTAGCCCGAGGGATCCAGGCCTCGCGCAGGGCGGCGATGAAGGACTTGATCGCCGCCACGCCCTTGTTGATCGGGAACTCGTCCGGCGAGCGCAGCCAGCGCATGAACGATCCGTGCACCACCACCTGCAGCACCTGGGCCGCCTCCTCCGGCTGCCAGCCGGATCCCGGTGCCGGAGGCGGGATCACGACGTTGAAGTACTGCTGCAGCTCGCTGAAGAACGAGCGCGTGAGTTCCACCTGCCGTTCCAGCGCTCCCGCCATCTCGTCCACGTAGTCGCAACGCAGAAGCATCACGGTGAGCCGGATCCGCGCCTGCTCGTCGGTCTGGATGCGCTCGAACGCTCCGACAATGCTGGCTTCCAGCACCTGCATCGCTTCCACGGCGCTGACGGCGTGGGGCACGCTCGACCGCAACGCCGCCCGCATCTGCTCGTAGGGCTGCTTGGCGCGATCCTCGACGGCGCGGAACACCTCGACCTTGTCGGCAAAGTGCCAGTACACCGCGCCGCGCGTGACGCCAGCCTCGCGCGCGATCTCCTCCAGCGAGGCGCGGGTGACGCCGCGCCGGTAGAACACCTGCTCGGCGGCATCGATGATCCGCTCGCGGGTCTGCTCCGCACGTTCCTTGGTTTGTCTCGCCAACGGCTTCCTTCCGAACGGCCCGTGCGGCGGTTGACCCGCCAGGACCCGCGCAGGGTGCGCCGGACGCCGTATGGCTGGCTAGGTACAGCCTCGAACGCAGGCTGTCCAAGCAGCCGGGGACGCAGCACGCGGCGTGCACGACGTCCAGGATCGGCATGACGCCGCGACGCCGGCTTGCGCTGCATCGCTGCGACACATTTCTTCACGGATCACCGGGAATGACCGGCCTATCTCCGTGTCGGCAGCGATCACGTTTCCTGGCGGACATGCTGCCGCCACCGTCGCGCCTTCGTTTCGTCCCGATCGGGACCATTTACTCGACACAGGCAAGAGCCGAAGGAGTTCAACGATGCGTAGATCCCTCATGGTTGCCACGGCGGCGCTGGGATTGGCCGGGGCCACCTTGGCGACCACCCAGCCGGCGGAAGCGTATGGCGGTTATGGCCGCGGCGGATACGGCTACTACCATGGCGGGTACGGCTATCGTGGTGGCTACGGTTATCGCGGCTACGGCTACGGCTACCGCGGGTTTGGGTTCGGCGGCCTGGGCGTAGGCCTCCTGGCCGGTGCCGCGATCGGCGCCGCGGTTGCCGCTCCTTATGGCTACGGTTACCCTGCCTACCGCTACCCGGTGGCCCCGTATCCGGTCTACGGCTACCCGGCGGGCGCGGTGTATGCCGCCCCGACCTATGGAGCCTACGGCTACTGAGGCCATCGGTCCGGTTGCTGCCGCCAGTCACGAATCGGAAAGCCGCAGCAACCGGATCAGGATCTGGATCTTGTGCCGTCGTTCTTAAATAGGACGGGGTGATCATGGATTCGAGATTCTGGCTCTGGCTGACGACGGCCATCATGCTCGTGGGCGGCTTGGCGATCCTTGCCATCGGCAAGCGCCGAACGCCATCGGAGGAACTGCATACGGCGCTACACGGCATCGTGCCGATCATCGCAGCGTGCTCATACTTCGCGATGGCAATCGGCCAGGGCGCGATCACCCTGCCGGTTCTGGGTGCGCCGGAAGGCACGACGCGTATCTTCTACTACGCCCGCTACATCGACTGGTCGTTCACCACGCCGCTGTTGCTGACGACCCTGGCCATGACGGCCATGCATGCGGGGACGAAGCGCTCCGGGATCATCGTCGGCGTCATCCTTGCCGACGTGATGATGATCGCCACCGCGTTCTTCTTCGGCCTGTCCGAGATCCTGTGGATCAAGTGGACCTGGTTCGTCATTTCCTGCGTCGCCTTTCTCGCCATCTACTACGTCATCTGGAAGTCGCAGGTGGAGGCGAACTCCGTCGAGCGCGACGACGTGCGCAGCAACTACAAGCGCAACGCGTCCATCCTGACCGTGTTGTGGTTCATCTACCCGATCATCCTGTTCTTCGCACCGGATGGACTGCGCGTGTTCAGCGACGCCTTCAGCGTGTTCTGCATCGCCGTGCTCGACGTGGTGTCGAAGGTCGTCTACGGCCTGATGACCACCCTGTCCGACACCAAGACGGTGGACCGCGACCTGGCTGAAACGCGTACCACGACCGGCACCACGCGCCTGGCGGCTTGATCCGATCCGGGGAGCTGTCCCGGCCGTGTCGTCCTCCATCGCATCCCCGGACCTGCTTCGTCCGGTTCGCCTGAACCCGGTCCTGCTCGCAGGACCGGCCCTGGCGGCAGCAAGCCTGTTGCCGCCAGGTCAGCGCATGATCGCCACCCTGGCCGCCATCATCGTCCTCGGCGTGCCGCACGGGGCGCTGGATGGAGAGCTCGCCCGGGCGGCGCTGCGACCTCGCTTCGGTTTGGCGTGGTTCGGCGTGTTCGCCTTGCCCTATCTGAGCCTGTCGGCTCTGGTGCTGCTGGCTTGGCACGTCCTTCCGGTTCTCACCCTGGTCGTCTTCCTTGCCGCCTCGGTCTGGCATTTCGGCGCCGAGGAAACCGACTCGGCTAATCCTGTGTCGGTGATCGCCGCGGGCGGCGCGCCGGTCGCGCTGGCGGTGCTGGCCCATCCCGCCGCAACAGCCGCCATCTTCGCCACCGTGTCCCAGACGACCATGACCCGTCCGCCGGAATGGCTTTGGTCGGCGTCGCTGTTGTGGCTGGTTCCCGCCGGCTGGCGCCTGGGCCGGCTGATCTGGACCGGCGACGCGGCCCTGCTGCCTGCCGTCCTGCTTGCCGCGACAGCCGTCATGCTGCCGCCGTTGACGTCCTTTGCCATCTATTTCGTTTGCGTGCATGCGCCGGCGCACGTCCTGTCGCTGGTCCGTGACCAGGGTCACGGGATCCGGATACGCGACAACGCCGCCGCGATGCGGCTCGCTCTGCCCGTGACCGTGCTGACGCTTCTGCTGGGTATGGCGCTGTGGCCGTTCTATAGCGGCGCCCCGCCCGACAGGCTGCTCTGCCTGACGATCCAGGGCCTCGCTGCCCTGACCCTTCCGCACATGCTGTTCGAGGGCTGGATCAGCCGCCGCGCGCCGCCGCGATAAAGGCGCGGATCAGCGCTGGCCGCTTCCGTCCCGGCGCGTCCTCCACCCCGGACGACACGTCGACCGCTCCCGCCCCGCTTTGCCGGATCGCCTCGGCCACGTTGCCCGGCGTGAGACCCCCTGCCAGAAGCCAGAACGCCGGGGCGGACCAGCTCCTCGCGATCGACCAGTCGAAGCTGGCCCCGTTGCCGCCAGGACGGTCCGCCTCCTTTGGCGGCTTGGCCTCGATCACCAGCCCGTCCAGCTGCGTATCGGCCGGCAGCTCCGCCCGGTTGCGCACCCCATGCGCCAGCCAGACCGGGAGGCCGAAGGACTGGCGCAGGGCGACCGCCCGCGCCGGCTCGACATAAAGCTGCAGCGCGTCGAGCGGCACCGCGTCGAGCGCGCGCGCCACCTCGTCGTCGGTCGGCGCGACGAACAGCCCGACGCGACGCACGTGCCGGGGAAGCCGCCGTTCTAGCGCCGCCGCTTCCGAGGGCGCGACCCTGCGCGGCGATCCGGCCGCGAACACGAAGCCGATCCAGTCCGCTCCGGCCTCCGCTGCCGCGTCCAGCGCTGCGTCGTCGCACAGGCCGCAGATCTTGACCCCGATCCGCGGGCTCACGAGCCGAGTTCGGCCGCAATCGCCGCTGCCGCCGCCGCCGGGTCGGCTGCCCGGGTGATCGGCCGGCCGACCACGATCCAGTCCGCGCCGGCGCGGCTGGCCTCGCTCGGCGTCATCACGCGCTTCTGGTCCCCGGCCTCGGTGCCTGCCGGCCTGACGCCCGGCACCACCAGGCAGGGCTCATCGCCCAGCGCGTCGCGCAGCGGCGCCACCTCGTGCGGGCTGCACACCAGCCCGTGCGCGCCGGCCTCCATCGCCATGCGGCCCAGCCGGAGCGCCTGCTGGCGCGGCCCGCCGGCGATCCCGGTGGCATGGAGGGCTTCCGCGTCCAGGCTGGTCAGCACCGTGACCGCGAGCAGGATCGGGCGCGCGTCCGGCGCGAACCCGTCCTCCACCGCCTTTCGCGCCGACGCGACCATGGCGCCGCCACCGGCCGCGTGGATCGTCAGCATGGCCGGCCGGACCGGCGCCAGCGCCCGGATCGCCCCCGCCACCGTGTTGGGGATGTCGTGCAGCTTGAGGTCCAGGAACAGCCGACGCCGGGCGCCGAGCCGGCCCGCCGCGTCCAATCCCCGACCCAGCGTGAACTCCAGGCCGAGCTTGATCGCCTCGCAGCTCGGGCCGGCAGCAGCGATCCAGCGTCCGGCCTCCGCGCTGTCGGTGGTGTCGAGCGCCAGGATCAGCCGGGTGCGGCCGGCCGCCATCTCAGGGCGCGATGGGCAGCGTGCCCGGAGCCGGATGCGTCGCGATCGTGGTGGTGCCGTGATAGGCGACGTTCTGCGCCACCGACTGCGACAGCTGCGTGCGCAGCTCGGCGATCTGTCCTTCCAGCGTCCGCACCTGCTGCTCCGCCCGCCTGGCGCGGCGGCGCTGCCGCAGCTCGGCGAACCACACGAACAGGGCACCGACCAGGAAGAAGATCACCGCCGTGATCAGCGCGATCACGCCCACGGAGGACTGCCACGACAGGTAAGGCAGCTCCATCGCGCCCGGCGTCTGGTTGAACAGCACGAACACGACCAGCAGGATCAGGAACGGCAGCGTCAGGATCAGGCGAAGCATGACCGGCTCCTATCGTCGCGCCGCCGCCGCTGCAAGGGTTCGGCTAGGACCGGCGTCCTTCGCCGGGCTCGTGACGCTCGTGCCTGGTGCCGTGGTTGCCGCTGTTGGCGTCCTCGCGCGGGTGCTTCTTGTCCGCCGGGGTGTGCTGGTGGTGCGCGCCGGCGGAGTCCTGGTGCTTGCCGCTGGTGTCGACGTGGCTGCTGCCCGGACCGCCGCGGGAGCGGTCGGTGGCGGGGATCTTCTCGCTGGTGCTCATGATGGCGTCCTCAAACCGGTCTGGATCGTTCTCCCAAGCAACGGAGCCCGGCGGCACGGGTTGCAGCCGGGCCCTTGCCGGCGGGAAGGAGCCATGGTCTCGTCGGCTGCGATGGCTTCCGCTCCGCCAAACCGGACACGCGCCGCATGACGGACATCATCCCCTTCTCGCGCGTCTCGTCCGGCGACGAGCGTCCGCGCGAGGACCGGATCTGGGCGGTGATGGCGGAAGCCGGCCGGACCAGCCGCATCGCCGAGATCTATCCCAGCCGCGACGCCGCCCTGGCCGACCGGGACTGGCGCGAACAACAGGTCAGGGCGTACGCGCACTTCCTGCGCAGCGCGCGCCAGCCGATCCCCCGCTACAGCATCGCGCCGATCCGGCGCGCCGACCTGCCGCGCTCCTGGACCCCGCTTCCGGCGCTGGGCTTCCTGCGCGGCCGCTTCATCTGAGCCCCGTCCGCCGGCTGGCCTCGCCCGGTTGACCCCGCTCCTGTAGGGTCACGTTTCGAACGTCCAAGCCCGAACAACAACGATGTGAGCCATGTCAGACAAACCGATCGACAGCGTCGGCGGCGGCACCTCCCCTGCGAGCCCGGCCGTGCCGCCCCTGGTGCTGAGCAACCAGTACGTCCGCGACATGGTGTTCCACGTTCCGGGCGCGCCCGGCATCTACACGGTGCAGAACCTCCGCCCGCACGTGACGCTCAGCCTGGACGTGCAGGCACGCCGGGCGCAGGAAGGCCATCCGGTCTACGAGGTGTCGCTGCTGCTGGGATGCACCGCCACCATCCATCCGCCGGTCGAGAACGCGGAGCCGCCCGCCACCGCCTTCGTGGTCGAGCTGGCCTATTGCGGCATCTTCACCCTGCAGAACGTGGCGCAGCACGTGGTGGAGCCGATGCTGTTCGCCGAATGCCCGCGCCTGCTGTTCCCGTTCGCCCGCGCCGTGCTGGCCGACATCACCCGCGAAGCCGGGTTCCCGCCGGTGATGCTGCAGCCGATCGACTTCGTGGCGTTCTGGCAGAACAAGCGCGCCGCCGCCGCCCAGGCGATCCGGGCCGGGGAAGCGCCTGCCGCCTGAACGCGGGCCGGCACGGCAGGCGGCTTGCCGCAGGGGAGACGGCTGACAAGCGGCGCGTCCCGGCGCACCATGCCGTCATGAACGCCATCCCATCCGCTTCTCCCGCTTCTTCCCCCGCTTCCGCCCTGGACCACGTCGACAGGGCGCTCGAGGCCAGCCTGGAGCGGCTGTTCGCGCTGCTGCGCATTCCCAGCATCTCCACCCAGCCCGCGCACGCGCCGGACTGCCGGCGTGCCGCGGACTGGCTGTGCCGCGACCTCCTGTCCCTGGGCTTCGAGGCCAGCGTGCGCGACACGCCCGGGCTGCCGATCGTGGTCGCCCACGATCCTGCCTTCGCCGGTCCCGCGGCGTCCACCGGTCCGCACGTCCTGTTCTACGGC
This sequence comes from uncultured Acetobacteraceae bacterium, assembly GCA_964245345.1. Lineage (GTDB taxonomy): Bacteria > Pseudomonadota > Alphaproteobacteria > Acetobacterales > Acetobacteraceae > Lichenicola. Next base: position 5,566 of record CAXTMS010000031.1, on the reverse strand, counting down.
CATTACGACGTGCAGCCGGTCGATCCGGTGTCGCTGTGGACCAACCCCCCGTTCGAGCCGGTGCTGTCGGAGGGTGCCGGCGGGCGCTGCATCACCGCCCGCGGCGCTTCCGACGACAAGGGGCAGGTCATGACCTTTCTGGAAGCGCTGCGGGCGATACGCGCCGCCGACGGCCGCTACCCGCTGCGCATCACCATCCTGCTGGAAGGCGAGGAGGAAAGCGGCGGCGCGAGCCTGCGCCCGTTCCTGGAAGCGCATGCCGCGGAGCTCAAGGCCGACATCGCCCTGATCTGCGACACCGACATGCTGGAAGGCGGCGTCCCGGCCGTCACCACCATGCTGCGCGGCCTGGTCGGCGAGGAGATCACCATCACCTGCGCCGACCGCGACCTGCATTCCGGGCTGTACGGCAACGCCGCGCGCAACCCGCTGCACCTGCTGGTCGAGATCCTGGCCACGCTCCGCGACGCGAACGGCCGCGTCACCCTGCCCGGCTTCTACGACGGGGTGGCCGAGCTTCCCGCGTCGGTGCGGCAGGACTGGCGACAGATCGTCGGGCCCGACTCCCGCCTGCTCGGCCCGATCGGCCTGTCGATCCCGGCCGGCGAGGCCGGCTACAGCGCCCTGGAGCAGACCTGGGCGCGGCCCACCTGCGAGATCAACGGCATCACCGGCGGCTATGGCGGGGAAGGCTTCAAGACCGTGCTGCCCGGCAAGGCGTCGGCCAAGGTGTCGTTCCGCACCGTGGGCGGCCAGGACCCGGAAGCGATCCGCGACGCGTTCCGCGACCACGTCCGGTCACGCATCCCGTCCGACTGCGACGTGTCGTTCCACTCCCATGGCGCCTCGCGCGCCAGCACGGTGCCGATCGACGGCCCGCACCTCAAGGCGGCGCTGGCAGCGCTCGGCGAGGAATGGGGGGTTCCGGCCGCGATGATCGGCAGCGGCGGCTCGATCCCGGTGGTGCGCGACCTGCAGGAAGCGCTTGGCATGGACAGCCTGCTGATCGGCTTCGCCAAGGCCGACAACCGGATCCATTCGCCGAACGAGAAGTACGACCTCGACAGCTTCCACCGCGGCACCCGCTCCTGGGTGCGGGTGCTGTACCGGCTGGCGGAGGCCTGACGCCTTCGGGCGGTGCCGGTAGCCGGAACGCGGAGGACGAACGGGCGTCCGGCGTCACCCTGCCTGGTCCGCTTCAGCCAGCCGCCGCCAGCAGCGCGTCCACGTCGGCCGCCTCGGTGTCGAGGCCGGTGACCAGCCGGATCGGCAGGCGGCCCGGCTCCACCTCCAGCCCCTGCGGCAGGTACCAGCGGTAGAACAGGAACCCCTGCGCTTCCAGCCGGGCGATGGTCGGCTCCGGCAGCACCGCGAACACCTCGTTGGACTGCACCGGATGCAGCAGGCTGCCACCGTCGACCCGGAGCAGCCCGTCGGCCAGCCGCGTCGCCATGGCGTTGGCCTGCCGGGCGTTGTCGAGCCAAAGGTCGTCCTGGAGGTAGGCGACCAGCTGCACGCTCAGGTAGCGCGCCTTGGACCACAGGTGCCCGGCCCGCTTGCGCCGGCGCGCGAACTCTTCCGACAAGCCCGGCCGGAAGAACACCACCGCTTCCGCCGCCATCGCCCCGTTCTTGGTCGCCCCCAGCGACAGGACGTCGACCCCGGCGCGCCAGGTGATGTCGGCCGGGGTGCAGCCGAGCGTCACCAGGGCGTTGGCGAAGCGGGCGCCGTCCATGTGCAGGGACAGGCCGAGGCTCCGCGCCGTGTCGCCGATCGCCCGCACCTCGTCCAGCGAGTACGTGGTGCCCCATTCGGTCGCCTGGGTGATGCTGATGGCGGTGGGGCGGCTCTTGTGCACGCCGATCGCCCGGCTCGCTTCCAGGTTGGCCCGCAGCACCGCCGGCGACAGCTTGCCGTCCAGGCTCGGCAGGGTCAGCAGCTTGGCGCCGCCGGTGAAGAACTCGGGCGCGCCGCACTCGTCGTTCTCGATGTGCGCGGACTGGTCGCAATACACCCCGCCATAGGGCGGCACCAGCGCCGACAGCGCGAGCGCGTTGGCCGCGGTGCCGGTCGCCACCGCGAACACCTCCGCATCCGGCGCCTCGAACGCATCGCGCACCACCTGCTGCAGCCGTGCGGTCCAGGGGTCGCCGCCGTATGAGGGCACGGTCCCGGTGTTGGCCGCGACCAGGGCGTCGAGGATGGCTGGGCTGATCGGACCGACGTTGTCGCTGCCGAAGTTCTTCCGTATGGGCTTCATGCGCCGCATCCTGCCCCGATCGCGGCAACGGTTCCAGCCGGGCCGGATCTCGGGACGAGCCAGGAGGGCCCCATGACCCCGGAAGCGATCGAGCCGCACCTGCCCGCCGA
>CAXTMS010000031.1:0-3096 GCA_964245345.1 uncultured Acetobacteraceae bacterium | reverse complement strand
CGAGCGGCAGGGCGTGGTGCCCGGCCTCGCCGTGGTGCAGGTCGGCAGCAACCCGGCCAGCGAGGTGTATGTCCGCAACAAGATCGCCCATACCGGCGACGTGGGCATGCGCTCCTTCGCCCACGTGCTGCCCGGCTCCACCCGCCAGTCCGAGCTGCTGTCGCTGATCGCCGCCCTGAACGCCGACCCCCTGGTGCACGGCATCCTGGTGCAGCTGCCGCTGCCGACCGGGATCGACAGCAGCGCCGTCACCGGCGCGATCGATCCGGCCAAGGACGTGGACGGGCTGGGCCCGATGAACGTCGGCCGCGTCACCCTGGGCCAGCACGGGCTGGTGCCCTGCACCCCGCTCGGCTGCCTGCTGCTGCTGCGCGCCGAGCTCGGCACCCTGAAGGGCCTGCACGCGGTGGTGGTGGGCAAGTCCAACCTGGTCGGCCGGCCGATGGCGCAGCTGCTGCTGCAGGAGGAATGCACCGTCACCGTGTGCCACGCCGCGACGCCGGACGTGGGGGCGCTGGCCTGCCTCGCCGACATCCTGGTGGTCGCCACCGGCAAGAAGGGCCTGGTGCGTCGCGACTGGATCAAGCCCGGCGCCACCGTGATCGACGTCGGCATCACCCGCATCACCACCGCGGACGGCCGCTCGCGGCTGGTCGGCGACGTGGTGCACGAGGAAGCGATCGGCCGCGCCGGCCGCCTCACCCCGGTGCCGGGCGGGGTCGGGCCGATGACCATCGCCTGCCTGCTTCGCAACACCCTGACCGCGGCCGAGCGCAGCCTGCAGGGCTGACGGATACGATGCCGTCGGAACCGGCCGCGGCACATGTCCGTTTCGCCGTTCATCGATTCCAGGCGAACACCACGAGGATGACCACCATGTCCGACACCACCATGCTGGCCCAGGCTTGCGGCAAGAACGGCTTCATCGCCGCCCTCGACCAGAGCGGCGGCTCCACCCCCGGCGCGCTGCGCCAGTACGGCATCCCGGAGGACGCCTACGAGGGCGACGCGGAAATGTTCAAGCTGGTGCACGAGATGCGCGTGCGCATCATGAGCGCGCCGGCGTTCACCGGGACCAAGGTGATCGGCGCCATCCTGTTCGAGGCCACCATGGACGGGGAAGCGCACGGCAAGCCGGTGCCCGCCTTCCTGTGGCAGGACCGCGGCGTGGTGCCCTACCTGAAGGTCGACAAGGGGCTGGAAAAGGAGGCCAACGGCGTCAGCCTGATGAAGCCGATCCCGGACCTCGACGCGCTGCTGGCGCGCGCCAAGGGGCTCGGGGTGTTCGGCACCAAGATGCGCTCGGTGGTCAACCTGGCCGACCGGGGCGGCATCGCCGCCATCGTCCAGCAGCAGTTCGCCATCGGCCGGCAGATCAGCGAAGCCGGGCTGATGCCGATCCTGGAGCCGGAAGTGCTGATCAAGAGCCCGGACAAGGCCGGCGCGGAAGCGATCCTGCTGGCCGAGCTGACAAAGGCGCTCGACGCCCTGCCCCCGGGCGAGCAGGTGATGCTCAAGGTGACCATCCCGGACGTGCCGGACCTGTATGCGCCGCTGGTCGCGCACAAGGGCGTGGCGCGCGTGGTGGCGCTGTCCGGCGGCTATCCGTTGACGGAAGCGTGCCAGCACCTGAGCGCCAACCACGGCATGATCGCCTCCTTTTCCCGCGCCCTGGTCGAGGGCCTGACGCGGGACATGAGCGACGAAGCGTTCGACGCGCGGCTGGGCCAGTCGATCGACGCGATCTATCGCGCCTCGGTGGAGAAGCACTGACCCGGCCCGGCTGAGCGTTCCCATGGCCAACCAGGCAGCCGTTTCCCGCAACCCGGCCACCGGCGAGGAGATCGAGCGCTTCCCGTTCCAGACCGACAACGAAGTCGAGCGCCTGCTCGCGCAGGCCGAAGCCGCGTTCCGGGACTGGCGCACGGTGCCGGTGGCGGAGCGGGCGGCGGTGTACCACCGTCTCGCCGCCGTGCTGCGACGGCGGGCGGGCGAGGCGGCAGCGGTCATCACGCGGGAAATGGGCAAGACGCTTCGCGAAGCGGGCGCGGAAGTCGAGAAGTGCGCCGCCACCGCCGCCTGGTATGCCGAGCACGGCCCGGCGATGCTGGCCGACGAGCCGGTCGCCGTCGACGGCGACGACCGGGTGCACGTGTCCTTCCTGCCGGTCGGCACCATCCTCGGCATCATGCCGTGGAACCTGCCGTTGTGGCAGACGATCCGCGCCGCCGTGCCGATCATGCTGTCGGGCAACGGCTTCATGCTGAAGCACGCCCCTAACGTGACGCGCTGCGCCCTGCTGATGCGCGAGATGTGGCAGGAGGCCGGGCTGCCGCAGGGGGTGTTCTCGGTGCTCAACGTCGGCAACGAGGGGATCGAGCGGGTGATCGCCGACGGCCGCATCGCCGGCGTGACCCTGACCGGCAGCGTGCGCGCGGGTGCGGCGGTGGCGGCGCTGGCGGGTCGGCACCTGAAGAAGTCGGTGCTGGAGCTGGGCGGCATCGACCCGTTCATCGTGCTGGCCGACGCGAACGTCGCCGACGCGGTGCAATTTGCGATCACCGGCCGCTATGCCAATGCCGGCCAGGTGTGCCTCGCCGCCAAGCGGCTGATCCTGGAAGCGCCGATCGCGGACGAGTTCACCGCGCGGTTCGTGGAGGCCGCCCGGCAGGTCAAGGCGGGCGATCCCACCGACGAAGCGAGCACGATCGGGCCGATCGCGCGGGACGACCTGCGGGACGGGGTGCACGACCAGGTGACGCGCTCGGTCGCGCAGGGGGCGACGCTGCTTCTGGGCGGCCGGGTGGTGGACCGGCCCGGCTGGTTCTACGAGCCGACCGTGCTCGGTGGGGTGGAGCCGGGCATGGCCGCGTTCGACGAGGAAGTGTTCGGCCCGGTCGCGGCCCTGGTGGTGGCGCGGGACGAGGAGCACGCGGTGGCGCTCGCCAACCGGAGCGAGTACGGGCTGAGCAGCAACCTGTGGACGCGGGACACGGAGAAGGCCCTGCGGATCGCCCCTCGGCTGGAAGCAGGCGGGGTGTTCGTCAACGGCTTCACCGCCACCAACCCGCGCACGCCGGTCGGCGGGGTGAAGAA
>CAXTMS010000030.1:0-22932 GCA_964245345.1 uncultured Acetobacteraceae bacterium | reverse complement strand
GCGTAGGGCTGCCATCGGCACGCACCCCGGCGCCGAACACGATGATCGCGGCCTGACCGCTCGCGGACGACTCGGTCACGAGCGGCCCGGTTCCGGGCGATCCGGTCGGGGAAAGCGGACGCAGCGGCGCCCGGCGCGTCGCCGGTTCCGGCGTGCGGCGCGCGCAGCGGGCTTACGCACGCGGGGTCAGGCGGCCGCGCTGCCAGGCCTCGGCGGCCTCGTCGGCGCTCATGCCGTCCCGGCGCATGGCGTGCTCCAGCGCGCTCACCACCGGGTTGCCCAGGGTGAGCTCGTCGAGCTCGTCCAGCAGGTCCGGGTCCAGGGTGGCGCGCAGGCCGGCGCGCAGCAGCAGCCGCGCTTCCTGCGGCCCGCCCAGCATTCCCTGCGGGTCGGCCAGCGCACGCAGCCGGCCGCCATGCGCCAGGGCGTGCGGCTGCCACAACGGCAGCACCGCGGCACGTCCGGCGCCGAGCACGGCGTCGGCCTGCGCAAACGCCGCCTCGTCGTCCAGCACCTCCAGCCGGTAGCCGGCTGCCTCGATCCCGTAGCCCTTGGCGGCGCGGACCGCCTGCGCATGCAGCCGGCGCGGCAGCACGATCGTCCGGTCGAGCCGTGCCGCGATCTCCGGCCGGAGCAGGTCGGCGATCGAGTCGAGCCCCGGCAGGTCCAGCGCTGCCGGCACCGCCCACAACAGGAACGGCCGGTAGAGCACCCCGCCCAGCACGTCCATCCGTTTCCGGTCGACCAGGCCGTCCCGCAGCGCGGCGTCGAGGTCCGGCAGCCACGCGGTCGCCAGCAGGTCGATCCGGCCGTCCTCGGCCTGCCGGGCCAGCGCGTCGCGATCGGCCGCCGCCACCATGTCCACCTCGAGGTCGTGCGCTTCCAGCACGCGCAGCACCGCCGCGGCGGCGGCCTCGTGCTGGGGCGTGCCGAGATGGCCCAGGGTCAGGCTGGACGTGAAGGGCATCGTGTCGCGGTTCCTCGAACGGTGACACGGTTGCAGCAAATGCCGTCCGGCCCCGCAAGGCCCGGCGCCGCAGGGCCTGGCCCGCGGTCAGCCGGGCAGCAGGCCCGCGGTCTGCAGCAGCAGGGCGGCGTTCAGCAGGCACACGAAGCCCACCATCGCCCCGGTGACGAGCAGGGTGCGCCCCCTCATGCGGAACCGCCCCATCACCCGGGCGTCGCGCCCGATCAGCAGAAGCGTGACCATCGGCAGCGGCAGCACGAAGCTCAGCACCACCTGGCTCCAGATCAGCGCGCTGGTCACGTCGGCGCCGAGCCCGATCACCACGAAGGACGGCAGCATGGTGACGAGCCGGCGCAGCCAGATCGGAATCCGGGTGCGGATGAAGCCCTGCATCACCACCTGCCCGGCCATGGTCGCGACCAGCGAGCTCGACAGCCCCGACGCGAGAAGCGACAACAGGAAGATCAGCGCCGCCGCCCGGCCGAGCAGCGGCGTCAGGGTGTGGAACGCCCCGTCCAGGCTGGCGATGTCGGAATGGCTGCCGTGGAAGCAGGCGGCCATCACCACCATGGCCATGTTGACCAGCCCCGCCACCGTCAGCGCGAACACCACCTCGCGGTTGGAATAGCGGATCATCCGCGCCCGGGCGTCGTCGTCGCGCAGCACCACCCGGTCCTGGGTCAGGCTGGAATGGAGATACATCGCGTGCGGCATCACCGTGGCGCCCACCAGGCCGATGCACAGCGCGATCGCGCCGCCATCCGGCAGGGCGGGCACGAGGCTGTGCCGAGCCACCGCCCCCCAGTCGGCCGGCACGATCAGCAGCTCGCCCAGGTAGCTGACGCTGATCACGCTCACCAGGGACGCGATCACCACCTCCAGCGGGCGGAAGCCGCGGCGCTGCATGCCGAGCAGAAGCATGGTCAGCACGCCCATCGCCGCCATCGCCGGCATCAGCCCGACGCGCAGAAGCAGCGACAGCCCGACCGCGCCGCCGACGAACTCGGCGAGGTCTGTCGCCATCGCCGCCAGCTCGGTCAGGACCCACATCGCCACCACGACGGGACGCGGGTAGCGGTCGCGGCACAGCTCGGCCAGGTTGCGCCCGGTGACGATGCCGAGCCGCGCCGACTGCGCCTGGAAGAACATCGCGATCACGTTGGCCAGCAGCACCACCCAGAGCAGGGCGTAGCCGTAGCGGGCGCCGGCCTGGATGTTGGTGACGTAGTTGCCGGGATCGACATAGGCCACGGAGGCCACAAGCGCCGGCCCGGCCAGCGCCACCACGCTGCGCAGGCCACGCGAACGCCCAGCCAGCGTCTCGCTCAGGGTGAAGCGGGTGCGCTCGCTGAGGGTGGTCATGCCGACAATGTAGCTTGGGCTACAATTCGGTCAACCGCCACAACGGCGCTAGACTCCGCATCGCGATGAACCGTGCTCCGTTTCCTGCTCCTCCCCCACCTCCGGACGACCACAGGCCGGTGCAGGCCGAGCACCACGACCGGGCGCGCACCGCGCAGACACGGGTGCTGCTGGAAGACTACGTGGAGCTGATCGCCGACCTCGGCGCGGAAGGCGCGCTGGTGGGGCCCACGGCGCTGGCCCGCCATCTCGGCGTGTCGCATGCCAGCGTGATCAAGTGCATCGTGCGCATGGGACGGGAAGGGCTGGTGACCAGCCTGCCGTATCGCGGCGTGGCGCTGACCGAGGCCGGCCTCGCCCTGGCCGCCACGGTGCGCCGCCGCCACCGGGTGGTGGTGGCGCTGCTGCGCGCGGTGGGCGTGCCGGAAGCGGACGCGGAAGCAGACGCCGAAGGCATCGAGCACCACGTGTCCGGCTCCACCCTGGCGGCGTTCGAGCGCTTCCTGACGCGCGACGGAGAGAAGGAATGACGGCGGCGGCGCGAGAACCGGGACGGAACCGTCCGGCCGTCGCCTCCGTGGCGCTCGTCCTCCTCCTGTCGGGCTGCGGCCCGCTCCCGGACGGCTCGAACCCGCCGCTCCTGATCGACCGCGCCACCGGGCCGGACCTGCCGGACGACCGCGGCGACGGCGGCATGGGGCCCGGCGGCGCGAATGGCGGCATGGGCGTCGGCGGCGGCATACAGGCCGGAGGCGGACCGGCTGTTCCGTGACGGGCGCATGATCCCGTCGGGCGGCACGGCTGCCGGTCGCCGCGCGTCGCGCTCCGCCGCCTGCCGAACCGGGACCGCGATCGCACCCGTGCCCGCGAGCCGGAGGGCAGCGGTCCGATTCCGTTTCAGCCCGGACCCGCTTCCGCCGCGGACCGGCTCATCCGCGTCCACTCCTGCCAACGGACCGTCAGCGCCGGTACTGCGCGTCGTCCACGTGCTCCATCCAGTGCGCCGGCGAACCGTCCAGCCGCTCCTGGACGGCGACGTGGCTCATGGCGGTGGTTGCGGAGGCGCCGTGCCAGTGCTTCTCGCCCGGCGGAAACCAGATCACGTCGCCGGGCCGTATCTCCTCGACCGGGCCCCCGTCCCGCTGCACCCAGCCGCAGCCGGCGGTCACGATCAGGGTTTGGCCGAGCGGATGGGTATGCCACGCGGTCCGGGCTCCCGGCTCGAAGGTGACCAGCGCCGCACCCACCCGTGCCGGATCGGGCGCGCTGAACAGCGGATCGATCCGCACCGTTCCGGTGAACCAGTCGGCCGGACCCTGGCCGGAAGGCTGGCTGCCCGCCCGCCTGATTTCCATCATCCGTTCTCCCCCGGTTGCGCCTCGCCGAGCCTGTGGCAGGCCGGGCGACGATCACGCCTGCGGGTCCGAACGGAACCAGGCGGAGCGGGTTGCGGAGCTGCAGGCGGCGCAAAGGCGCAACACGCGACCGCGTCCGACGGGAGCGCCGCTCTGCCGATAACGGACAGCCTGCGCGCGGTTCGGGCTCCGGATGCCGTGACGAGCCGCCGTCGCGAGGCGGAGCGACAGCTCGGGATGCCCGCGGCCAGGGGCTGGAGCCGGAAGGGCGCCAGCGCGCGCCACACCGGCGATCCGCCGCCCGGAACTCCCCGATGTTCGGCCAAAGCCGGTTCCGCCCGCACAACAGGCGCGTTTCCCGATCCTGGGTCGTTCGCCCGGTTCTACAGGTCCAGCTCGGCCAGGCCCGGATGCCCGTGCGGGCGAGGCCCGAGCGGCCAGCGGAACAGCCGGTCGGCTTGCATGATCGGACAATCGTTGATGCTGGCTTCCCGCCTGCGCATCAGCCCGTCGGCGTCGAACTCCCATTGTTCGTTGCCATGGGCCCGGAACCAACTACCGGCTTCGTCATGGAACTCGTAGGCGAAGCGCACGGAGATCCGGTCCGCGCCGAAGGCCCACAACTCCTTGATCAGCCGGTACTCCCGCTCCGCCTGCCACTTGGTGCGCAGAAACGACACGATGGCCGGACGGCCGGACAAGAACAGCGCCCGGTTCCGCCAGCGGCTGTCCGCGGTGTAGGCCAGCGCCACCGCCTCCGGGTCGCGCCGGTTCCAGCCATCCTCCGCCGCGCGCACCTTCTGCCGCGCGGTGTCGCGGGTGAAGGGCGGCAGCGGCGGACGGAACTCGCTCATGCGCCGGATCATGCCGACCCGTCGCCAAGACGCAAGCAGGATCCCGTCTCGGCATGAACCCTTCGACGCGCCATCCTGTGTGCACCCCACGAAAGGCGAGCCCGACATGTCCACCAACCTGATCGCGTTGATCGTCGTGCTGGCTGCGCTGCTGCCCGCCATTCCGTTACGGGCGCAGCCGGCCGCATCCGCTTCCGCGCCGCTCGTGCTCGACGGGGCGGTGGCCCATCCGGGCCCGCTCGACCTCTCGGCGCTGGCGCGGCTTCCGGTGGTCAGCGTTCCGGTGAACCAGGCCACCGGGCACGGGGTGAGCCACGGCCGGCCGAGCGGGGTGCGGTTGTGGGACCTGCTGCTGCAGGCCGGACCGCGGAACGAGCCGGCCAAGCACGCGATCCTGCGCCACACCCTCACCGTGTCCGGTCGGGACGGCTACCAGGTCGCCTTCTCGTTCGGCGAGCTCGATCCCGACGGAACCGCCGACCCGGTGCTGGTGGTGATGGCGGCGGGGCACGCCGACCTGGTGGTTCCGGGCGACCGCACCGCCGCCCGCAACGTGCACGACGTGGCGCGCATGACGGTGAACTGAACCTCCTCCCGCACCAGCCCCTGAGGCGTCCAGATAGGCAGCTTACCGAAACGAACCCTTGCCGTAACGATTGTCCCGCGTTAGCGTGAGTAACGCTTTGTTAACTCGTGGACTCGCCAGGAGCAGGGATGACTTCCGCCCAGTATGCGGTCCAGCAGGTGGGCGCCGATCCCGCCGGCGCGCTGCACCTCCTCGACCGGTCCGGCCTGTTCGACGTGGAGTACTACGTCGCCTGCAATCCCGACATGGCCTCCATGCGCGCGAACGCGATGGCGCACTACCACGCCCATGGCTGGCGCGAAGGCCGCAAGCCCAACCTTTACTTCGACCCGGCCTGGTACCTGTCGCAGCACCCGGACGTGGCCAGGGACGGGATCGATCCCCTGCTGCACTACCTGCTTCGCGGCGAGGCGGAAGGCCGCCGTCCCAGCGCCTGGTTCGACCCGGCCTGGTACAAGGCCACCTACACGGTTCCCGAGGGCATGCATGCGCTGCGCCACTACCTGCTCAACCGCGGCAGCGGCACGCACAGCGCCATGGCCGAGTTCGACAGCCCGTTCTACCTGCGCGCCTATCCGGACGTCGCGGAGGCCGGGCTCGACCCGCTCGAGCACTACATGGTGCAGGGCTTCCGCGAAAGCCGCCGCCCGTTCGCCGGCTTCGATCCCGCCTTCTACCGGCAGCGCTACCTCGGCGGCGAGATCGAGGCCAACCCGCTGCTGCACTACCTGGCCAACCGCGACCGGCCGGGGGTGCATCCGAGCCTGCCCGCCGGCGAAACCACCACCGCGCGCGAGGTGCGCCGCCACACCCAGCCGGGCCCGTGCTTCGAGACCAGGCGCCCGCTGCCCGAAACCGCGTCCAGGCGGGCCCGCGTGCTGGCCTACTACCTGCCGCAGTTCCACGCCGTGCGCCGCAACGACGAATGGTGGGGCGACGGCTTCACCGAGTGGACCAACGTCCAGCGCGGGCTGCCGCGCTTCGCCGGCCACTACCAGCCGCGCGTCCCGCGCGACCTCGGGCATTACCGCCTGGAAGGCACCGACACCCTGCGTCGCCAGGCGGAGATGGCGCGTGCCGCCGGGATCGAGGGCTTCGTGTTCTACTTCTACTGGTTCAACCGCGAGCGCCTGCTCGACGGCCCGCTGGAGGCGCTGCTCGCCGACCGCAGCCTCGATCTTCCGTTCTGCCTGATGTGGGCCAACGAGAACTGGACCCGGCGCTGGGACGGCTCGGAAGAGGACGTGCTGATCAGCCAGGACTTCCGGCCGGAGGACGAGCTGGCGCTGGTCGACTGCTTCGCCCGCCACTTCGCCGACCGGCGCTACATACGCGTCGGCGGCCGCCCGCTGCTGATGATCTACCGCATCGCCCTGATCCCGGACGCCGCCGACACCATCGCCCGCTGGCGCACCCTGTTCCAGGGACGCGCGAACGAGGACCCGCTGTTCGTGATGTCGCAATCCTTCGGCGACAACGACCCTCGCGCCTACGGCCTCGACGGCGCGGTGGAGTTCCCGCCGCACAAGCTGGTGGGCGGGCTGTCCACGATCAACACCGGGCTGAACATGCTCGACACCGACTTCACCGGCCAGGTGTACGACTACGACGAGGTGGTGCGCGCAGCACTCGCCGAGCAGCCGGCGCCGTTCCCCCTGATCCGCACCGCCGCCCCGTCCTGGGACAACGACGCCCGCCGCCAGGGCAGCGGCCTGGTGCTGCATGGCGCCACCCCGGCCAAGTACGAGACCTGGCTCGAGGGCCTGGTGCGGCAGGCCGGGGCGCACCCGTTCCATGGCGAGGCGATCGTGTGCGTCAACGCCTGGAACGAGTGGGCCGAGGGCGCCTACCTGGAGCCGGACCTGCATTTCGGCTCCGCCTACCTGAACGCCACCGGCCGCGCCGTCACCGGCTTCGGGCGCCCGTCGGCGCAGGGCCGGGTGCTGCTGGTCGGCCACGACGCGTTTCCCGCCGGGGCGCAGTCGCTGCTGCTGCATGTCGGCCGGCAGCTCAAGCGCTGCCACGGCGTCGAGATCGCCTTCCTGCTTCTGGACGGCGGCGCGCTGCTGCCCGGCTACGAGTCGGTCGGCCGCACAACCGTGATGGGTGCCGACGACCCCCGCCTGCCGGCCCACCTGGAGGCGCTCCGCGTCGCCGGCTTCTCGGGCGCCGCGGTCAACAGCGCCGCGTCCGCCCCAGTCGGCCGCCACCTGGCGCAGGCCGGCATCCCGTTCATCCTGCTGGTGCACGAGCTGCCGGCGCTGCTGGGCGAGAAGGGACTGCTTCCGGCCCTGCGCGACGCCGCCGGCCGCGCGGCCACCGTCGTGTTCCCGGCCGCGGCCGTGCAGGACGCGGTGCGCGCCCTGGTGCCGGTGCCGGACGACCGGACCGCCCAGATCCCGCAAGGGTTGTACGCGTCGGCGCGCTATTCCGCCCGACACCGCGACGCGTTCCGTGCCCAGTTCGGGGTCGAGACCGGCGACCTGCTGCTGATCGGCGTCGGCTATGCCGACATGCGCAAGGGCTTCGACCTGTTCCTGCAGCTGTGGCGCCTGCTGTCGGCGCGCACCGCGGGCGGACGGCGCCGCCACCGTCGCATCCACTGCCTGTGGCTGGGCGACGTCGATCCCGGCCTGCACACCTATCTGCGCGCCGAGCTGGATGCGGCGATCGCCACCGGCACCTTCCACATGCCGGGCCACGTTCCCGATGCGCCAGACCATCTCAGCGCCGCCGACGTTTTCGTGCTGACCTCGCGCGAGGACCCGCTGCCCAGCGTGGTGATGGAGGCGCTGGCCAGCGGCCTGCCGGTGGCGGCGTTCGAAGGCAGCGGCGGCACCCCGGAGCTGCTGCAGCGCTTCGACAGCGGCGCCCTGGCGCCGCTCGGCGACGTCGCCACCCTGGCCCGCGTGGCCTTGTCCCTGGCCCAGGACTGCCATGACAGGCCCGCCGCCGAGCGCGCCCGAAGCGGCCGCCAGGTGGCGCGGCAGCTCTGCTTCGACCGCTACGTCGGCCGCCTGCTGGCGCTGGCGCAGCCGTCGATGCGGCGCATCTCGGTGGTGGTGCCGAGCTTCAACTATGCCCGCTACATGCGACAGCGCCTGGCCTCGATCTTCGCCCAGGGGCATCCGGTGCACGAGGTGATCGTGCTGGACGACGCGTCCGCCGACGACAGCGTGTCCGAGGCACGGGCCGCGGCGGCGGACTGGGACCGGCAGGTCCGGGTGGTCGGGCGAGCGCGCAACTCCGGCTCCGTGTTCAGGCAATGGCAGCGTGCGGTGGCGGAAGCCAAGGGCGACTGGATCTGGATCGCCGAGGCCGACGACGCCGCCGACCCGCGCATGCTGGAAACCCTGGCCCAGGCGCTGGACGGGGCGCCGCGCGCGGTGATGGCGTTCTGCGACAGCCGCGCCGTGGACTCCGACGGCACCACCGTGTCCGACAGCTACAAGCCGTACTACGCCACCACCGCCGGCACCACGCTCGACGAGGACGGCCTGCACGAGGGTCCCGCCTTCGTGCGGTCCTGCCTCAGCGAGCGCAACCTGATCCTGAACGCCAGCGGCGTGCTGTTCGAGCGCCAGGCGCTGCGTGCCGCGCTCCATCGCCTCGGCGACGAGCTGCTGTCGTTCCGCGTCGCCGGGGACTGGCGGCTGTACATCGAGCTGCTCGACCAGCCGGGCGCCCAGGTGGCGTATGTCGCCGAGCCCCTGAACATCCACCGCAGGCACGGCGACAGCACCACCCACCGCCTCGCCGCCCAGAAGCACCTGGGCGAGATCGCCCGCATCCATCGCCTGATCGGACGCCAGCCGGCGATCCTGGACGCCGACCGCATGCGACAGCGCGCCTACCGCAGCCAGCTCGCCCAGCAGTTCGGGCTGCGCCTCGCTGGCGAGTGAACGCCGAGCGGTTGCCCGCAGCGCCGCGACCGGGCGGCGCTGCAACCATGAACGCCGTTCACGCGGCCTGGGCGGTTTCCGCCTTGCGGGCGGCGTCGACGCAGGCGGTCACCGCTTCGGCCAGCGAGCTGGTGAAGTAGTCGGCGCCGATCGAGCGCTGCACCGCCATGTCGATCAGGGTCGAGTCCTCCGCAGGCCACAGCCCGACCAGGATCGGGGTGCCGCGCGGCAGGCGCTGGCGCAGGCGCTGCATCAGGTAGCGCAGGTGCGACGGGCTGCCGCTGATGTCGAGATAGGAGATGCAGGCCATCGCCACGCCGGACACGTCCAGCGTCTCGATCCGCTCCCGCGACACCTCGCCATAGCCCACCAAGCGCGAACCCAGCCCGTGCTTGCCGACCAGCTGCGCCAGGATCGCCGACGCCGCCTCGTCCAGCGGGCCGCGACCGGCGATGCACAGCACCGCGCCCTCGCCGCGCCAGACCGGCGGCAGGCTGTGCTGGTCGCCTTCGAGGCTGTCCGGATGCGCGTGGGTCTGCGTCGGCGGATGGCCGTCATCCGGCGGCTCGACCGCTTCCTTGCCGCGCTTGGGCGGCGGCGGCTCCTCGTCCTCCTCGTTGGCCAGGCCGTCCACCAGCGAGCGGATGGTGGCGTTGACCCGGTCCAGCGCGTCGTGGCCCAGGGTGCCGCGCCGGGCGTCGTTGGCGGCGAGCTGCATGCCCTTCAGCGCCACCTCGTCGTAGTAGGTGGTGAGCGAGCATTCCCGCAGCAGCGCCTCGGCATGGTCCTGCGCCTCGTCCGCGTCGCCGGCCAGGATGCGCTGGTAGAAGCTTTCCACCGGGGTCAGGGCGGGGCGGTCGCCGAGCATGACGTCCAGGAACTCGAGCCGCTTCACGTGCCGGCCCATCACCACCAGGCACAGGGTGAGCGGGGTGGACAGGATCAGCCCCACCGGCCCCCACACCCAGGACCAGAAGATCGCCGCCACCACCACGGAGAATGGCGACAGGCCGGTGGCGTGGCCATAGACCATCGGCTCGATCACCTGCCCGGTCACGCCTTCCACCACGACATAAAGCGCCGCGGTCCACAGCACCATCGACCATCCGGGCTCGACCGCCGCCGCCAGGCCCATCGGCAGCACGGCGGAGATAAACGAGCCGACATAGGGCACGAAGCGCAGCAGGCCGGACAGGATGCCCCACAGCACCGGGTTGGGCACGCCGATGACCAGCAGGCCGAGGCCGATCACCACGCCGAACAGGGTGTTGATGCTGAGCTGGGTGACGAAGTAGCGGCTCAGCCGCCGCCCGCCGTCGTCGATCGCCAGCGTGGTGCGGTGCAGGTCGTCCGACCCCACCAGCCGGATCAGCCGGTCGCGCAGGTCCTCGCGTTGCAGCAGCGCGAACACCGCGACCACGAACACGATGCCAAGCGTCGCCAACGGCGACAGGATCGGCGACAGGTAGGTGCGCGCGAGCTGAAGCGGCGACGAGCTGGTTTCGGCGGGCGCCGCCGTTGTTGGCGCCGGCCGCGTCCCGCTGGTCGCCGACTCGGTCGTCGGGGTGCCGGCGTTGGTGGCGGCCGTGGCGACGTTTCCATGCGACCGGTGCGAGCCGATGGCGTCGGCAAGGTGGGACAAGCGTCCGACGGTGTAGCTGCGGACGTTGGACACCTTGGTCTCGACGGTCGTGGCGTATTTCGGGATGTCGGACGCGAGCTCGGCGATCTGCGACCCGATCACGCCGCCGATCGCCACGATCAGTCCCAGCGCCAGGATCACGCCCAGCAGCACGGACGGCACCTTGCCGAGGTGCAGCCGGCGCAGCAGCGTGGTGAGCGGGGCGAGCACGAAGGCGAGCAGGAGCGCCAGGGTGACCGGGACCAGCACCTCCTTGCCGAAGTAAAGCGTCGCCACGATCATGACGAACAAGGTCATGACCCGCGACGCGTCGGGTGCCGGCGCCTGGGTGACGGTCTTCGGCGGCGGCACCGGCTGCCCCTTTTGTTCCGGCATGGTGTTGTCCTGTTCGCCCGGCATGCCGCCGCGCCGGGCGGCGACGGTCATGCCGGGATGGTGGTTGCCAAAGGTCGCCTGCCGATGCCGGTGCGGGGATCAGCGTCCGAGCGAGCGCCGGCCGAAGATCGCGTGATACACCACCAGCACGATGATCGCGCCGACGACTGCCACGAACATGCTGTAAAGGTTGAACCCGGTCACCGGGGCCGCACCCAGCACAGAGAACAGGTAGCCGCCGACGATGGCGCCGACGATGCCCAGGACGATGTCGAGGATCACGCCTTCGCCGCTCTTGTTGACGATCTTGCTGCCGATGAACCCGGCGATCAGCCCGAGAATGATCCAGCCAAGAATTGACATTGGGCGCTCCTGAACGTTGTGGAAGTTGATCCTCAGGCTCGCCAACGATTTCGGGATCGATTCCGTTCCCGAACCTTTGTGCCGCCGGACGGGTCGCCGTGGTGCCGCGGATCGGCCTTTGCCACGCCTTCCAGCATCAAACTCGCATCAACCGGAAGCTGTCCCCCAATCGGAACGGCTCCGAACGAGCGACAAGCCGTCATAGATGCCCGCAACGAGAAACTTTGCCGGGCGGCGTTTCTTTGAGAATGCAGGCTTCGATGCATGCGGTTTCAGCCTCGTCACGGCAACGCATCCGGTCGGCACGACCCGAGGACCATCGTTCATGCCTCATGACCCACCGCCGCCGGACTCGGAACCGTCACGCGCCGCGCTCGATGGGCGCGCCCGTGCGCCGAAACCGACACCGGACGCCGCCGGGCAGCGGGAACAACCCTGGCTGCGCCGTGCTCTGCCCCTTCTTCCGTTGGTTCTGGGACCGGCGCCTGGGATACGCGGCACTGGAGCCGGGCCCGCCTCGCGTTTGTCCCGATCCCCTTCCCCAACCTGTCGCCGCGGCCGGACCCCGGTTGCTTGCGGCGCAACGAGAAGAACGCGTGCATGAGTGACACGAGTGGCGACCCCGTCAAGGCGGGGCTTACGATGGCGCAGAACGCCGGCGATGCCGCCCGCCAGGTCGGCGACCAGGCGCGGCAGGCCGGCACCCAGGCGCTGAACGAGGCGCAGGACGTGGCGCATTCCGCCGCCTCGCGCGGCGCCTCCTTGTCCGGCGTCGCCAGGGACCAGGCCTTGTCTGCAGCCGAAAGCCAGAAGGAAAGCCTGGCCGACCGCATCGAGGACGTGGCGAAGGCGGTGCATCGCTCGGGCGAGCAGCTGGAAGGGCACCAGGACTTCGTGGCCCATCTGGTGGAACGCGGCGCCGCAGAGCTCAGCATCCTGGCCAACACCCTTCGGTCCAACGACCTGCGCGGCCTGCTGGGCAACCTCCAGGACCTGGCGCAGCGCCAGCCCGCCCTGTTCGCAGGCGCCTCGCTCGCGGCCGGCTTCGCCCTGGCGCGCGTCGGCAAGGTGGCCGTGGCCGGCGCGTCGAAGGCCGACCTGCCCCATAGGCCGGAGGCGAGCCATGAGCGCGAGTAGGCCCGCCGCCGCCTACAACCTGGGCCCGCTCCTCGGCAGCATCGCCAAGGACGTCCAGGACCTGGTTCGCGGCGAGATCCAGCTGGCGCGTGCCGAGTTCGACCAGAAGCTGCACCGCGTCATCATCGCCGCCGTGTTCCTGCTGGGCGGCGCGCTGGTGGCGTTCGCGGGCCTGGTGGTGGTGCTGCAAGGCGTCGCCGCCGTTCTGGCCCTGGTCCTTCCCGTCTGGGCCGCGTCGCTGATCGTGGGCCTCGTGATCGTCGCCGTGGGCGGCCTGTTCGCCCGGTCCGGCCTCGGCATGCTGTCGTTGAAGGCCCTCACCCCCACACGCGCGGCGGACAGCCTGCAGAAGGACGTCGGCGTCCTCAAGGAGCACATCTGATGTCGTCGACCTCATCCGATCCCGGCCGCATCGAGCGCGAGCTGGACCAGACGCGCGCGCGTCTCGACGGCCACCTGAGCGAGCTGCAGCAGCTTTCCCCGGGCCAACTGCTCGACGACGCGATGCGCTACTTCCGCGGCGCGGAGGGCGCGGAGTTCGGCCGCAACCTTCTGCAGAGCGTGCGCAGCAACCCGCTTCCCGCCGCCATCACCGGCATCGGCCTCACCTGGCTGATGGCGTCCAACCCCCGTCCGGGCACCGCGCAGGCGCAGGACGCGCCGACCGGCACGCACAGCTTCAGCGCCGGCGGCTATTCGGCGATGACGGCCCGGATCCGGACCGCGGAACAGGGCGTGGTGCGCCGGCACGACGAGGCGGAGCACGACTACGCCGTCCGGCTCGAGGATGCGCGTGGCCAGGCGCTCGGTCTTGCGCGCCACCAGGAGGACACGTCGGAGTCCTTCTCGCAGCGGATCGCCCATGCCCTGAACGCCGCGCAACAGGCGGTGGCCGGACGGGCCGGCGACCTTCGCGACGGGGCAGGCAGCGCCGCCGGTTCGCTCGGCAGCCTCGCCTCCGGCTTCGGCCAGGGCATGGGCAACGCAGCGCAGCGCGTCGGCGGGGCGGTGACGCAAGGCGGTCACGCCGCCGGACAGGCGGGAGGCAGCCTGGTCTCGTCGCTGGCTGAAAGCCCGGCGCTGCTGGGCGCGCTCGGCCTTGCGGCGGGCGCGCTGCTCGGCGCGCTGGTTCCGCAATCCGAGCGCGAGGAGGCCGCCCTGGGCCAGCTCGCAGGGCAGGCCCGGGATGGCGCCCGCACCCTGGCGCAGACCGCGGTCGACGGCGGCGCGCACGTCGCCCAGGCGGTGCTCGACAAGGGCCGGGACAGCGCGAAGGCGCACGGCCTTGCCGGCGGCGCGAGCCCAGGACAGCTCGTCGACGACGCCTTGAGCGGCACCCTGTCGGGCAACGCCAAGCAGGTGGCGGAGGATCTGCTGGGTGCCGGCGAAAGCGCGATCCGCAAGGAACTCGGCCAGCCTGCCGAGGCGAACCAGCCCGTCGAGCCGAAGCCACCCGCTTCCTGAGCCACCGCCGCACCTGATCGCCGTCCCGGTTCGGTGCCGCGGCGATCAGGCAGCGTGTTGCTTCCGCCTGTTTGATGCCGACGGGACCCGATCCTTGGCCGGCATCGCCGGAGCGCCGGGTCGCCCCTTGACGGTCACCCGCTGACGCCGCCGTCCGAAAATGCGTATAGGTTGCGGATGATCGTGCTTCCCGCATGAGCCACGTCCTCGTCCGCCGCGCCAACCTGCTGCTGTTCGGGGTGCTCGTGGCCATCCTGCTGCTGGTATGCGGGGTGACCTGGGACCAGTTCGACCGGGCCCGCAGCGCCCGCGGCTGGTCGCAGCACACCGACGACGTCATCATCACGATCAAGGACCTCGACCTCGCGATACGCAACGCCGAGACCGGCCAGCGCGGCTTCCTGCTGACCAACCGCGACGACTACCTCCAGCCCTACAACGCCGCCATCGAGCGGGTGACGTTCCTGTTCGGCGAGCTGAAGCGGCTCACCGCGGACAACCCGGCGGAGCAGGCGCGCCTGCAGGCGCTGTCGCCGGTGCTGCAGCACAAGCTGGAGGAGCTCGCCCAGACGGTGCAGCTGCGCCGCTCGGTCGGCCTGGATGCGGCGCTGACGATCGTGCTGACCGATTCCGGCCGCACCTTCATGAAGCGGATCGAGTCGATCCTGTCCGGCATGACGCAGGACGAGAGCGGGCTTCTGGCACAGCGCCTGGCCGCCGCCGACCGTCGCGGCAGCTGGATCCGCTGGCTCATGCTGGGCGGCATGGCGACGGCGCTGCTGGCGCTGTCCTGGGCGGTGCAGATGCTCAACCGGGCCTGGGCGCACACCCACAGGATCGAGGCGGAGCAGCGGACCGCCGCCCTCCGGCTGCGCACCTCGCTGGACAGCTTGAGCCAGGGCGTCGCCGTGTTCGGCGCCGACCACCTCCTGTCGAACTGGAACGACTGCTTCCGGGTTCTGCTCGACCTGCCAAAGGCGATGGTGCGGCCCGATATCCCCTATGCCGCGTTCGGCGAGCACATGTCCGGCGACGGCGCCGCCTTCCTTGAAACCGAGGAGCAGATCCGACAGGGGCGCCTGTCGCCGCGGGAGTCGGTGGTGTACGAGCGCACGCGCGGCGACGGGCACCAGCTGGAGTTGCGCCGGGCGCCGATGCCCGATGGCGGGTTCGTGCTGACCGTCACCGACATGACCAAGCGCGCCCAGGCGGAAGCGGTGCTGCGCGAAGCGCAGAAGATGCAGGCGATCGGCCAGCTCACCGGCGGCATCGCCCACGACTTCAACAACCTGCTGACCGTCATCCTGGGCAACCTGGAGATGATGCGGACCAGGCTGGAGGACGGCTCAGGGCTGCAGGCGCGGATCGACCGCGCCGTGGGTGCCGCGCAACGCGGCGCCACCCTGACGGCGCAGCTGCTCGCCTTTGCGCGCAAGCAGCCGCTGGCGCCGGCGCCGATCGACCTCACGACGGTGGTGCCGGAGCTGATGCCGCTGATGCAGCGCACGCTCGGCGCCCATATCGACGTGCGCTACGTCGAGACCGCCGGACTGTGGCCGGCGATGGCGGACCACGCGCAGCTCGAAAGCGCCGTGCTCAACCTGGCGCTGAACGCCCGCGATGCCATGCCGGACGGCGGGCGGCTGACCATCGAGCTGGCCAACAAGGTGCTGGACGGGGACTACGCCCGTGCCCATCACGAGGTGGTTCCGGGCGACTACGCCATGCTCGCCGTGTCCGACACCGGGCACGGCATGAGCTCCGACGTGGTGGCCCGCGTGTTCGAGCCGTTCTTCACCACCAAGCCGGACGGCAAGGGAACCGGCCTCGGGCTCGCCATGGTGTTCGGCTTCGTCAAGCAGTCGGGCGGGCACGTGAAGATCTATTCCGAGCCCGGGCACGGCACCACCGTGCGGCTCTACCTGCCGCGTGCGATCGGCGCGGCACCCTCCGCGCCCCGGATCAACGCGCTGGTCGACCTGCCGCGCGGCAATGCTTCTGTGCTGGTGGTGGAGGACGAGCCGGCGGTGCGGGAGATCGCGGTCGCGATCCTGGCCGATGTCGGCTACCGGGTGCTGCAGGCGGCGGACGGCGAATCGGGCTTGCGCGTGTTCGGCGCCCACGCCGCCGAGATCGCGCTGCTCCTGACCGACGTGGTGCTGCCCGGTCCCATACGCGGCCGCGAGCTGGCGGAACGGATCAATGCCGTGCGCCCGGAGGTCAAGGTGCTCTACATGTCCGGCTACACCGAGAATTCGATCGTGCACCACGGCCGGCTGGACGACGGCGTGCAACTGATCGGCAAGCCGTTCAAGCGCGACGAGCTGATCGCCAAGGTGGCAGCGACGCTGGGACCGGCCGTTGCCGCTGCGCCGGGCAACCTGGTCGACCTGAAGTCGCGTCGCGGCGATTGAGGCGGAACCCGCGGAGGGCGTTCACCGCAGCACGGCGGCAAACGCCGGAACGCTCAGGACCGCGACGTAGAAGCCCATGAACTGCACCCCGCTGTTGAAGCCGAAGACGCGGTTGAGAAGCCCGCCGAGCAGGCCCACGGACACGATCACCAGCATGCCCAGCAGCCCGCCTTCCCAGGTGCCGATCACCAGCACGAGCCCGACAAAGGTGGCGATGATCGCCTCGTGGCTGATCCGCCGCGACACGAACACCGCCGCCACCCGGGCGTAGTTCATCACCAGCGGATAGGCGACTAGGGCCGCCAGCAGCACCGCCAGCATGCCGTAGGCCAGGAACTGCATCGGCGTCATCAGCGTGTGCAGGTTGAGGACGTGATGGTGCGCCGCGTCCACGACGAAGCGCGGCGGCGCGTTGAACAGCGGCGCCGCGGGGCCGGCGGCGACCGGACTCAGCGGCAGGCCGAACGCCACCAGCGGGATGATCGCCTCGGCGATATAGGTGGACTCGGTGACGCCGTTGCGTACCGCCAGCACCGTGGTCAGCCGGTGGTACGGGTGGCGGATGCGCGACGCGACCGCTTCGCCCAGGATCACGGTCATCGCCACCGGGCTGAACACGAAGGTGGCGCTGGACACCACCGCGGCAGCGGCCACCCAGCGCGCCTGCACCGCGTCCAGCACCTTGAACGGGTTCGGATAGAAGCCCTTCCATCCCCTGATCTCGGGTGCGACGGCAAAGCGGCGCGGCCCGTCGCGACCGAGGCGCGACCGCTCGGCGGGCGACAGCGTGGACACCAGGTCGGCGACGAGCGGGCCGACGGCGATGCCCAGGAAGTAGCTGACCGCCAGCTTCAACCCGTGCGCGGCGGTCAGGGCCTGCAGCGCCACGATCACCAGCACGAACGGCACGAGCAGCACCACCGACGCCCAGCGTCCGGCGGAAAAGAACGCGATCAGGAGGGCGGCGAGCAGGAACAGCCAGGGCGCCGCGCCGGTGACCGCGCGTCCGAACGGTGCCAGCACCAGCGCGAACAGCACCGACAACGGCACCGCGATCACCGCCGAAACCAGGGCCGCCGCCACCATCTTGCGCAGGGCGATGTGCGGCACGCCGAGAACGCGTAACGCGGTCGCCTGCGGCATCAGCGGCACCGCCATGGTATCGCCGGGGATGCCGAGCAGCGCCGTCGGGATGGCGTGGGTCATGTGCTTGGACACCGCGGCGGCGAGCCAGAAGGTGAACACGCCGACCGGCGGCACGCCGAGCAACACCACCAGAAGCGTCACCGGGGCGATGGTCGTGGTCTCGTCGGTGCCGGACACCAGGCCCACCGCCGCGAACAGCAGTGCCCCGGTCAGCCCCATGCCGAGTGCCACCAGGAGGTCGCCGGTCAGCCCGTGCATCCTACGGGTTTCCCATGCGGCGGTCGGCAGCCGTCATCAGCTCCAGCAGGCCCAGCGCCTGCAGCTCGGCCTGGGCAACGGGGGGAAGCGGCACCGCAACATCCCCGGCAGCCCGGCCGAGCAGGGCGGCAACGGCGGCGGCGCGCTCCTGCTCGCTGCCGCCGGTCTCGACCAGGATCCGCTTGGGCGGCAGCAGGCGCGCGCAGATCGCGCCGCCGAGCACGCAGCCGCCGAGGCCGGCCAGCATGGCATAGGCGTGCCCCGTGGCGGCGGCGATGCCGAGCGCGTGGAACCCGGCGGACGCCGCGAGGAAGATCCCCAGGCTGACCGTGGCGCCGATCGCCACCGCCAGCGCCAGCTGCCGGAGGTCGACCACGTCGCCCCAGACTTCCGCCAAGTGTTCCGCCATGGGGTGCTTCCCGTTCAAGACCGCGCGTGCGCGCCGGATCCGCCCTGGCCGAAGGGCCCAGGACGTTTGGCCTGGTACGTTCTCGAGCGCGACGCCGTGCCCAGCCTCGACGCGACCAGCGTTGTCGCCTGCAGCAGCCGCTCCAGGTCGACGCCGGTGGCGATGCCCATGCCGTCCAGCATGTAGACCAGGTCCTCGGTGGCCAGGTTGCCGCCGGCGCCGGGGGCGAAGGGGCAGCCGCCGAGGCCGCCGGCGGCGCTGTCCACGGCGCCGATGCCGAGCTCCAGGCAGGCCAGGACGTTGGCGAGCGCCTGCCCGAAGGTGTCATGGAAATGCACCGCCAGGCGACCCACCGGCACGCTGCCTGCGACCGTTTCGACCAAGCCGCGCGCCCGGTTCGGGGTGCCGACCCCGATCGTGTCCCCGAGCGACACCTCGTAGCAGCCGCGCTCGACCAGACGCCCGGCCAGCTCCGCCACCGTGGCGACCGGAACCTGGCCCTGGTACGGGCAGCCCAGCACGCAGGACACGTAGCCGCGCACCGCGACGCCGTGCTCGCGCGCCAGCGCGAACACCGGCTCGGCGCGATCAAGGGACTCCGCGATCGAGCAGTTGAGGTTGGCGCGGCTGAAGGCTTCGGAGGCCGACACGAACAGCGCCACCTCGCGTGCCCCGGCCGCGACCGCCCGCTCCATGCCGACGCGGTTCGGCACCAAAACCGGAAGCCGCAGCCCGGCACGCGGCTTGATCGCGCGCAGCACCGCGTCCGAGGCCGCCATCTGTGGCACCCGACGCGGCGAAACGAAGCTGCCGACCTCGATCGTCGACAGGCCGGCCGCCGCAAGCGCCTTGACGAAGTCGACACGGTCGACGGCATCGAGCGCGCGCGGCTCGTTCTGCAGCCCGTCGCGCGGGCCGACCTCGACGATGCGCAGGCCGGGTGTTGCGCTCACCGCCTGCGCAGCTCGGCGAGCGCCGCCTCGGCGGCGTCGTGGGTCACCGAGCGCCGCTCCACCAGCAGTTGCGCCACCGTTCCGACCTCGTCGCCCGCAGCACCGGCGCCGATCGCGACGTTCTGCGCGTGCAGCGCCATGTGGCCCTTCTGGATGCCGTCGGTGGCCAGCGCCTTCATCGCCCCGAAGTTCTGCGCCAGCCCGACCGCGGCGATGATCCGGGCGAGCCGCTCGGCGCTGTCCACCTGCATGATCGCCAGCAGGGTGCGGGCGGTCGGGTGGATGCGCGTGGCGCCGCCGACCAGCCCGACCGCGAGCGGCATCTCGATCGACCCGGCAAGGTCGCCTTCAACGGTGACCTCCCAGCGCGACAGGCTGCGGTAGCGGCCGCCACGCGCGGCATAAGCGTGCGCACCGGCCTCGACCGCCCGCGTGTCGTTGCCGGTGGCCAGCACCACCGCCGACACGCCGTTCATGATCCCCTTGTTGTGGGTGGCGGCGCGATACGGGTCGGCGTCGGCGAACTGGTAGGCGCTCACCATCGCGTCGCGGACCGACGCGCCGCCGATGTCCGCCGCCCGCCAGGTGGCGCGGGCACGGGCGACGCGCCGGTCCGCCAGGTTGGACAGGATGCGCAGCAGGGTGCGGCCGCCGGTCCAGGCTTGCAGCGTCGGCGCCAGCCGTTCCGCCATGGTGTTGACCGCGTTGGCGCCCATGGCGTCACGGGTGTCAACCACCAGGTGGGTGATAACCATCATCCCGCCGGCGCTGTCGACCAGCCGCACCTCCAGGTCGCGAAAGCCGCCGCCGAGCCGGACCAGGGTAGGATCGCAGGCGTCGCACAAGGCGGCGATCTCGTGGCGCCGTTCCAGGATCACCAAACGGGTGCGCTCGGGATCGGGCACGTCCAGCAGCTGGATCTGCGCGATCATCTGCGTGCCGGACATGGAGGTGGTGAAGCCGCCGTTGTCGTAGCACTGCCGCGCAGAGTTGCCGACCGCGGCGACCACGGACGACTCCTCGGTCGCCATCGGCACCAGCACGTCGGTGCCGTCGACGCGCATGTTGGTGGCGATGCCGACCGGGATCGCCAGCGTGGTCACCATGTTCTCGATCATGTGGTCGGCGAGCCGGCGGTCGATGTTGCCGGGTGCCGCGAGATGCCGGCGCTGCTCGTCGTCCAGCCCAGCGAACGCCGCCACCGCGTCGATGCGCGCCTCGATCCCCAGATTGTGGAACCCGGAGATGCGCGAAGCCCTGGTGCCCGGCATGTCGTCCGCCCTTCCCGGCCTGCACGGGACGGCAGGCGCCGACGCAACCGATACGGCGGGAGCAGGCACGCCGACAGGTACGGTTGGGGATGATTATGCCGATATCGTACCAGCGACGGCACTGGTATGGCTGGAAACCATGACGCACGCGCCGTCCAAGGTCGAGCTGGTGATGGACGGCGTCCTGACGCAGCTGCGCGCCGGCACCCTGCGCGCCGGCGAGCGGCTGGCCTCGATCAGCGAGCAGGCGGTCCGCGCCGGGGTGGCGAGGAACACGGTGGCGGAAGCGTACCTGCGCCTGGTGGCGCAGGGCGTGCTGCAGGCCAGGCCGGGGTCCGGCTACTACGTGGTCCGCTCGTCGCGGCATCCCCTTCCGGCCGCGCCGCAGGCCGGGATCGCGAGCGGGCGCGCGGTGCTGCTGTTCGAGCAGCTCGAGCGCCGGCTGCCGATCAGGCCGGGCGACGGCCGCCCGCCGCCGGACTGGCTCGAGCAGTCGGAGCTGCGCCGCCACCTGTCCGTGCCGCAGTTCCGCGATGCGGACGCCTACAACCGCGCCTGGGGCTTCCTGCCGCTGCGCGAGCGGCTGTGCGGGGCGCTGGCGGAGCGCGGCATCGGCTGCCGGCCCGAACAGATGTTCATGACCTTTGGCGCCAACCACGCGATGGACCTGGTCATCCGCACCCATGTGCGGCCGGGCGACGCGGTGCTGGTCGACGATCCCGGCTACTACCCGCTGTTCGCCAAGCTGCATCTTGCCGGCGCCCGGATCGTGGGGGTGCGCCGGCTCCGGGACGGCCCGGACCTTTCCGATCTGGAGCGAAAGGCGGTCGAAAGCGGCGCCAGGCTGTTCTTCACCCAGTCGCTGGCGCACAACCCGACCGGCGGCTCGATCACGCCGGGAACCGCCTACGGGATCCTGCGCATCGCGGGCGCCCACGACCTCCTCGTGGTCGAGGACGACCCGTTCGCCGACATCCTGCCTTATTCCGCCATCCGGCTGGCCTCGCTCGACCAGCTGGACCGGGTGATCTACGTCGGCACCTTCTCCAAGACCCTCGCGGCCAGCTTCCGGGTCGGCTACGTCGCCGCGTCGCCCGCCCGCGCGGCAGCACTCAACGACGTGAAGCTCATGACCACGGTCGCCACCTCGGCGCACGACGAGCGGCTCATCTTCGGCCTGATCGACCAGGGCCACTACCTGAAGCACCTGCGCCGCCTGCGCGGCCGGGTCAGCAGGGCGACAACGGCCACGGTGAACGGGCTCGAGGCCGCCGGCTGCCCGGTGCGGCGCCCGGTCGGCGGCGGCTTCTACCTTTGGGTCCGCCTGCCCGGTTCCGCCTTGCTGGCGGGCGACGTCGCCGAAGCGGCCTCGCGGGGCATCTTCATCGCCCCGTCATCGGCCTTTTCCACCACCGCCGATCCCGGGCCGGCGATGCGGATCAACGTCGCCTACGGCACCCATCCCGTCTTCCTGGAATGGCTGAGGACGCGCCTGGCGCCTGACAAACGGTCGTGAGATCAGGCGGCGCGCCCGGGACCTCCGGTCCGGAACGGGCCGCCGCTTCAGGCCGGGCGCGGCGACCGCACCAGCGAGGCGAGCTGGAGCGCCAGCAGCTCCGCCTGCTGGCGGATGTCCGGCACCGCGGTCATCTCCCAGAACATGCCCCTGGTGACCGGCCCGACCGCGAACAGCCGGCGCGAGATCGCCCCGTCGCGCCCCAGCAGCGCGCAATGCGCGGTCACGTCCAGGCCGAGGCAGAGCGGGTCCGGGCGCACCAAGCCGTTGTCCAGCAGGGAGCGCACCAGCGGGTCGCGGATCCGGCTGTAATCGGCATCCGGCCCGGCGCAGTTGACCACCCGGGCCACCGCCACGCTGTCGAGCCCGTCCTCGAAGCGCGGCCGGAAGAACACCGTCACCGGCCCGTCCGGCCGGTCCTGGCGGTAGCCGCGTATCCGGCCGGCGCGGATGCGCAGCTGGCCGCTTGCGCGCGCGGCGGCGATGCGGTCGGCCACGGGGCCGGAGATGCGGTGCCGGTGGGTGTCCCACCACGGGCGCAGGTGGCGCAGGAAGCGCTGACGGTCGCGCAGGCTCATCGCCTGCCACAGCTCGGTGGTGATGGGGCGGATCTCGTCGATCGCGGCGTGCCAGCCGCCGCCGCAGGCGACCTGGCGCGCCGCGTTGGCGCGCAGGGTGCGCGCCAGGGCGTTCAGGCGGGTCGGGAAGGAGTCGGTTTCCGGCATGGTCGCGGCGGACGGTGCGGCGGCGTGGCGGTGCGGCAGCAGCCCGCGACGCGACAAGGCGGTGATCGGGCCGCGGTGGCCCTGGTCGAGCAGCGAGACGACGCTGTCTATGGTGGTCAGCCCGGTGCCGACCAGCAGCACGGGCGCCTCGGGATCGAGCCCGTCCAGCGTGTCCGGCGCCCACGGATCGGCCTTGTAGGCCGGGCTGTCGTAGAAGGACGGGTCCGCCACCG
>CAXTMS010000029.1:12452-23083 GCA_964245345.1 uncultured Acetobacteraceae bacterium | reverse complement strand
CCGCCACCAACCCGCGCACGCCGGTCGGCGGGGTGAAGAAGAGCGGCTATGGCCGCGAGCTGTCGCATTTCGGCGTCCGCGAGTTCGTCAACGCGCAAACGGTGTGGACTAGGCAAACGTGAACGTTGTTCACGAGTCAGGTGGCAGGCCGGAGAACCAGTCGGCATAGGGCGTGGTGCGGGCCATGCGGCGGGTGTAGTCCGGGGCGCCGTCCGTCCACCAGACTGGCCCGCGCTCGCCCAGCGCCTGCTTAGCCGCGTCGATACGGGCCCGCGCCGCTTCCCGAGCAGCCTCGTCGCCAGCCCGCATCGCGGCGCGCTTGGCACGGCGGCCGGCCATCAACGCGCGGGTCAGGTCGGCACAGCGCGCGGGGTCAAGGCTGGGGTCAGTATAGCGCCACAGCCGGCCGCGCACCACGAAGTAGCGTCCGTCCGGCGTGACAGGCGGCGGAGTCACGTCCAGTAAAGCAGGCGGGCCATCGGCAGGTGGCGCAGGAGCGCGTCGGTCATGAACCCGCGCAGGGCGGCCATCTCGTCGCGCGGCAACACCCACTTGCCGGTGCCGAACTTGGTCAGCTTGCGGGTGCGCTCCGCCTCGTCCATCGGCAGCGGGCTGCCGGGATACCAGCCGGTCAGCACCGTCTTGGACTTGTCGGTGAAGCGGTGGGTGATCAGCTCGGCGGTGAGGTCCACCGTTGGCACCCCGTCCAGGGCGTCCGCCACGTCGGCCAGCAGCCGGTCGTATTCCGCCTGCCAGTCCGGCAGCGGCAGGATCGGCGCCACGGTGATCCCGACCGGGTAGCCTGCCCGCGCCACCGCGCGAAGCGCGGCCAGCCTGCGGTTCATGCGCGGCGCGCCGCCCTCGAGGCGTTCCGCGGAGCGGGCGTTGAGGGAAAAGCGGATGCGGGTGCGGCCGCGGTGCGGCAGGTCCAGCAGGGTGTCGACGTTGCCGAACTTGGTGGTGAAGCGCAGCTGCACGTCGGCGTCCCAGGCGCCGAACCGACGGATCGCCGCCGACAGGCTGCCGGTGACCGGCTCGATCGCCAACGGGTCGGTGTAGCAGGAGCACTCAAAGGTGGTGCCCTCCCGGCGGCGGTCCTCCGAGCGCGAGGTGATGGTGCCCTGCCCCAGCAGCGGCGGCAGTTCGGCCAGGATCTGCTCGAGGTTGGCATAGGCGCGTATGATCGGCGGCCCCGCCAGGGAGCCGGCCAGGTAGCAGTACTGGCAGTGTGCAGGGCAGCCTTCGGCGAGGTCGAAACGCCAGTCGGCGCTGGGCGGGATCGGCTGCGGCTTCCTGCGGCTGGGCGGGGCGACCACCACCGCCAGGGTGGTCTTGGCGTCGCGATAGCGGTCCGGCAGGCCGGACAGGCGGTCGGACGCGAGGCGCACGATCCGCGCGCCCGCTTGTTCCGCCCGCTCCACCATCGCGGCACCGTGCGCGAAGCCGAGCGCCGCCGGCGTGACCAGAACGGTTTGGGGGATCCAGGGCCGGTCCTGCCGCGACGGCCGTGGGAGCGGGGCGGCCGCGTCGTCCGCGGGCAGTGCGGGAATGGCGAGGGTATCGATCGTGTGCCTCCTGCGGCCGGTGCGGCAACCAAACGACGCAGCCCGCCTGGCCGCTCCCGAAGGGGTTCCGCACGAGGGGTGTGCCGGACGTAGATGGGGGCTGCATGTCCGTTCCGGAACCGAGCCCCCCGATGCGCCGTTCGGTTGGTACTGCGCCCTGCAGATCAATAAACGAGGAACGCTCGATGAAGTCCGTCACATTGTTTGCCGCCGCGATCGCCGTCACGGCCATGGCCGGCGTCGCCCAGGCCCAGACGCAGCCCCAGACACAGACCCAGGGCTCGACCATGGCCCCCGGACAGAACAGCATGAGCGCGCCGGCTCCGGCCCAGAACACCATGGGCGCCCCGGCGACCGGCCAGAACTCGATGGGCAACGCGGCCTCGGGCCAGAACTCGATGAGCGCGCCGGACCACAACCAGGCCGTCGCCACCACCTCGGCCGACACCGCCACCCCGGCGCACGGCTCCAACAGCTTCACCATGCGCCAGGCGCGTCACCGGATCATGAAGCACGGCTTCACCCAGGTGAAGGACCTGACAAAGGACGACCAGGGCGTGTGGCACGGCATGGCGATGCAGAACGGCTCGTCGGTCAAGGTGTGGGAAGACTACAAGGGCAGCGTCGGCACCGAGTAGGCCGGGTCGCATCCACAACTGAACGCACAAGAACCCGAGGAAGCAGATCATGGCACAGCGCACCATAACCCGCGCCTATGACAGTTACGCCGCGGCGACCACCGTCGTCCAGGCGCTCGAAGGTGCGGGCATCCCGCACAGCGACATCAGCCTTGTCGGACGCGACGGCGCCCAGACCGGGCCGGTCGGCGCCACCGGAACCGGGACCGACCTTCCGCGCGACGAGGAAACCGAGAAGGGTGCGGGCACCGGCGCCACCATCGGCACCGTGCTCGGCGGCGGCGCCGGGCTGCTCGCCGGCATCGGCTCGCTGGCGATCCCGGGAGTCGGTCCCGTGGTGGCGGCCGGCTGGCTGATCGCCACCCTGACCGGTGCCGGCGTCGGCGCCGCGGTCGGCGGCGGCGCCGGCGGCCTGGTCGGCGCGTTGACCGGTGCCGGCGTGCCGGACGAGGACGCCCACGTGTATGCCGAGACCGTGCGTCGCGGCGGCAACCTGGTCACCGTGCGTGCTGACGAGTCGCAGGCGCCCACGGTCGAGTCGATCATGGACGGCCAGACCGCGATCAACACCACCACCCGCCGCACCGAGTACCAGAGCAGCGGCTGGACCCGCCACGACGAGACGGCGGAGCCCTGGACCGCGACCGGCACCGGCACCACCACGACCGGCCTCGGCACCACCAGCACCGGCCTGCCGCCGCGCGCCGAGGTTCCGTGATCCTGATCCCGGGCCGATCGCCGCGGCGATCGGTCCCGGGCCCCAAGACTACGCGGGACGTCCCGGTTGACGGGGCGTCCCGTTCGTCGTTTCAGGACGCGGACAGGAAGGCGCGGAACCGTTGCGCCACCGCGTGGGGCGGAACCGTGGGCCGTCCCAGCACCGGCATGGATCCCGGCGCCATCCGCGCGTGCACCAGCACCGGCCCGTTCCCGTCCAGGCCTGCTGCCACCGCCCGTTCGAAGCCGTCCCTGTCGTCCACCGACCAGGCGGCGCGGTAGCCGCAGGCGAGCGCCACCGCCGCGAAGTCCACCGAGGCGGACACGGTGCCCTGCCCGCCGGTGGAGTCGTGCACCCCGTTGTCCAGCAGGACGTGGAGCAGGCGCCGGGGCTGCCTGGCTCCGATCGTGGCCAGGGTGCCCAGCTTCATCAGGGCGGCGCCGTCCCCGTCCACCACCACCACCGGCCGGTCCGGCACCGTCAGCGCCACCCCGAGGCCGAGGCCGGAGGCGGCCCCCATGGCGCCGACCATGTACAGGTGCTGTTCGCGGTCCGACAGGGTGAACAGTTCCCGCCCGCACTTGCCGGTGGTGGCGATCACCGCCGCGTCGGGCGGAAGCACGGCAAGCAGGCTTTGCAGCAGCATCGCGCGGGCTGGCCGCTCGTCGTGACGGCGCAGGTCGGTCCAGCGTCCGGGCGGCAGCGGGCGCCGCTCAGGTTCCGACAGCGCCTCCCCCGACACGCTGTCCTGCTCCATCACCAGCCCGAACGGCAGCCCGTCGCGGGCGAAGCGGTCGGAGGCCGCCTGCAGCGCCGGGCCGATCTCGGCCTCCGTGCGCGGGAACGGCCGGTTGGTCACCGCGCACAGGTCGAGCATGGCCTGGGTGATCTGCCCCATCAGCGCGTGCTGCGGCTCGTCCTTCAGCCCCGGCTGGCCGCGCCAGGTGGTGATCAGCAGCAGCGGGATCCGGAACGGCGCGTTCAGCGAGGTCAGCGGGTTGACGCAGTTGCCGAGCCCGGAGTTCTGGCAGATCACCACGCCGCCGCGGCCGCCGAGCCAGGCGCCGGACGCGATCGCCACCGCCTCGCCCTCGCTCGACGCCCCGACATAGTCGAGGCCGCCGCCTGCGGCGCCCGCCCCGATCACCCGGTTGATCATGGGGGTGAGGAACGAGCACGGCACGCCGCTGTAGAAGTCGAGCCCGCACGCGGCGGCCTGGTCGAGGAAGTGCTGCGCCTGGATCATGCCCGACCGATTAGACCGGATGCCGCCTCGTGGAAACCAGGCCGGCCCCGTGCCGGCTGCGCCCGCTCAATGCAGGGACAGCTCCGGCGGCGGCACCTGGTTGGTGGGCTGCGGGATACGGCTGCCTGTCAGCACGATGGTGTCGCTGCGCTTTGGGTCGCGGCTGACAAAGGGCACGTTCAGGCTGGTGGCGAGCAGCTGGTAGTAGTGGTCGCCGGTCAGGTCGACGGTGCGGCCAGGAGCGCAGGTGCTGGCCGCCGTCTGGAACGGCTCCGACCGGGCCGGGTAGTCGTAGAGCCGGTGGATGCAGCCGGCGTCGCTTTCGCCGGCCGGTCGGGCCGTCGTCGCCCCGCAGGACGCCAGCCCGAGCAGGCAGCACAGGAACAGGGGTCGCATGGTTCCTCCGGTTCCGCGGTTGCTGCCTGCCTCAGCGGGCGGCGCTCAGGAGAAGTTCCTGGCGTCGGCGAGGTCGGTCATGGTGTCGACGTCGAGCCAGTGCCCGGTAATGTAGTGCACCGCGACCGGGGTCCTGGCCGCCAGCCGCTTCAGCAGGGTCGGGATGTCGGAGCGGGCGGCGCTTCCGTCGGCCTGCATCGCCGCCAGCTCGTCGCGCAGCAGGCCGGCGCCTCGGGCGCTCAGCCGCATCAGCCCGATCCACTCCCCCATGCTGTCGACCGGGCCCACCCCGCCGATGGCGCGCAGGATCGCGGGCTGGTCGTCGAGGTAGCTGGCGGAGAACGGCTTGTCCGCCAGCACCAGGTCGCCCGGATACGGGCTGTGCGTGCCGGGCTCGCCTTCCGCGCGCTGGTGCAGCGCGTCCACGGCGATGACGATGTCGGCGTCCACCCCCATCAGCGCGTCCAGGATGTAGCGGCGGAACAGCACGTCGCCGTAGACCAGCACGGTTTCGCCGTGGAGCCGGTCCGCGGCGCGGAGCAGGGACGCGACCTCGCCGGTGTGGGCGTAGTCGTCGTTGTCGAGCAGGGTCAGGCTTCCGGCCGGCCCTTCCTGCGACCACACCTCCGGCCCGATCGCTTCCTTGGCATAGCCGCGCACCACCGCGACGTCGCGCACCCCGCTTTGACGCAGGGTGTCGAGCAGCTGGCCCAGCAGCGGCCGGCCGCGCACGTCGACCATGCATTTGGGGCGGTCGGCGGTGAGCGGTCCCAGCGCCTCGCCCTGCGAGGCCGCCAGCACGATGCCGCGCACCGGCACGCCCGGAGCCGGAAGGTCCCCGGCCGCCCCGGTCGCCGCCTCGATCGTCGCTCCAACCGCACCCGGGCCGCCGCCGCCCGCCACCGGCAGGTAGCGCCCGCCGGCTTCCTCCAGCTCGTCGTTGTTCATCAGCGCGAAGATGTCCTTCACGCTGGCGACCCGTCCTTCCACGTCCGAAAGGTTCTGGTCGGCGTGGATGCGCGCGGCGGTGGCCTGCATGGCGGTGATGGAGGCACGCACCAGGTGGTTGGCCCAGATCACCGTGGACACGCCGGCCTTGCGGAACGCGTCCGTGGGCGTGCCGTAGTACATGGTCGGCACGATCACCACCGGGCAGCGGTCGCCCCAGCGCTCCATGAAGCCGGCGATCTCGTGCGCGGTGCGCTTCTTGGAATGGATCAGGATCGCATCGGCGCCGGCGCGGTGATACGCCTCCGCCCGTCGCAGCGCCTCGTCCATGGAATGGCCGGAGATCAACGCCTCGACCCGGGCGACGATGGAGAAATCGTCGTCGGTCTGGCTGTCCTTGCCGGCGCGGATGCGGCCGCAGAACTCGTCGACGTCGGCCAGCGGCTGCGCGTCGCCGATGAACGAGTTGGTCTTGGGGAACAGCTTGTCCTCGATGCACACCCCGGCGACGCCGCGCTGGCACAGCTTGGCGACCAGCCGGCGCACGCTGTTGAAGTTGCCGTAGCCGGTGTCGCCGTCCAGCAGGATCGGCAGGGTGGTGGCGTCGGCCATGTACTCGGCCTGCTCCAGCACCTGGGTCCAGGACGCCTCGTTGTTGTCGCGCAGGCCAAGCGCCGCGGACATCGACAGCCCGGATCCCCAGATGCCCTCGAACCCGGCCTCCTCGACGATCTTGGCCGACAGGCCGCTATGCGCCTCCATCAGGAAGGAAAGCTCCGGGCGGGACAGCAGGGCGCGGAGCCTGGCGAAGCGGGACATCGGGCGTCCCGGAGCCCGGACCGGATACGGGGTCGCGTGGTCCGGACCGGCAGCCATAGCCCCTTGATGCGCCTCGATTCCACTCTGCAATTTGCGCAATCCTCATCGGAGTGTCATGTAACTGTCTATCTCCTGCATCAATTCCCCCGGAACGACCACATAAAAAGATGCCCCGCCGCGACCCTCCCCGGGGACATCCGGCCGTCCTGATCCTGGCTGCCGGACGCGGCCGACGACTGGGCCCGGCCGCTCCGGACATCCCCAAGATCCTGCTTCCCTTCGGTGGCCGCACCCTGCTGGAACGGCATCTGGATTGCCTGTCCGCTGCCGGGGCCGGGCCGGTGAGCCTGGTGGTCGGCTATCGCTCGGAGCTGATCGAGGCCGAGCTCGATCGCCTCGGCCGGCGCGAGGAGGTTTCGCTGATCCGCAACCCCGACTGGCACGAAGGCAGCGCCGTGTCGCTCGATCGCGGCCGCGCCGTGCTGGAGGGCGGGCCGGTGCTGCTGATGGATGCCGATGTGCTCTACGACGGGCGCCTGATCGAGCGCCTGCTGGACGGCACGCATCCCGCCATCCTCCTGCTCGACCGCGCGCTGGAGCCGGGCGACGAGCCGGTCAAGATCTGCGTCGATGCAGGCGGCCGCATCGTCGACTTCGCCAAGCGGCCCGACGCCGCCCATGCCTTTCACGGCGAGTCGGTCGGCTTCTTCGGCTTGTCCTCCGAGATGGCCGCCAGCCTGGCCGGACGCACGCGCGCCATGGTCCGGCTCGACCGCAGCCTCGAGTACGAGGAGCCCATCCGCGCGCTCATACGCGCGGATGCATCCGACCCGCCGGTGTTCGGATACGAGGACATCACGGGCCTGCCCTGGACGGAGATCGACTTCATGGAAGACATCGCCAAGGCCGAGCGCCTGCTGCCGCTGATCGACGGCCCGCTGATCGACAGGCTGCCGGCATGAACGCGCTGAGCCGGCCGGCCGACACCGCGCGTCCCGGCGTGTCCGCCCGCCTGCCCGAGCCGGACGAGACCCTGGCGATGCGCCGCGACGGCTACCTCCTGGTGCGCGGCTTCTTTTCCGCCGCCGAGACCGAGGCGCTGATCCGCTGGACCGGCGAGATCGCCTCCGCCCCCGAGCGGCCCGGCAGCCAGATGGTGTACCACGAGGACAGCCTGCTCGAGCCCGGCCGGCGCGTGGTGCAGCGGATCGAGGATTTCTGCTCCCACCACCCGGCGATGGACGCGGTCGCCAGGCACGGCGCGCTGAGCCGCTGGCTGTCGGTGCTGACCGGCGAGGAGGCGGTGCTGTTCAAGGACAAGATCAACTTCAAGTACCCCGGCGGCGACGGCTTCAAGGCGCACCAGGACCAGCAGGCCGGCTGGACCAGCTATGCCCCGATCTTCGTCACCGCCCTGGTCACGATCGACCCGGCGACGATCGAGAACGGCTGCCTGGAGATCGCCACCGTTCCCCGCGCGCACGACCTGATCGGCGCCGAGTGGACCCCGCTCGCCGAGGACGATCTCGGCCTGGTGCCGGTGCCGACCGAGCCCGGCGACGTGATCTTCTTCGACAGCTTCGTGCCGCACGCGTCCAAGCCGAACCTGACCGATACCCAGCGCCGGGTGCTGTACCTGACCTATA
Organism: uncultured Acetobacteraceae bacterium; assembly: GCA_964245345.1. Lineage (GTDB taxonomy): Bacteria > Pseudomonadota > Alphaproteobacteria > Acetobacterales > Acetobacteraceae > Lichenicola. The sequence goes on along the minus strand of CAXTMS010000029.1, from coordinate 15,107 downwards.
ACGGCATCAAGCACGGCGACCACCGCCGCCGCTACTTCGACGAGAAGCGCGCCGCCTTTCCGCCCGACATCGAGCGCAAACCCGGCGAACGCTACGTGTTCAGGGTGTAGAAGCGGCACTTCCTTCCGAAGGTGTGGCGGCCCTGCTCTTTGCGGAAGCGGTGCCCTCCCCTATCCATGCACGCGCGAACGTGAACCGGGGCGGTTGGGGGAAGACGATGCGGCAGTTGATCCGGACCAGATGGAGCAGGCCGGCAGCAGGGCTGATCCCGGCAGCCGCCATCCTGCTTCTGGCCGGCTGCGCCACCCGGCCGCCGGCCAGCGACCCGGACGCGCTGGCCGAATACAAGGCGACCAACGACCCGTTCGAGCCGACCAACCGGGTGATCTACGCCGTCAACGACGGGCTGCTGACCTATGTGCTGATCCCGGTCGCGCGCGGCTACAACTACGTGTTCCCGCAGCCGGTGCGCACCGGCATCCACAACGTGCTGAACAACCTGGGCGCGCCGGTGCAGTTCGCCAACGACGTGCTGGAAACCAAGCCAAGGCGCGCCGGCGACACCTTTGTGCGCTTCATCATCAACAGCACGGTCGGCGTCGGCGGGGCGTTCGACGTGGCCAAGCACGTCGGCTACCCGGACCATTCCGCCGAAGGCGCCACCACCCTGGCGCTGTGGGGCATCCCGGCCGGTCCTTATCTCTACCTGCCGCTGTTCGGCCCGTCCGGGGTGCGCGACGGCATCGGCCGCGGCGTCGACGAGGCGGTCAGTCCCTATACCTGGGCGACCTTCAACGGCATCCACCACCTGAACGACATTTCCACCGGGCTGGCGGCGGTGGACGGGGTGGCGCCGCACATCGACGACCTGAAGAAGCTGAAGGAGAACGCGCTCGACCCGTACGCGACGCAGCGCTCGCTCTACCGGCAGCTGCGCCAGAACGACGTCAACGCGGTTCGCAACGACCACCGCGCCACCGTGCCGGACTGGTATCCGGACGCCACCAGCACGGTGGGCGCGCCGCCGCCGGCCGACACCGGCAATACCGGCCGCGGCACCCTGCCGCTGCCCACGGTCAGCCCGGCCATCACCAAGGCCGCCGCCCCGCCGGCGCAATAACGCCGCCGGTCTCACAAGCGCGTTTTCCTGCTGCTCCCGCGGTCCTTCAACCGTTACCCATGGGCCGACGATGGAGAAGCTCGGATGCCCGCACCAGATGCCGCTCTGACGGCCGCACCGCTTCCGTTCAGCCCGTCGCTCGAATGGAGCCGGGCGGACGAGGCCGGGATCGAGGCCGGGCTCGCCGACACCATGCTCGGGATCAGCCGCACCACCTTCGAGCATTCCGGGCACGCCATGCGCTCGGTGCACGCGAAGAGCCACGGCCTGCTGCGCGGCACCCTGTTCGTGCCCGAGCTGCCGCCGGAGCTGGCGCAGGGCATGTTCGCCAGGCCCGGCGATTATGCGGTGGTGATCCGGCTGTCGACCACGCCCGGCGACGTGCTGGACGACAACGTGTCGATGCCGCGCGGCATGGCGCTCAAGGTGGTGGGCGTGCGCGGGGAACGGCTGCCGGGCAGCGAGAACGACACCACCCAGGACTTCGTGCTGGGCAACTCGCCCGCCTTCAACACCCGCGACGCCGCCGGCTTCCTGGCGCAGTTGAAGCCGATCGCGGCGACCACGGATGTCGCACCCGGGCTGAAGAAGGTGGTGTCGGCGCTGAGCCGCGGCACCGAGCGGGTGCTGGAAGCCTTTGGCGGCAGCAGCGCCACCCTGGTGACGATGGCCGGGCAGCGCAAGACGCACATCCTGGGCGACACCTTCTATTCGCAGGCGGCGCTGCTGTACGGGGAGCACTTCTGCAAGCTGTGCGTGGCGCCGGTATCTCCGGCACTGGTGGCGCTGAGCGAGAAGCCGCTCGACCTCGGCGGCAAGCCGGACGGGCTGCGCGAGGCGGTCAACCGGCACTTCGCGACCCAGGGCGGCGAATGGGAGCTGCGCGTGCAGCTGGCGACCGACGCGTCGGCGATGCCGATCGAGGACGCCTCGATCGTCTGGCCGGAAGATCGCAGCCCGTACCGGCCGGTGGCACGGATCGTCGTGCCGCCGCAGGAAGCCTGGAGCGCTGCGCGGTCGGCGGCGGTGGATGACGGGCTGGCCTTCAGTCCCTGGCATGGTTTGTCCGCCCACCGGCCGCTCGGCTCGATCATGCGCATGCGGCGGGTGGCCTATGCCCGGTCGATCCGGTTCCGCGCCGAGCACAACAACCGGCAGGTGGTCGAGCCGCGCAGCGCGGACGACCTGCCGATCTGATCCTCGGGCCAGGCCGGCGTGACGGCAGCGCCGGTCAGGGCGCCGCCCAGGGGCGGGGACGCCTATGTCGATGCCGGCGACCTCGTCGTCGACACGGCCGGCATGTGTTCCGGAGGCCAAAGCGAGGGGCTAATAGGTGGGTTCGTGGCCGACCGCGGCTTGCGCGACCGTCGGGTGTTGTCGACCAAGTTCGGCTTCAACGGCGAGATCGGCCCGCTCGCGGGCGGCAACGGCGCCAAGACCATCCACCGGGCGCTGCACAGCTCGCCGCGCCGGCTGCGCACCGACCACGTGGACCTACATGCTTTCGACGCGGTCACGCCGGTCGAGCAGGGGCT
>CAXTMS010000029.1:0-12352 GCA_964245345.1 uncultured Acetobacteraceae bacterium | reverse complement strand
CCCGCGAATGCGGCCTCGGCATCATGCCCTGGAACCCGCTCGCCGGCAGCTTCCTGGCCGGCAAGTACGGCCGCAACGGCAACGGGCGCGGCGGCACCGGCACCGCCGGACAGGAACGGCTCGCCGGTGCCAACCCGTTCGCGGGCACCACCAAGTTCACCGAGCGAAACCGGCAGGTGCTGGACGCGCTGCGGGCGTTGGCCGTTGCCGCCGGCCGGTCACCCGCCCGGGTCGCCCTCGCCTGGGCCGCAACACGGCCCGGCATGACCAGCCGGGTCCTGGAGCCACCACGCCGCAGCAGCTACGCGACAACCTCCTGGCGCTGGACGCGGCGAGCCTTCCCGAGCCGGTGTTCCCGTATCCGCCGTTCGAGCCCGGCGCCGACAACACGGTGTTCGGAGGCCCGGCAGTGCGCGGCTGGTCCGGGACCTGAAGCCGGATCCGGTCAGGCTCCGCCCGGACGGACGACCACGTCGCCGGGAAGGCCCGGCCTGATGCGACGGCTTTCCACCACCCGGTCGCGGCCGCCCTTCTTGGCACCGTAAAGCGCGTCGTCGGCCCGTCCGATCAGGGACTGCCAATCGTCGCCTGGCACGGCCCAGGCCAACCCGATGGAGCAGGTCACCCGGATGGCGGCGCCCGGCACCTGGAAGGTGTCGTGCCTGACCGCGAGGTGCAGGTTCAGCACGCGCTCGGCGCCGCGGCCGTCGGCGTCGTCGAGCACCAGCAGGATCTCCTCGCCGCCATAGCGGCCGGCATATTCGCCGTCGCGGACCGTGCGCGAGATCAGGCGGCCCAGGGCGCGGAGCACGTCGTCGCCGCCGAGATGGCCGTGGTTGTCGTTGACGCGCTTGAAATGGTCGACGTCGAGCAGCGCCACCACCGTCTCGTCGCCCGGGCGGACGGCGTCCAGCTTGGCCGCCAGCCGCCGCTCGATCTCGGAACGGTTGAGCAGGCCGGTCAGGGCATCGTGCGCGGCCTGGAACCGGAGCAGGGCCTGGGCGGCGCGCATCTCCTCGGTGGCGGCGGCGACGCGGCGTTCGAGCTCGCGCTGGCGGCGGACGCTGGCGCGCAGGTAAAGGCGCATGAGGCCGCACAGGAGCGCTGCGCCGAGCAGAACCCACAGCGCGTCCGACCACCACCGGTTCCACCAGGGAAACGCCATGTCGACCACCAGGGTGACGGGAGGCGAGGCCTGGTGGAGCATCTCGTCGTAGCCGACCACCGTCAGCACGTGGCGGCCGGGCGGCACGAAGGGATAGCGCACCAGTCCGGACGAGGAGTCAGCCCATCCGGCATCCACCCCGGACAGGTGATAGCGGAACAACAGGGACCGCTCCGCCCCGTAGTTCGGCGTGCCGAGCTGGATCGACAGCGCGTCGCGGGTGAAGGGCACCGGCGCCGCCGTGACCGGCTGCGCGCCGAGCCTCGCCTGGCTCACCACCACCTCCAGCGGCCGCTCGGTGAACAGCCAGGCCGGGTCGAGCAGGTGGGAGAAGCCTTCCGTGGTCGAGATCCACACCGAGCCGTCCGGGTCCTCGCGCAGGCCGTCCTGGTCCACGTCGTCGGACAGGAGGCCGCCATCGGCATCGACGGACACCCATCGACGCCCGTCGAACACGGACACGCCGAGCGCGGTGCCGGCCCAGATCCAGCCCCGGTGATCGACCATCACGGCGACAATGGTGTTGGTGCGCGTGTCGGTGGTGGGGATCGCCTCGTAGGACGACACCCGGTCGTTCGACACCGCGAACCGGAACAGCCCGCCCGCTCCGCCGACCCCCAACCCGCCCCCGGGGTCGATGGCGAGGGCCAGCGGCACAAACGCGGCGGCCGGCCAGGCCCCCGCGACGGCAACGTCCGCGTTGTCGCCATGCCGGTGACGCAGGTGGCCCCCGGACAGGTAGAACACGCCGCCGACGCCGTCGCAGACGAGATCGGGAACGGGCGCGCGCGGCGATCCCGCGGGCAGGGCGCGAAGCGGCAGGCCCGGACGGTCGTCGACCTTGAACAGCCCGGCCTCGGTGCCGATCCACACGGTGCCGTGCGGATCCGACGCCATGGCGTCAACGGGAGGCACGTCGAGCCTGGTCACCGGGCCGCCGGCGGGATCGATGATCCTGACGCCGTTCAGGCCCAGGGAGCTCCAAAGCTCGCCGCGCGGGCCGACGACCAGCGCAAAGGACGAACCCGGGAACACCCTGCCGACGCGCAGGAGCGGCCCGCGTTGCACGACCTCGTCCACCCCGGTGTCGGTGGACACCCAGAGCGCGCCGCCGGGAGGACGCGCCGACTGCCAGGGAATGCCGTCCGACAGCCCGTCCGCCTTCTGCAGGCTTTGCCAGTGCCCGTATCCGACCCAGCGCACCAGCCCGCGCCCGAGCACCTGGAACCAGAGCTGGCCGGTGGCATCGGTCACGGCGCTCATGATGTCCCCGGACGGCGCGCCGTCCTCGACGCTCAAGGGCTGCCATCCGTTGGGACGGAGGATGGCGAGACCGTGGCTGGCCTGCGTCATGAAGCCGCCGTCGGGCGTGCGGAACAGGCCGAGCTTGCGCGGCTGGTTGTCGTAGCGGCCGCCCTGGTCCGGCAGGTCGACCACGGACCAGCGGCCCGACGACGGGTCAAACGTCCCGACCGACGAGGTCGACCTGGCCAGGACCCGGCCGCCCGGGCCTGCGACCACGTCCATCCAGGGCCCGCCGCGCAGCCCGTCCGCAACGCCGTAGCACCTCACCGAGTCCGGGTCGGCGGCGCACAGCCGGCCGTCGGCAAACGTTTCCCACAGGTGGCCGCCCACCGAGAACACCGCATCGGCGTTGCGGAGCCGCTCTCGCTGCTGGCGGTCGTAGCGCATCGCCTCGGCATGCGGCGCGCCGTTCTCGGGAACCGCGATCATCACCGCGGCATCGTTGGCCAGGAACACGAAACCGTTCTGCCAGGGCGCCAGGCGATGCGGCCGCTCGTCGTAGAAGGAAAAGCCGGGATGAGGCACCTTGCGGAACATCAACGCGCTGGGCGGATGGGACGCGTCCGACGGACGGTCGGACACCAGCACCTCATCGGGGAACTCGACGACGATGCGCCCGGTGGTTGTGAGGATCAGGCCCTCGACGAAGCCGCCCTGCCGAAGGCCCTGGTCGGTTCCCAGGTTGATGAACCGCCTGCCGTCATAGGTGAACATGCCGTGCTCGGTGCAGACCAGCATGTAGCCGGCCCGGTCCTGGAGCATGCAGGAGCCGCCGACGCTTGTGAGCCCCTGGTCGGCGTCATAGGTGCGAAAGGTGGTCCGGTCGGCCCGCGCCGCCGGCACATGCCACAAGGCGACGACCGCGAGCACCGCTCCAAGCCACGTGCCGATGGATGAACGCCATGCGGAGGAGGCGAAGGCCATGGAGCTGTTCCGTCGGCGCGAGAAGGCCCTTCAAGGTCGAGAAGCGAGCGATCCAGGGTAACAGATTACGCGATTCACTGCGGTGCACAACTGCAAAGCCCGGGCGCTTCGGACACCCGGGCGATCCAGAACTGGGATTTCTTCAAAAAACGACGTCGCGGCGACCGGTCGGCAGGCGAGCGGCCGGGACACCAGGACCTGCCGTTTGTTCAGGTCACTTGTCCGGACCGCTTACCCGAAGCCACTTATCCGGGGTAGTGATGGGCGATGGTGGGAACGACGGAGCTGTAGGCCACCTTCGCCAGATGCGCGGCCTGGCCGTTGGCGGCCGTGCCGTTCTGCAGGGCTGCGGCGACGCGGCCATCATGGACCGACATCGATGCAACCAGCAGAGCGGCGAGCGCGATGCCAGAACGTTGAGCCGTGAAACGACGCGAGGGTGCAGCCATCACAAGATCCTCCTGAAAGTCATGCCGTCATCATGAGCGGCCATGCCAGGATATAGTGATGTTTTTGCCATCCTTTCAACATGAAAACGGAGGCTTCAAGCAAAGGCCAGAAAAATTAACTAGTATTTTATCACAAAATGAAAGTACAGGGCTTATTTTGGGACGCTTCTGGCGGCAATTGTTGTTTGCGTCTTCTTAGAATGACTTAAAACGCCAGCATGTCGCCATTCCGGACGATTGAACAAACCCATCCAGGCGGCCGGTCGGTCCCGGCCGGTCGACCGTTAAACGGTTTCCGCGCGGCCGGCCGCGGCCTCGATCAGCCGGAGCACCCGCCGCTCGCTGTCGGCATCCGAGAAGCGGGCCGCCATCGCCCGGGCGGCGACGCGGTAGCCCTGGTCGTCCAGCACCCGGTCGATGGCCTGGCGCAGCGCTTGCGGCTCCGGCGACTCGGCCTGAAGGGCCACGCCCACGCCGCTCCAGGAAACGCGTGCGCCCACCTCCGCCTTGTCCTCGTTGACGCCGGCGACGACCACCGGGACGCCCTGGCTGAGCGCGTAGTTGACCGTGCCGTAGCCGCCGTTGGTGACCACCAGGTCGAGCCGCGGCATGAGCCAGTCATAGGGCAGGAACCGGGCCAGCCGCACGTTGGCCGGGATCGGCCCGGGTACGGCATCGAGCGGGCGCCCTCCCGTGGTCACGAGCACCAGGATGTCGTCCCGGTCCGCCAGCGCCGACAGGGTGGGCGCCACCACCTCGCCGAGGTCGTGATTGGCCAGGGTGCCCTGGGTGACGAGGACCACCCTCGCCGCCTTCGCCACGTCGTCGGCCCAGGACGGGAGCGGCATGTCGACCACCGGCAACGGCAGGACGCCGACGAAGTGCAGCGTCGTGGGCGGGTCACGACGCGGATACTCAAAGGCGGCGACGGTCGGCTGGAGATAAAGGTCCGGCAGCGCCACGCCGGCGTCGTTCATCGGCATGGCGAGCGGGCCCCGTCCGACCGCTTCCAGCGCCCGGTCGAGCGCCTCCTGGATCGGGCCGAAGAAGTCCGCATCGGCGAACGCCTTGATCAGCGCGTAGTCGAGCAGGGTGTCCTCGCTTGTGGTCGGCGGGAGCCCCGGCCCGTTCGGCGCACCGTCGTCGCGGCTGGTGAACAACGGGGTGACGCCGCAACACGCGACCGCCGGCCGCTCCGCCCTGGGCCCGAGCAGGAACGGCAGCACGCCCAGGAACAGGTTGTCGCACAGCACCAGGTCGGCGGGACGTCGCGCCAGCAGGGACGCGAGCGAAGCGTGCTGCGCGGCCAGCGGAGCGATAAAAGCGTTGCGGAACAGGAAGCCGAGCTTGTCCGGACCGGCATCCAGCGCGTCCAGCTCCGGGAAAGCCTGGTGGAGGTCGCTGAGGTCGCGGTCGATCGGCGGCGGGAACGGCTCGAACCCCATGCCGGCCGCCTCGAAACGCCTGCGATGGGCGGCGGCGCTATGGCCGAGCACCTCGTGACCGTTGGCCACCAGCAGCCTGCCGATCGACAGCAGCGGGTTGAGGTGGCCGATCATCGGCGTGCCGGCAACGACGATCCTCATCCCGCGACAGGCCGGGGGGCGGTAACGGGCGAACGGGGCAACCGGTCACTCCTTGATCGCGCGTCAACCGCGACATCCGGGCGACCGGACGCGTGACTTAGCCGGGCGGCCCCTGCTTGTCGACGCTACCAGCGCCGCGACTGCCTGAGGAACGACCACCAGCCCAGCGCCGCCCCGGCATGGCGCAGCAGCTGAAAGGTGAACGGTTCCAGCAGCGAGGCCAGCACCGCCAGCACCGGCGACATCCTCCGCTCCCGCCGCAGCCACAGCCGGTAGACGCGCAGGGTCCACAGGTGGAACGCCAAGTCGATGCCGATCTTGGCCCCGATCACGATCCCGGCCGGCAGGAGGATGCCGAGCCGTCCGGTCAGGAGGAACACCAGAAGCAGCACGGCCCCGGTCAGGCCGTAGAACGGCTGCAGCGTGTCGATCGCCTTGACCGGCAGCATGGCGGTGCCGAGCCGGCCGTAGCGCCGGTTGCCGACCATGTGCCGGTACCAGAGCTGCGTTTGCAGGAAGCCGCCGAACCAGCGCCGGCGCTGCCGCAGGAACGCCGGCACCGTTCCCGGCACCTCCGTGCGTCCCTGCGCCCCGCCGACCACCGCGGTGCGCCAGCCGAGGCCCTGCCGCACCCCGTGGTCGCGCATCCGGTGGGTCAGCTCGTAGTCCTCGACCAGGCAGTCGGGGTCGAAGCCGCCCACCGCCAGCAGCGCGTCGCGCCGGTAGCAGCTGAAGGCGCCGGACAGAAGCAGCAGCCCGTCCATGCGCCCCCAGGCGTAGCGGGACAGGAAGTTGCGCACGTACTCGTAGCCCTGGAACCATTCGAGTATGCGGCCGGACAGGCCCGCGTCGCAGAACGGGAACAGCACGCCGGTGGCGGCGACCAAACGCGGATCGTCGGCAAAGGCCTGGCGCATCGCCGCCAGCGCATCCGGCTCGACCACGGTGTCGGCGTCGATGGTCATCACCAGCTCGGTGTCGGCCAGCGCCACCGCGACGTTCAACGCCAGCGCCTTGCCGCCCTGTGGCAGCCTGAGCCAGCGCAGCGACGGGTCGGATCGGCTCGGCGGCCCGATCCGGCCCGGCTCGCCCGCGAGGAGCCCATAGCGCCCGCCGAGCAGCGTCGCGGTGCCGTCGGTCGAGCCGTCGTCGGCGATCAGCACCGCCTCAGCCGGAACGGTCTGCGCCGCCAGTGCCGCCAGCGTTCCCGGCAGCACCGCCACCTCGTCATGGGCGGCGATGATCACGGTGGCGGTCGGCTGCGGACCGAACGACGTCCCTGGCGGCGGCCGGGGCCGCGCCAGAACCAGGGTCTGGCGGAACACGAAGCACAGCAGCAGCGTGTCGTAGCCCACATAGGCCAGCCCCACCGACCAGGCGAACACGCCCCTGCCGCCGAACGCGCGGAAGAACAGCGCGACCCAGAACAGAAGCACCGCGCCGTGGATCAGCACGCTGGCGAGCGGGGTCGGCGGCGGGCTGAACCGCGGCGAGATCGCCTGCCTGCGGCGGGCGAGCAGCTCCGCGATGGTTCGCTCCGCAATCGTTCGGCCGGTCATAAAAGGGCTCCTCGGGCGATCGGGCGAGCACGACCGGCCTTTGCACCGCGCCGCACTCCGGGCATCCTCCGGCCGGGCCGACCGGCAGCGGGGAAGAACCGATCCAGCATGGCACGTTCGGGACGGTATACGGGCACGGCGATGGTGCTGCACTGGCTGGTGGCCCTGCTGGTGATCGGCAACCTCGTCCTGGTGTGGACCATCGGCCTTCTGCCCGACCCCCTGGTCCGGCCCGCCATCGACACACACAAGTCGATCGGCATCACCGTGCTGGGCCTGGCGCTGCTTCGCGTGCTGTGGCGCTTGTCGCACCCGCCGCCGGCGCTTCCTCCCGCCTATCCGCGTGCCGAACGGCTGCTGGCGCACGGGGCGCACCTCGTGCTCTACGCGCTGATCCTCCTGCTGCCGTTGTCCGGCTGGATCCACGACTCCGCCTTCAAGGACGCCGCCGCGCACCCGCTGCGCTTGTTCGGCCTCCTGCCCTGGCCGCGGATCGCGCCCATCATGGCGCTGGACCCGGTCACCAAGGAGGCGGTGCATGCGAGGTGGTTCCGGATCCACGGCCTGCTGGCATACGGGCTGTACGCCCTGCTGGCGCTGCACCTGCTCGGCGTGCTGAAGCATCACCTGCTCGACCGCGACCCGGTGCTGCAACGCATGCTGCCGCGCCGGCGGCCGGCCAAGCCGGCGGTTATCGCGGCGGGACAGGCGGAATAAACGGTTCAAGCCCTGGCGATGCGTCGGCGCCGGGCGTCCGATGCCGTCGGAAGGGTGCGGCCGGCCTCCTCCAGGCTTGTCAGGCCGCGACCGGACCGGCGGGGTGTCCGAGCACCAGCGCCTGCGCGTGCTCCGGTCCGGGCAGTCCCGTTGTCCGGAGCGTCGACCAGGCATGGGGGTCGTCCGGATGCCACCAGAACACGCTGTCGCCGCGTGCCGGCACACGCTCCGCCGGGCCGGCCTCGCCGGACGGGCAACCGATCCGGTCCAGCCCTTGTTGCAGCAGCGACGCGTCGAGCCCGCTCCCGAGCGCCTCGATCGCCAGGGCTTCCGCCCCGGCACGCCATCCCGCAGGGGCAACGCCGTCCGGCCGCGTTTGCGACAGCACGCTGAACGGGTAGCTGCGTCCGACCTTGTCGACGCTCGGGATCAGCACCCCGGCACACGGCTCATCCGCCAGCACCGAAGCGCCCAGGATGAAGTGCCAGGCCGGCATGCGCAGCCAGGCGTCCTGCCAGTCCGGCCCGAGCGCGAGGCGGGACGCCGACACCAGCTGCTGCAACCAGTCGTCCCATCGTTCCAGCATGGCGCCGTGCAGGCCGCGCGTGACGAAGTCGCCCAGGGCCGGAAGCTTGCCGTGGCAGCCGGCACCTTCGAACAGGAACGGAACGGCGGCGGACGCATGACGCCGGAACAGGTCAGACATGGAGCGGCTCTGGCATCGGCAGGGGTTCCGGTCCCGACGCGCACCGCTGCCGGACGCACGAGGCGCGGGAGCAGGCAACGGTCCTGGCGCCTGCGAGTTGTAGGCCGCATGGACATCGCGTCGATCGGGCAGAGCTTTTCCCGGGCGGTGGCCGGCTTCGGCCGGAACCCTCTCATCCTTACCCACAACGACGCGGACGGGCTGTCCTCCGGCGTGCTCCTGGCACGCGCGCTGGCCAGGTCCGGACGCGACCCCGAGATCCGGCTGGTCGGACGCGGCGAGTCCGCCTGGTCGGCGGAGATGGGAGCCGAGCTGCGCGAACGCCGGCCGTCGGGGCTGGTGGTGGCCGATCTCGGTCTGGCACCCGGGCCGCTCCTGGACGGGACGCCCACGGTGGTGATCGACCACCACGTGCCGACCGGCGCAGCCGACGGGGCCACGGTCATCACCGGGTTCGGCGCCGAGCCGGTGCCGACCACGAGCCTGCTGTCCTGGTGGTGCGCGCAGGGGCTCGGGCCGGCGGACGACCTGCTGTGGCTGGCGGCGATCGGGCTGATCGGCGACCTGGGCGACAAGGCGCCGTTTCCCGAGCTGGCGGACGCCCGCAAGCGCTACGGCTCGACGGCGCTTCGGGAAGCGGTCTCGCTCCTGAACGCGCCGAGACGCGCCGGCGGGGGCGATGCGTCGCCGTCCCTGGCGCTGCTGATGAAGGCAAACAATCCCAAGGCGGTGATCTCCGGCGAGCATCCTGAAACCGCCTGCCTCGTCGCCGCCCGCGAGGAGGTGAAGGCGGCGCTGGAGGCGGCGCGGCGGATCGCGCCCAGGGTCAAGCCGCCGGTGGCGCTGATCCGGCTCGACTCGCCGTGCCAGATCCATCCCCTGGTGGCGCAGTCCTGGCGCAGCCGGTTGAAAGGCAACGTCGTCATGGCCGCCAACACCGGGTTCCGGCCGGGCTGGGTGCACTTCGCCGTGCGCTCGGCGACCGGGCAGGACCTGGTCGCCTTTCTGCGCGCGCACGCGCCGGAGGGTGCCGACGCCAACTACGGCAACGGCCACGCCCAGGCGACCGGCGGCGCGCTGCGCAACCCGGTGTGGAACCGGTTCGTGGCCGGGTTCGGCTTCGGCCCCGACATGGAAGTGCCCGTGATGGACGCAGCAGGATGACCGCCCTCAGGCTCGGCTTTCCGGTCAAGGTGATGGCCCGCCCCGACCTCAAGAGCAACGACGCCAGGCGCTGGCAGAGCGGGCCGCACCTGCGCGTCAGCCTCGACTACCTGGACGCGATCCTGGACCACCTCGACCGGCACGACATACGCATGTACCGGATGTCCTCCGACATCGCCCCGTATGCCACCCATCCCGACATGCCGCAGTTCCACACCATGGTGGCGGACAGCGCAGCCGAGCTGGAAGCGTTCGGCGCCAAGGCGCGTCGCCTGGGCATCCGCTTGTCGTTCCACCCGTCGCAGTTCGTGGTGCTGAACAGCCCCGATCCGGAGCTGGTGCGGAAAAGCGCCTGGGACCTGGCGAGCCAGGCCGAGATGCTCGACCGGATGGAGCTCGGTCCCGAGGCGGTGATGGTGATCCATGTCGGCGGTGCCTACGGCGACACCGTGAGCAGCCGGGAACGCTGGGCCCGCACCTGGCCCACCCTGCCGGAGCCGGTGCGCCGGCGCATGGTGCTGGAACACGACGACATCCGCTTCTCGGCCGCCGACGTGCTGTGGATCCATCAGCAGACCGGGGTGCGGCTGATCTTCGACCACCAGCATTTCTGGTGTCTCAACCCCGAAGGACTGGCGCTGCGGCCGACGGTGGAGGCGATCCTCGCCACCTGGCCGGAAGGCGAGCGGCCGAAGCTGCACTTTTCGACGCCGAACAACGGCATGCGCGAGCTGAAGCGTCGCGACCGCAAGACCGGAAAGCTGAAAACCGTGTCCGTGGCGCCGGTCTGGACCGGGCACGCCGACTTCTGCAGCCCGTTCGAATTCATCGGCTTCATGCGGGCCATGGACGGGCTCGCGTTCGACGTGATGCTGGAAAGCAAGGTCAAGGACATCGCCCTGCTCCGGCTCCGCCCCGACCTGCTGCGCTACGCTCCGGACGTGGCCGCCCGCTTCGGGCTGACGCCGGACAAGCAGGCGATACTGCAGGACGAGGAGGCGGACGTGCTGGAGGAGGTCGACGCGTAACGGGAACGGCCAGTCGGCCGCAGCGGATCGGCAGGAGCCACGACCCGCTGGGCGTTGCGGTTCCAGGTCAGGGATCAGATGGTGCGCGGGCCGATACGGCCAAAGGGATCCTCGCACGAGCGGAGCGATGCAATCGGTCGCGGCGGTGTCGGAGCGAGCGGCCTGACCGCGCCCTGTTCCAGCCGCGCTGACGCCATTGCTTGGTTTGGACGGGCCGGCTTCCGGCTGGGATGGATGGGATCCGTTGTTGCGCGGGTTCGGACAGGGCAGGGCCGGCGCCACATCGCGGGGTTCGGCAACTGAACACGCAACCCCGGGGTCGGACTGGGCTGCCCATCTCGCCGACCGGCCAGGCTCCCTTCGCGGCGCCATCCGCCGCTCCAAGCGTGCCGAACGCGATCCAGACGCGACGATCCTGCTGGCGAGCACGAGGCGGCGCAGGCGGGCGTGCTTCGGATCGCGGTGATGCGCCGACACGACCGCCCGATCGCGGCGCATCGCTGGACGCCCGAACGGGGTCCGGCCATCCTGCACAAGCGTGCCCATGGCGAAGCGTCCAGGGCGCAGACGCCAGGCACGGTGCTGACGGCCTGGATGATCCGGCGCCGCATCGACGAGGAACAGGTGACGACACTGGATTTCGGACACGGCGACGATCGGTCCAAGCGCGGCCGGGTCGCCGATCGGCAGCCGCGCGCCGGCCTGGTGGTCGCCGATCCCCGCCATCCGCTGCGGGCGGTGGCGCTGCTGCGCCAGGCGGAAGGTGACCTGCTGCGTCGGCGGCGGTCGTGAGCGCGCCGATGCGCTACCTGGTCACCGGGGGTGCCGGCTTCATCGGCTCGCACCTGTGCGACGCGCTGCTGGGAGGCGGCCACGACCTGGTCGTGCTCGACGACCTGTCGACCGGCAAGCGCGGCAACCTCGATCCGCGCGTGTCGCTTCGGCTCGGAAGCGTGGCCGATCCGCACGCGGTGCGGACGGCGGCGGAGGGCGTGGACGGCGTGTTCCACCTCGCAGCCATCGCCTCGGTGGAGCGCGGCAACCAGGACTGGCCGGGCACGCACCGGATCAACCAGGGCGGCACGGTGGCGGTGCTCGACGCGGCGCGGGCGCAGAACCGCGTGCCGGTGGTGTATGCGTCGTCGGCCGCGATCTATGGCGACACCGGCGAGGCTGTGGCACGCGAGGACAGAATGCCGGCGCCGCTCACCGCCTATGGCGCAGACAAGCTCGGCAGCGAGCTGCATGCGCGCGTCGCCAGCCTGGTACACGGCGTGCCGACGCTGGGCCTGCGCTTCTTCAACGTGTACGGCCCACGCCAGGACCCGGACTCGCCGTATAGCGGCGTGATCTCGATCTTCGCCGATCGGATCGGCCGGAACGGGGAGATCACCCTGCACGGGGATGGCGGGCAGACGCGGGACTTCGTGCACGTGAGCGACGTGGTGACGCACCTGCTGGCGAGCATGCGTCGGCTCCACGCGTTGCCGCCGCCTGGGGGGGAGCCGTTGCGCTTCCCCGGCGGAGAGCCGGCACGCTTCAACGTGTGCACCGGCCGGGCGGTGTCGATCCGGTGTCTGGCGGAGATCCTGGCCGGCCTGCACGGCGTTCCGCTTCGGGCGCGTCAGGGTGTCGCACGCGCCGGCGACATCCGCCATTCCTGCGGCTCGAACCAGGCTGCCGTGGCAGCGCTGGGGGTACAGGCGCAGGTACGGCTCGAGCAGGGGCTGGCAACGCTGTCCGGCTGAG
>CAXTMS010000028.1:0-23313 GCA_964245345.1 uncultured Acetobacteraceae bacterium | reverse complement strand
ACCCCGTTCATCTCGCAGAACCGCGCCGCGTTCCAAAGCTTGGTCACGAACGAGCGGTACTCCTCCACCCGCCTCGCTCCCAGCTTCACGTCCCGCCCCTGCCCCGTCAGCGCGCAGATCGTGAACCGCAGCGCGTCCGCCCCGTAGCTGTCGATCAGCTCGATCGGGTCGATCCCGTTGTTCTTGCTCTTGGACATCTTCTGTCCGCGCTCGTCGCGCACCAGCCCGTGGATCACCACCTGCCGGAACGGCACCGCCTCCATTAGGTGCAGCCCCATCATCATCATCCGCGCCACCCAGAAGAAGATGATGTCGAACCCGGTCACCAGCACGTCGGTCGGATAGCGCCGCGCCAGCTCCTCGGTGTGCTCCGGCCACCCCAGGGTCGAGAACGGCCACAGCGCCGACGAGAACCACGTGTCCAGCACGTCCTCGTCCTGCGTCAGCGCCACCGCGCTGGCATAATGTGACAGCGCCAACCGCGACGCTTCCGCCTCGTCATGCGCCACGAACACCTGCCCGTCCGGCCCGTACCAGGCCGGGATGCGGTGCCCCCACCACAGCTGCCGGCTGATGCACCAGGGCTGGATCTCCCGCATCCAGGAGAAGAACGTGTTCTCCCACTGCCTCGGCACGAACTCGACCTGGCCCTGCTCCACCGCCGCGATCGCCGGGCCGGCCAGCGTGCCCGCGTCGCAGTACCACTGGATCGTCAGCCGAGGCTCCACCACCGCCCCGCCCCGCTCCGCATGCGGCACCTGGTGCACGTGCGGCTCGACCTTTTCCAGCAGCCCCAGCCGCTCCAGCTCCGCCACGATCGCCGTCCGGGCCGCCTCCCGCGTCTGCCCCGACAGCCCGTGCACGAACTCCGGATCCGCCAACCCCGGCACCGCCCGCAGCTCCGGGGCGATCTCGTCCAGCACCACCCGCGCCTCGGCGTCGAGCACAGACGGCATCCCGAGCCCGTGCCGCTCACCCACTGCGAAGTCGTTAAAGTCGTGCGCCGGCGTGATCTTGACCGCGCCCGTTCCCTTTTCCGGATCGGAATACGCATCCGCCACCACCGGCACCCGCCGTCCGGTCAGCGGCAGCACCACGAACCGGCCCACCAGGTCGGCATGGCGCGCATCCTCCGGATGCACCGCCACCGCGGTGTCGCCCAGCATGGTTTCCGGCCGGGTGGTGGCCACGGTGAGGAACCGTCCCGCTTCGCCCTCCACCGGATAGCGGATCGTCCACAGGTGCCCGCGCACCTCGCGGCTTTCCACCTCCAGGTCCGAGATCGCCGAGCGGAACGACGGGTCCCAGTTCACCAGCCGCCTGGCGCGGACGATCAGCCCCTCGCGGTAAAGACGGACGAACACCGCACGGACCGCGTTCGACAGCCCGTCGTCCATGGTGAAGCGCTCGCGCGACCAGTCCAGCGACGCGCCGAGCCGTCGCAGCTGCGCGGTGATGCCGCCGCCGGACTGCGCCTTCCACGCCCACACCCGCTCGACGAACGCGTCCCGGCCCAGCTCGCTGCGCCGGACGCCTTCCGCGTCGAGCTGCCGCTCCACCACCAGCTGCGTCGCGATCCCGGCATGGTCAGTGCCCGGCTGCCACAACGCGTCGCGCCCCTGCATCCGCCGCCAGCGCACCAGGATGTCCTGCAGCGTCATGGTCAGGGCGTGGCCCATGTGCAGGGTGCCGGTGACGTTCGGCGGCGGGATCATGATGGTGTAGGGCGTGGCGCCGCCATCCGGCAAGGCGGCGAAGCGGCGTTCCGCTTCCCAGATGGCGTAAAGGCGGGGCTCCGCCGCCCCGGCATCAAAGGTCTTGTCCAGCATGCGGACGACCCTAGAGGCTCGCGCGCGGCCCCGGAAGACGCCCGCGCGCATGCGCCGCGCGCGTCGCGTTCATGGTCGGACGCGGCCGCCTGGGACGCGTCCGGGATCAGCCCGGCCGGACCAGCCGCTCGATCTCCTGGCGCACCACCCGCTCGACCAGCTCGGGCAGGTTGGCGTCCAGCCACGCCTTGAGCTGCCCACGCACCTCGTCGCGCGCGATGTCCTCCAGCGTCAGCCCGCCGGAACGCACGACCCGCATCTCGGTCCCAACCGGCGGCTCCGGCCTGATCGCCTGCTGCAGCGCCGCGAACGCTTGCGCCGTGGCAGCGCGTGTTTGCGGCGCCAGCAGGGTATCGTCCTCCGGCTCGTCGAGCAGGGAATGGGTCGGGCGCGGCGACAACAGCTCGGGTACCGGCGCCGATACGACCGGAACCGGCGCCACCGCCACTGCCGGCTGCGGCTTCGGCGGCGGCGGACCCGGCTCGTCGAACAGGGCGGCGGCGAGTGCCGCAGCCGACTGCGCCGCGCTCGTTTGTTGGGAGCCGGTCGTCATCCGCGCCTCCTCGGGTGGGTGCTGCTGCAACATCATGGACGGCTCCAGCACCAGGAGCTCGTCCTCCTCCTCGACAGGCACGACCGGCGGCTCGGGCGGCTGCGCCACCGCCGACTCGTCCTCGCGTATGATCCGTCGGATCGAGGCGAGGATCGTCTCCATCGAGCCGTCGCCATCGGGCGGATCAGCGGGTCCTGCCATCGCGTCAGCGTCCCGGCTGGCCGACGGCGTAGTCGTTGAGGCCCCAGGCGCGGTCCTTCACCGCGTTGTAGTACGCGGTCTCGTCGTAGAGCGGCACCGGCAGCCGGAGGTCGCGCGCGGTCAGCCGCCCGATCGCCGCCGCCACGCCGTAGGAGGTCAGCACCAGGTTGCTCAGGCTCTGCACCAGCGCCACCTGCGCGGTGAGCAGCGTTTGCTGCTGCTGCAGCACTTCCAGGGTGGTGCTGGTGCCGACGATCGCCTGCCGCTCGACGCCGTCCAGGGCGATGATGTTGGACTGGATCGCGGTGCGGTTGCTGTCGATCGACGCCTTGTATGACAGCAGGCTCTGCCAGTTGGAAATCGCCAGCTCGGCGGCGCTGCGACGTTGCACGTCCACCTGCCGCCGCCCCTGCTGCGCGGTCTGCTTGGCCTGCCGCACGGCGGCATACTCTGCGCCACCCTGGTAGATCGGCACCGTCAGCGTCAGCAGCCCCTCGCTGAGGAAGCTGCGCTCGAGCGGCAGGCCCTGGTCGGCTTGGTTGGCATATTGCCCCTGCAGGTTGAGCTTGGGCAGCAGCACCGACATCGCCACGTCCACCGCGTCCTTGTCGGAAGCCTCGGTGAACAGGGCGTTGATGACGTTCGGGTTGTTCGACACCGCGACCGCGACGGCCTCGCCCTGGTTGCGCACCGGCAGCACCAGCGGCTGCGGCGGGATCAGGTTCGGCGGCGGCGGCGTACCCACCTGCTGCGTGTAGGTGGCCTGGGCGGTCTGCAGCGTGCCCTCGGCCTGCTGCCGGGTCGCGCGCGCGCTGGCCAGCGCCGCTTCCGCCTGCGCCACGTCGGTGCGGGTGATCTCGCCGACCCGGAACCGGTCGTTGGTGGCGCGGAGCTGTTCTTCCAGCACCTTCTCGTTGTTGATCTGCAGCTGCAGCAGCTGCTGGTCCTCGATCACGCCGACATAGGCGCTGACCACGTTGGCGAACACCTGCTGCTCGGTGGCGATCAGGTTGGCGCGCTCGGCCATCACCCGGTTGACTGCCTCGTGCGTCTGCCCGGTGGTGCGGCCGCCTTCATAAAGCGGCTGCACCGCCGATACGCTGGTGGTGTAGCCGCGCAGACCGTGCAGCGCAGTCGCCGGGATTTGGAACGGTTGAGTTACGGATGAGCCCGGTGCGACCGGCTCGTTCTCAAGCCCGGCACTCGACGCTCCCGTCACAAGCGTCCCGCTGGTCGTCACCGAGATCGTCGGCCGCCAACCGGCAACCGCCGTGGGGACGTTCTCGTCGATCGAGCGCAGGTTGGCGCGCTCGGCTTGCAGGGTCGGGTTGGTCAGGTAGGCGGACGCCAGCGCTTCCTGCAGCGTATGCGGCAAGAAGCTCGGCGGACCGCTGCCGTCGTACTTCTGCGCCAGCGCGGTGGTGCTGTACAGCAGGGCGACCAGTCCTGCCCCCAAGCCTCGACTGATCGGCATTCGCACCCTCTCCGTCACATCACCGGCATCGCTCGGAACTTCCGCCGCAACGCTTCTCCTGCCACAGATCGAGGCGCCGCTTCTAGTCCTGCCGCCTTCGAACCGATCAGAAGCTGAAGCCGGGCGGCGCAGTGAGCTCCGGAAGCAACGGCGTCGCCGCGTCGAACTGCGCCCGCGGCCGCAACGGTCCCATCGCGTCCGCCGGCGCTCCTTCGGCCAGGAAGGCGGTGCGAACCCTTCCGGGAAGCGCCAGCACGCCGGCGATTCGGCCACCCGGAGCCAGCTGCGCCGCCAGCGCCGGCGGCACCTGCTGCACCGCGCCGTCGATCAGGATCAGCTCGTACGGCCCCCCCGCGGCATAACCGTCAGCCAGCGTGCCTTCCCGATACTCGACCGCCGGCGCCAGCTCCGCCAGCAGCGTCCGACCCTTCGCAGCCAGCTCGCGGTTCTGTTCCAGCGCCACCACCGTCACGCCGAGCGCCTGCAGCAGGCAGGCGCTGTAGCCGGTGCCCGCGCCCACCACCAGCGCCCGCTCCCCCCGCCTCGGCACCAGCGTCTGCAGGAGGCGCGCGATCACCCGCGGCTCGGTCAGCACCCGTCCGCCGCCAAGCGGCACGTCCTGGTCCATGTACGCGCTGTCGGCCCGCTCCGCCGGCACGAATCGCTCGCGCGGCAGGTGGCGCATCGCCTCAAGGATGCGCGGGTCGCTGACCTGCACCGGCCGGATCTGGGTGTCCACCATCCGCCTGCGGGCGAACTCCCGTTCGGGATCAGCCAGGACGGCGCCGCCCGGAGGCCCGGGCTCGATGGAGGAAGCGGACTGGCTCATGGTGCTCCGTGGATCAGGCTGCGACCGCGGTTATAGGTGCGGGCCCGGCAGGCGCCTAGCGCCGCGTCGGCCGGCCGCTTGACCTGTTCGCGACGCCACGGCATGACACGGGCCGCATCCGCCGGTCCGGTGGCAGAGTGGTGATGCAGCGGACTGCAAATCCGCGAATGTGGGTTCGATTCCCGCCCGGACCTCCACGCCTCGCACTCTTGCCGACCGGTCGCCGGTCCGGATGCCGGAGACGCCGTGGATCGTTGGTGGTGGAGCATCGGCGTCGCCGCGGCGGTCCTGTCCGGAGTGACGGCGCTGGCCCTGCTTCTGCTGCCGCTGCTGCTCCTGCTTCTCATGGTGCTGTTCGACAGCACAACGCACGGGCTGCTGGCCCTGCTCGGCCTGGTCGCCTCCTGGCTGCAGGCGTTTCTGCCCGCTGGCGACGGCGGCCTTCCCACCTACAACGCGATCGCGCTCGATCCGCTGCCGGCCGCCGCACGCGCCGCCCTCCGCGCCGCACCGTGCCTGCTCGGGCTGGTCCTGATCCTGTTGTCGCCCGGTCCGGGCGTGCGCTGGTGGTGGATCACCCTGCTGTGGATCGTCGCCGCGGCAAGCGGCGGCAGGCTGGTCGCGATCGCCTTGCTGCCCGGGCTCCTGGCGACGCTCGCGCTGGCGACCCGTTCCGCGACGGCGCGACGCCGTTGACCGGTCTGGTGTGCAGGCCTGGCGGGCAGCCCTGGCGGCCTCAATGCCACAGCCCGGCAAAGTGGCCGAGCGCCACCACCGCGGCGCCCAGGTCCGGCAGCAGGCACCCTGCCAGCAGCACCGGCGCCAGCCGCGCCCCCCGCACCCAGGGCGGCAGCACCAGCACCAGCGACAACAGGAGGAGCAGCTCCGGCAGAAGCAGGTAGCGTCCCTGCACCCCGTCGATGAAGTCGCTCAGCGGCGGCCCGTAGCCGATGCGGAACGCCAGCAGCAGCAGCACGACGTAGCCCGCAGCCAGAAGCGCCAGCACCGCCGCCGCTGCCGGACAAGCCGGTCGCGATCCCGGCCGATCAAGCGCGGCGAGCGCCACCAGCGCCATCAGGAAAACGCCAGCCAGCAGGGGCGGCACCGTGAAGTGGTATGGACCCGGGCCGCCGCCAAAGCGTCCCCAGCCATCCACCCACCAGAACCAGCGGTCGTTCCAGCCATTGCGCAACACGGCAAGAACCGCGTGCAGCGGCGCCCGAAGCATGGCCTGCACCGCGAGATGCGGCTCCGCGCCGGTGTGCCAGTAGCGGCCGGGCACGAATGGGTAGGCGAGGTTCCAGGCCAAAGTGGTGACGCAGCACGCGAACACCGCCGCAGTCTGGAACAGCACCATTCCCCGCCTGGTCGCGAAGCAGCCGGGCGGCACCAGCAGCACCAGTCCCGACAGCACGAAGCCGATCGGCTTGAGCAGCCCGACCAGCACCAGCAGCACGATCAGGCCGAGACGCCAGCCCGGCGGCGGCAGCCGGTCCGGGTGCAGATGCAGGCGCAAACAGCAGGCGACGAGCAGGGCCGGCAGCGCGTTGCAGAGCGGGTCGGCGCTGAAGCTGCTCGCCAGGTGCAGCGCCGTCGGCCCCGTCAGCAGCGCCAGCGCCGCCAGCCGACCCAGTGGCAGCACCCGCACCACGCCCCAGACCAGAACCAGGTAGGCGAGCAGGTTGGCCAGCCGCCCGACATGCAGCTGCGACAACAGGCCGAGGTGCAGCATCCGCGCCGCGTCGATCCCGAGCGCTGCGGGCAGGTAGGGGAGCGGCGAGAACGACGCGGTGGACGGGAACGAGGCCAGCACGGAGCTGCGCGGCGCCTGCGACAGCCGCTCGGACAGCGCGGCCAGCTCCGCCACCGACATAGGCGCCCCGGCGGCGATGGCCTGGTCTGCCCGGGTTTCGAACGCCAGGGCGCGTGCGTCCAGCCGGCCGCCCCAATCGTTCGGGCCCAGACGGCGCGCCAGCGGATGCAGCGCCGCCAGCTGCAGGGCGCGCCGCCAATGGAACGCCTCGTCGAACCCGGCCATCGGCGGCACCCGGAACACCAGGATGATGCCGATCGTGGCCACGCAGGCCAGCAACACGCGAATCCGGGCCGTCTCGCCGACGCCCGTCACGGTTCTGCCGTCACCCGCGACACGGCACAGGACGCGACGTCCGACCAGCAGACGCCTGAAAGAACCTGCGGAACCTCAACGGCACGGGCCGCCTCAGTCATAGCCCAGCCTCCGGCAGGTCGAGACCCCGTTCCGTTCCAGCTGCCGCGCGACGCGCAGCGCCACGCCCTCGCTCCAGGGCCGGGCGATCAGCTGCACCCCGATCGGCAGCGCGTCCTCCGGCGCCTGCACCGGCACGCACACCACCGGCAGGCCGATGAAGCTGATCGGCTGCGCGTGCAGGCCCATGTTGGCCCGCGCCGACACCGTCTGCCCGCCGAGCGGGATCGTCGCGTTTCCGCGCGGCACCGCCGCGAACGGAGTGGCCGGCGCCAGAAGCAGGTCCACGCGCTCGAACAGATGCGCCGCCTCGTCGCGCAGCCTGGCCCTCACACGCTGCGCCTGGATCACCACCGCCGCCGGCAGCATCGCCCCGGCGATCAGCCGGTCCCGCACACGCGGGTCGTAGAGATGCCCGTGCGTGCGCAGCCAAGGCAGGTGCAGCGTCCCGCCCTCGGCGCCGGTCAGGCAGAACGCCGCCGACCGCGCCGCTTCCGCGCCGGCCAGCTCGACGGTGCACAGGGCGGCACCCCCACGGCCAAGCGCGTCCGCGACCCGCTCGACCGCCGCCAGGGCCTGGTCGGACGCGTTGGCGCGGAACCAGCCCTGCAGCATCCCGACCCGCAGGCCCGGAACCGGGATCTCCAGCTCCGGCAAGGTCGGCTCCAACGCCCGCCCCGCCTGCGCCGGGTCGTCTCGGTCAAGCCCCTGCATCAGGTCATAGGCCAGAGCGAGGTCGCGCACGCTGCGCGCGAACGGCCCGACATGGTCGAGGCTGTGCGCGAACGGGAACACGCCCGCGCGCGACAACCGTCCGAAGGTCGGCTTGCACCCCCACACGCCGCACAGCGAGGCCGGCACCCGGATCGAGCCGTTGGTGTCGGTGCCGAGGCTCAGCGGCACCAGCCCGGCCGCGACCGCGGCGGCCGAACCGCCCGAGGAACCGCCGGCGATGCGGCCGGGATCGTGCGGGTTGGCGGTGTCGCCGTAGTGCAGGTTCTCGGTGGAGAAGCCATAGGCGAACTCGTCCATGTTGAGCTGGCCGAGCAGGATCGCCCCGGCCTGGCGCAACCGGGCCACCACCCTGGCGTCGCGCGTGGCAGGCGGCGCGTCCGCCAGCACGACGGAGCCGGCAACGGTGGTGTCGCCCGCCACGTCGAACAGGTTCTTGACTGCGAACGGCACCCCGGCCAGCGGCCCGACCGGCTCGTTCCGGCCGATCGCGTCGTCGAGGGCGGCCGCCTCCGACAGCGCCGCCTCCTGCCGCAACCGGGTGAAGCAGTTCAACAGCGGATCATGCCGGGCCACCCGGCCCAGCGCCGCCTCCACCACCGACAACGCCGAACGCTGCCGATCGCGCACGGAGGCGGCGATCTCGTGAACATCGTTCACGGGATGAACACGGGAGCGGGCTCGACCTCGGGCGGCAGCGGCGTCGCCATCAGCAGGGCCGCGTGCCCGGCGAGCAGCGCGAGGCTGGCGGCGATCCCGTCCAGCCAGGCGGGATCGAGCGGAAGGTCGAGCAGGACGGCGGACAGCTCGGCCTGGACGCGGAAGCGGTCGCTCATGCCGGCACCCCCCGGGCGGGATCAGAAGTGGCTCCAGCCGGGACGGGAGATCACCATGGCCTGCCCCGACCGGTCGAGAACCGTCACGCCGTCACCGGCTTCCATCCCGCCGATCCGGGTGACGGCGATCCCGGCCTCGTCCGCAGTCTGCCGCAGCGCCGCCTCGCGCCCGGCAGGCACGGACAGCAGCAGTTCGTAGTCGTCGCCGCCGGTCAGGCGACGCTCAAGCCAGCTTGGGCCCGCGGCGCGCGCGGCAGCCGAGACCGGCACCGCCGCCGCCTCGATGCGCGCGCCGACGCCGCTTTCGCGGCAAAGGTGGCCGAGATCCTGGACCAGCCCGTCCGACACGTCGATCGCGGCACCGGCGATGCCCGCGAGCGACAAGCCGAGACGAGGCTGCGGCAGGCGATAACGGTCGACCAAGTGGCCGGTGGGATCGTCCAGCTCGCCTCGCAGGCAGGCGAGCCCCAGCGTGCCGTCGCCGATCGTGCCGGTCACCCACACCGAGTCGCCGGCGCGGGCGCCGTTGCGACGCAGCGCCCGGCCCGGCGCCACGTGGCCCAGCATCGTCAGCGACAGCACCAGCGGGCCGGCCGTGGCCGTGGTGTCGCCGCCAAGAAGAAACACGCCATAGCGGGTCTGATCGGCGGCGAGCCCGGCGGAAAACCCGGCGAACCAGTCCAACGGCAGCTCTGGCGGCACCGACACCGTCAGGAGGTAGCCGAGCGGCACCGCGCCCATCGCCGCCAGGTCGGACAGGTTCACGCGCAACAGCTTGGCGGCGACCGTGTCGGCGGGGTCGCCCGGCAGGAAGTGCACGCCGGACACCAGGGCGTCGGCGCACACGACCATGGAGCGGCCCGGCGGCGGGTCGAACACCGCGGCATCGTCGGCGAGGCCGAGCGCACCCGGCCCGGCCAGGGCCCGGAAGTGGCGGGCGATGAAGTCGAACTCGGCGGCAGGCCGGCTCACCGTCAGGCCGGACCGGCCCGGTCCGGGCCGATAATCCCCTCGCCACCGAAATCCTGCGGCCGCAGGCGTCGGCCGATTGTGTCGAGCAGGCCGTTCACCATGCGCGGCTCCTCCCCGAAGAAGAAGCCGTGCGCCACGTCGAGGTACTCGTTGATCACCACCCGGCCGGGCGGCCCGTCCTGCATGGTCAGCTCGCCGCTGGCGGCCCGGAGCAGGGCACGAAGCACCGGGTCGAGCCGGCCGATCGGCCATTCCTCCGGGAGCGCCTCGACGATCATGGCGTCGAGCCGGTCCTGCTCGGTGACCGCGGTGCGCACGATGCGGCCGAACAGCGTCACGTCGGCATCGGGCACGCGACCCTCCTCGTAGCCGCCGGTGCCGGGCAGCTCGCCCAGCCGGTGGCGCACGAACTGGTCGATCACGGTTTCCGCGCTTTCGCCGCCCTGCTCGCTCTGGAACAAGGCCTGCACGGCGCCGACACGCGCCGCGGTACGCGGCCGGGTGCGGTTCCGGGCCTGGCGGCGAGTCTGTTCGTCCGCCATCAGGATGAGACCCTGAGGCGGTCCGGTCGGCGTGGAATGACGGTCATGGGCGCTTCATCAACCGTTTGCGCCATCAGGTCCAGCCTCGTCGGCGACCGGCAGCGCATCGGCACCATGCGGCACGGTCCGGCCGACCAGCGGACCGGCGGCCAACGCACCCGGAGCAAGCGAGCCCAGGATCACCTCGAAGTCGCGCGCCTCACGGAAGTCGCGATACACGCTGGCGAAGCGGACATACGCCACCGCGTCCACCTCGCGCAGCGTGTCCATCACCCGCTCGCCGAGCTGGGCGCTGGGGATCTCGGTGTCGCCGGAGGCTTCCAGCTGCCGCACCAGGCCGTTGACGATGCGCTCGATGCGCTCCTCCTCCACCGGACGCTTGCGCATGGCGATGCGGATCGAGCGCGCCAGCTTTTCCCGCTCGAACGGCACCCGTCGCCCGTCGGACTTGATCACCAGCAGCTCGCGCAGCTGCACCCGCTCGACGGTGGTGAAGCGCTGGCCGCAGCCGGTGCAGAAGCGGCGGCGGCGTATGGCGGCGCCGTCCTCGTTGGGACGGCTGTCTTTGACCTGGGTGTCCTCGTGACCGCAGAACGGGCAGCGCATGCGGCGGGTCCTGATCAAATCGGCTGGATCGTGCGTCAGGACAGGTGCGCCCGCGCATCCACCCTGACAAGAGCGTTTCCCGTCCCCCACGCCACGGAACCAGGACAGCGTCCCATGACCTCCCGCACCATCCTCGCCAGCCTGACGCTTCTTCTTCCGCTGCGGGCGGTCGCCGCCGCGCCTCAAGGCTTGAGCATCAGCAACGGCTGGTTCGCGGTGTCGCCGCGCACGCAGGTGATCGGCTTCTTTTCCATTCGCAACAGCAGCGGCCAGCCGCAGCTGGTGACAGGCTGGCAGTCGCCCGGTTGCCACGCCATGCACCTCGAAGAAGCCAGCGGCGAAGGGCGAAGCAGTGGAAGCAGCGGGCTGACGGTTCCGCCCGAAAGCAGAATGGCGTTCGTGCGCGGCTCCTACCACCTGTCCTGCGACGGGCCGAACCAGGCGATCCGGGCCGGAACCACGGTCCCGGTCACCTTCAGCTTCCGGAGCGGCGGCACGCTGACGGCGCCGTTCGAGGTGCGCGACGTCACCGCCCGCCCATCCGGCCAGCCGCAGGCGGACGGCGCGCATCCCGGAGGCGGTTGAGTCCGAACCGCCTCGACGGCAGGACCGGACGGCGGCACCAGATCGTCATGACGACCGCTCCCAAGCCTTCCCGTCCTCCCCGCCCCGGCACGGCACCGATCCAGGACCAGGAGCCGGCCTACCAGGAGGCAGCACTGGCGGCGGCGCGTGCCAGGCTCGCGGCGCATCCGGGCGAGCCACGCGCCTTGTTCACGCTGGCGGCGCTGCTGCTCCGGGCCGGACATCCCGACGCGGCCGCGCTGCTGCCGCAACTCGACCGGCATCCGGACTTCGCCGGCGGATGGCTGACGGTGGGAGAAGCGCTGCTTGGACGCGGCCAGGTGGCGGCCAGCCTCGCCGCGCTGCAGCGGGGACTGCGCGCGCTGTCGCGCTGCGACCCGCCGGCGACGCAGGCAGCACGGGCCAGCCACCTGCTCGGCCGGGCGCTTCGGGCCGCCGGGCGCGACGACGAGGCGGGGGCCGCCTTCGAGCGCGGCGTGGAACTCGATCCCATGCACGCGGCGGGCTGGTACAGCCTCGCCGTGCTGCGACAGGACCAGGGATCCGACGCGGACGCCGCGGACGCCTACCGGTCGGCGCTGGCGGCGCAGCCGGACTTCCACGAGGCAGCGCTCAACCTCGGCGTGGCGCTTGGCGAATGCGGCCGGATGGAGGACGCGCTGGACGCCTACGCGACGGCGCTGGCGCTCCGGCCGGGCAGCTTCGGCCGCATCGCGCAGTCGCTGGTGTCAGGCCGGACCGGCCTGCTGTTCCTCGACCCCGGGCGGCTGAGCACGGTCCTCCGGGAGCGTGTCCGACGTCGCTGAACGCCTGGCCCGGGCGACGCGGCGGTAGTGGCCGGTGTCCTCCAGCAGCACCCGTGCGGTGTCCTCGTAGCGTTTCTGCTCGTCGGGATCGAACGCGGCGGTGTCCAGGACCAGCGCCTCGCGGCGCACCGGGATGCACTGCGCGACCGGCATGCCGCGCGGAAGCAGGCCCTCGAACCCCGGGTCGAGCCAGACCCCGGGGAACAGGATGCCGACCTCGTGGAACCGGTCCGAGTCGACCAGCCCTCCCAGCAGGCGGAACGGCAGGTCGTCTCGGTTCAGCGGGTGGGTGACGAGCAGCGACCAGCCCGGCTCCAGCCGGATGGTCCAGAAGGCGTTGAACTTCACCACCAGCTGGCTTCCCCGCGCGAACGGGGTGCCGCTCACCTGTGCCGCCGCGTGGAACGACATCGGCGCCCGCGGATGGGTCGCCGTCACCGGCCTCGGCAGGTCCCAGTTCCAGGACAGCGTGCCGTCGCCCACGTGCACGTCGCAGGGCAGCGTCATCACGAAGCCCTGCATCATCGCGTCCACGAAGGGCGGGCAATGCTTCACGGTGCGGATCGGGGCGCCGTCGTGCATGTCCGAGGCGGCGTGGCCAGGCATGGCGCGCAGCCAGTCCGGCAGCGCGTCGCGGGCCGGGACCGGCGGCGGCAGCAGGCCGAGCAGGGCCGGGTCGCAGCGGAAGCGGACGCGCATGACGGTTCTGCCCGCCTCACCCGTCATCGGTCGCCAGCGCCAACCGGACCGCGCGCTGCCAGCCGCGGTAGCGGCGGTCGCGCTCCTCGGCCGGCGCGTCCGGCACGAACCGGCGGTCGAGCACCCAGTCGCGCGCGAACTCTTCCGGCTCCGGATACAACCCGGCATCCAGTCCGGCGAGGTAGCCGGCACCCATGGCGGTGGTTTCCCGGAACGCCGGGCGGTCCACCGGCAGGCCCAGGGTGTCGGCCAGGAACTGCATGGTCCAGTCGCTGGCCGACATGCCGCCGTCGACGCGGAACACGCGTCGCTCGTGGACAGCCGCTTCGGGATCCACGCCGTCATCGGCCAGCATCGCCGCCAGCAGGTCGCGCGTTTGGTAGCCGACGCTTTCCAGCGTGGCGCGCGCCAGCTCCTTCTTGGTGGTGCCGCGGGTGATGCCGGTGACGAGGGCCTGGGCGTGGCTGTTCCAGTGCGGTGCGCCCAGGCCGGTGAAGGCCGGCACCAGGTACACGAACTGCGCCGGGTCTGCGGACTCCGCCAGGCGTCCGGTTTCGGCCGAGCTTTCCACCAGGCCGAGCCCGTCGCGCAGCCACTGCACGGCGGCGCCGGCCGAGAAGATCGAGCCTTCCAGGGCGTAGTGCCGGCGGCCGCTCCGCTGCCAGGCGATGGTGGACAGCAACCGGTGCTGCGAGCGCTTCATCGTCGTGCCGGTGTTGAGCAGGATGAAGCCGCCGGTGCCATAGGTCGCCTTGATGGCGCCAGGCTCGAAGCAGCACTGGCCGACCAGGGCCGCCTGCTGGTCGCCGGCGACGCCGCGTATGGCGATCGAGCCGCCGAGCAGGTCCGGCACGGTGTCGCCATACCCGCCGGCGCTGTCACGGATCTCGGGCAGAAGCGACTCGGGGATGTCGAGCAGCCGGATCAGCTCCGGATCCCAGGCGCCGCTGCGTATGTCGCACAGAAGGGTGCGGGACGCGTTGGTGGCATCGATCGCATGCACGCGACCGCCGGTGAGGCGCCAGACCAGGAAGCTGTCGACTGTGCCGAAGGCAAGCTCGCCTTTGACGGCACGCGCACGCGCGCCCGGAACCTGGTCCAGGATCCAGCCGATCTTGGTGCCGGAAAAGTACGGGTCGATGCGCAGGCCGGTATGCTCGGCGACCAGCTCTGCATGGCCGTCCCGCTCCAGGCGCGCGCAGGCGGCGGCGGTGCGACGGTCCTGCCAGACGATCGCGTTGTGGATCGGCCGTCCGGACGCGCGCTCCCAGATCAGGGTGGTCTCGCGCTGGTTGGCGATGCCGAGGGCGGCGATCCCCGTGGCGGTGAGGCCGGCCTTCTGCAGGGCGGCGCGGGCGGTGCCGAGCACCGTCGCCCAGAGCGTTTCCGGGTTGTGCTCGACCCAGCCCGGCTGCGGGTAGATCTGCGGGAACTCCTCCTGCGCCTGCGCCACCGGACGCATGCGCCGGTCGAACACGATGGCGCGGGTCGAGGTGGTGCCCTGGTCGATGACCAGGATGTGCGCCGGGGACGAGGTGGACGAGGTCATGGGCAGGATACCCGGATGAGGTGGACCCGGACGTGCGAACGTCCGGGTCCGGTGTCGGATCAGCCTTTATTGGCGTCCGACGTGGCCTGTCCAGGCGCCCAGCTCTTGAGCAGCTCCTCGTAGGCGATGGTCTCACCCTGCGGCTTCTCGTTGGCCAGCTTGCGCTGCGGCGCCAGGTTGCCGTCCTGCTCGGACTTCTTGAACCAGTACTCGGGAGTCATGACCGGGTTCATGATCGGTCCGAGGTCGCCTTGCGCGCCCGAGCGCTGGATCCGGGCCATGATGGCGTCCTGGTCCCGGGCCAGCCCGTCCATCGCCTGCTGCGGGGTGACCGAACCGGCGATCGCGTTGGACACGTTCTGCCACCAGACCTGCGCCATCTTGCCGTAGTCGGGCACGTTGACGCCGGTCGGCGTCCAGTTCTTGCGCGCCGGCGAGCGGTAGAACTCGACCAGGCCGCCGAACTTCGGTGCGTGGTCGGTCATCGCCTGGCTCCTGACGTCGGATTCCCGGATCAGGTGCTGGGTCAGCACCGCCTTCTTCAGCGTGACCGACTTCGAGGTGCAGAACTGGGCATACAGCCAGCCGGCCTTGACGCGCTGCGGGTCGGCATATTTCAGCATGGTCCAGCAGCCGCAATCCTGGTAGCCGAGCTTCTGGCCTTCCTTCCAGTACGCGCCGTGCGGGCTCGGCGCCATGCGCCATTTCGGCGTGCCGTCGGCGTTCATCACCGCTGAGCCCTGCTTCATCATCGACTCCGAGAAGGTGGTGTACCAGAAGATCTGCTGCGCGATATGCCCCTGCCCCGGCACCGGTCCGGCCTCAAGGAAGTCCATGCCGGCCGCTTCGGGCGGCGCGTACTTCTTGAGCCAGTCCACGAACTTGGTCAGCGCGTAGACCGCGGCGGGGCCATTGGCGTCGCCGCCGCGGCTGATCGAGGAGCCGCGCGGGCGGTTCTCCTCCAGGCGGATGCCCCACTCGTCGACCGGGCGGCCGTTCGGCAGGCCGCGATCCCCCGCACCCGCCATGGACAGCCAGGCATCGGTGAAGCGCCAGCCGAGCGACGGGTCCTTCTTGCCGTAGTCCATGTGGCCGTAGACGCGCACGCCGTCGATGGTCTTGACGTCGTTGGTGAAGAACTCGGCGATGTCCTCGTAGGCAGACCAGTTCTTCGGCACGCCCAGCGCATAGCCGAACTTCTGCTTGAACTGCGCCTGCAGGTCGGGACGACTGAACCAGTCATGCCGGAACCAGTACAGGTTGGCGAACTGCTGGTCGGGCAGCTGATACAGCTTGCCGTCGGTGAAGGTGCCGAAGCTCAGGCCGATGAAGTCCTGCAGGTCGAGAGTCGGGCTGGTGACGTCCTTGCCGTCGCCAGCCATGAAGTCGGTCAGCGAGCCGCCGACGATGTCCTTGTAGCGCGGATGGGTGCCGATGAAGTCGGAATCGTTCATCCAGAAGTCGTAGATCGGCCGGCCGGACTGCATCTCGACCTCGATCTTGTCGACCAGCAGCCCCTCGTCCATCAGGTCGTGGTTGACCTGGATGCCGGTGATCTCGGCGAACGCCTTGGTCAGCGTCTTGGACTCGTACTCGTGGATGTTGAGGATCTCGGAAACGCAGTTCACCTTCATGCCCGCGAACGGCTTGGCGGCCTTGATGAACCATTCCATCTCGGCCATCTGCGCGTCCTTCGACAAGGTCGAGGGCTGGAACTCGCCATCCACCCACTTCTTGGCGGCGTCCATCTGCTGCGCGTGCGAGGGGCGGCTGTTGATCAGGACGCCGGTGCCGGCGGCGGTGACGGCGGCAGCGCCCTTGATCGCGGTGCGTCTGGTGATGTCCATCGGTTTCCTCCTATGGGTTGTGCCGGGTTGCCGCCTTCTTCGGGCTGACTTCGGCGTAACGGGTTGTCGGTTGGCAACTCAGGCGAAGCGGAACATCGCCGCGCAATAGATCACCGACAGGATAGCGGCCGGCCACATCGTAGTGCCGCCGGTGAAACGAATCCAGAAGATGTAGATGAACGCGGTGCCGATCAGCGAAACGAACAACCGGTCCCCCCGCGTCGTCGGGAAGCGCAGGATTCCGGTGCGGGGCGTTTCCGGCCGATAGATCGCAAGCAGCGTCATGACCGCCAGCAGCAGCACGATGATGGCGAAGAACGCCGCCGTGTGCCAGTTCCATGCCATCCAGCCCATGTCGCCGCCTCCTCAAACGCGACCCAGGGCGAAGCCCTTGGCGATGTGGTTGCGGACGAACCAGATGACGACCGCACCGGGGATCATCGTCAACACGCCGGCCGCGGCGAGCAGGCCCCAGTCCATTCCCGCCGCAGAATAAACGCGCGTCATCACGGCGGCGATCGGCTTCGCGTTCACCGTGGTCAGCGTGGTTGCGAGCAGTTGCTCGATCCAGGAAAACATGAAGCAGAAGAAGGCGGCAACGCCGATGCCGTTGCGGATCAACGGCAGGAAGATCTTCACGAAGAACCGAGGAAACGAGTAGCCGTCGAGAGCCGCCGTCTCGTCGATCTCGCGGGGCACGCCGGAGATGAAGCCTTCGAGAATCCAGACCGCCAGCGGCACGTTGAACAGGCAGTGCGCGAGTGCCACCGCCCACACCGTGTCGAACAGGTGGATCGAGTAGTAGAAGTTGAAGAACGGCATGGCATACACCGCCGGCGGCGCCATCAGGTTGGACAGCAGCCAGAAGAACAGGTGCTTGTCGCCGACGAAGCGGTAGCGGCTGAAGGCATACGCGGCGGGAAGTGCCACCGTCACCGAGATGACGGTGTTCAGGGCGACGTATTCGAGCGAGTGGAGGAAGCCCAGGTACCAGGCCGGGTCGTTGAAGATGTGCGCGTAGTTGGCCAGCGTCAGCTGGTGCGGCCACAGCGACAACCGCGACAGGATCTCGCCATTGGTCTTGAACGACATGTTCAGGAGCCAGTAGATCGGCAGGAACAGCACCAGGAGGTAGGCGGTGATCCCGACGGAACGCCCGGTGATGCGCATCACACGTCCTTCCGGCGGTCGAGCTGGGTCATGACGGTGAAGAACACCCAGCAGATCGTCAGCGTGATGAGGTTGTAGACCAGCGACATCGCGGCCGCGTTGCCGAGATCGACCTGTCCCAGGGCGATCTTGACCAGGTCGAGCGACAGGAAGCTGGTGGACTCGCCCGGACCGCCGCCGGTGA
The DNA here is from genome assembly GCA_964245345.1 of uncultured Acetobacteraceae bacterium. Taxonomy (GTDB): domain Bacteria; phylum Pseudomonadota; class Alphaproteobacteria; order Acetobacterales; family Acetobacteraceae; genus Lichenicola. Next base: position 5,672 of record CAXTMS010000028.1, on the reverse strand, counting down.
CGATGGACGGCTCGGTGTAGATCATGAAGCTGCCCATGAAGCGGAGCAGCACCGCGATCACCAGCACCTTCTGCAGCTTGGGCAGCTCGATGTTGCGGAACACCGACCAGCGGCCGGCGCCATCGATCCGGGCCGCCTGATAAAAGGCGTCGGGAATCGACTTCAGCCCGGCATAGGCGAGCAACGCCACCATGCCGGTCCAATGCCACACGTCCATGACCACGATCGTTCCCCACGCGGAGGTGGGATCCTGGGTGTCGTTGTAGGCGATGCCCAGATGCGTGATCACGTAGCCAAGCAGCCCGATGTCGGCACGCGCGAAGATCTGCCAGATCGTTCCCACCACGTTGTACGGGATCAGCAGCGGCAGCGCGATCACCACGAGGCTGGCGCCGACCTTCCAGCCGTGGCGCGGGATGCACAGGGCGGCGGCGATGCCCAGCGGCAGCTCGATCGCCAGCACCACGACCGAGAAGATGAGGTTGCGTACCAGCGCTGCGGCGAAGCGGCCGCCGATGTCGGTGGTCGGATCGAGCAGGTTCTGGAACCAGGCGATGCCGTTAAAGAAGAAGTTGTTCTGCCCCATCGTGTCCTGGACGGAATAGTTGATCACCGTCATCAGCGGGACCAGGGACGAGAACAGCACGAACACCAGCACCGGGATGACGAAGAACCACGCCCGGTTGTTGTTCGCCTTTTCCATCACGCGGCTCCTGCGGACGCGTCGCCGTCGATCCGCTCGTCGTCGACATAAACGTGCAGATGCTGCGGCGCCACCTGCAACCGGGCGTCGGCGCCCTCCAGGCTCACGCCGGGCGGCAGGGTCGCCACCAGATCGTGTCCGCCAAGTGCGACGCGGGCCAGGCGACGCCGACCGAGATCCTCGATCCGACGCACCGTGACCGGAACACCCTCGCCTCCCGGCACGACGACAGCGTAGTCGGGACGGAAACCGAGCCGCACCGCGCCGGACCGCGCGGCGTAGCGCGCGCCGAGGCGGAATGCGGCGTCCGCAACCCGTGCCACGTCGCCCTCCAAGGTTGCGGGCAGGAAGTTCATGCCGGGCGAGCCGATGAAGTAGCCGACAAAGGCGTGTGCCGGACGTTCGAACAGCTCGGTCGGCGTGCCGATCTGCAGCACGCGCCCGTCGTTCATCACCACCACCTCGTCGGCGAAGGTCATCGCCTCCACCTGGTCGTGGGTGACGTAGATCATCAGCATGTCGAGGGCTTCGTGCACCGCCTTGAGCTTGGAGCGCAGCTCCCACTTCAGCGCCGGGTCGATCACCGTCAGCGGCTCGTCGAACAGAACCGCCGACACGTCGGACCGGACCAGCCCGCGGCCGAGCGAGATCTTCTGCTTGGCGTCAGCGGTGAGGCCGCGGGCGCGGCGGTCCAGGACTGGAACGAGGTCGAGCAGGCTCGCGATCTCCTGCACCCGCGCGTCGGCCGCCGCCTTGCTCATGCGCCGGTTGCGCAGGGGGAACAGGAGGTTCTCCCGCACCGTCATGGTGTCGTAGATCACCGGGAACTGGAACACCTGGGCGATGTTGCGGCGCTCGGTCGAGACGTGGGTCACGTCGCGGTCGTCGAACAGCAGGCGGCCATCCGACGGGGTGACCAGGCCGGAGATGATGTTGAGCAGCGTGGTCTTGCCGCATCCCGAGGGCCCGAGCAGCGCATAGGCGCGTCCCTGGCGCCACACGTGATGAACCGGCTTCAGCGCATAGCGCTTGGCGTCGCCCGGATCGCGGCTGGGATAGGCGTGGCCGATGCCGTCCAGGGTGATCGTCGCCATGGTCGTCGCCTCAGCCCGCAACCGCATGCGACAATCTGGACTGAGCCGCCGGCTGCAGCCGCGCTCCTTCCGGACCGAACACGAAGATCCCTTCGCGATCGACCGACACCGCCGCCCGTGCTCCCGGACGCCAATCGTGAACGCCCAGCACCAGGCAGACCCAGACGGCGAAGCCCAGGTCGATGTGCACGAAGCTTTCCGAACCGCTGATCTCGGTAACCGACACCGTGCCGGGAAACACGTCGCCCTGCGATGCGGCGGCATCGTCCTGCTCCACCACCGATGCGTGCTCGACCCGGAAGGCGATCCGGTACGATCCGTCGGGAAGCGGCGGGATCATGCCCTCGGGAAGCGAAGCGCCATCGATACGGCAGGCACGACCACCGGCGACGACGACCGGCAGCTCGTTCAACGGCGGGTCGGAGAACACCCGCGCCGCATCGATGTTGCCGGGATCGCGATACAGGGTCGGGGTATCCCCTTCCTGCGTCACGCGCCCCTGCCATAGCGTCGCCGTTCGTCCACCCAGGAGCAGCGCTTCCGACGGCTCGGTGGTGGCGTATACCAGGATCGCGCCGGACGCGGCGAACAAGCGAGGCAGCTCCTCGCGCAGTTCCTCGCGCAGCTTGTAGTCCAGGTTGGCCAGCGGCTCGTCCAGAAGCACGAGCGCCGCCCGCTTGACCAGCGCGCGCGCGATCGCGGTGCGTTGCTGCTGCCCGCCGGACAGTTCCGCCGGCAGGCGGCGCAGGAACGGCTCGAGCCGCAGAACCCGCGCGGCCTCGGCGACGCGCGCCTCGATGTCCGACTTGCCCACTCCGGCCACGCGAAGCGGCGAGGCGATGTTCTCGTAGACCGACAAGGAGGGATAGTTGACGAACTGCTGGTACACCATGGCCACGGAGCGGCGACGCACCGGCATGTGGACCACGTCCTGCCCGTCAACCAGGATCCGCCCGGTGGTCGGCCGGTCGAGGCCTGCCATCAGCCGCATCAGCGTGGTCTTGCCGCTCAGGGTCGGGCCGAGAAGCACGTTCATGGTGCCTCGCTCGAACGCCAGGCTGACATCGTCGATGACGACGTCGTTGCCGGCGCGCAGCCCGACATGCTCCAGGACAACGCTCATCAGACCGGCTCGACCTGCGCGCGCGTCTCGACCGGATCAGGCCACCGGGCGGCCACCAGGGCACGCACCTTCTGGTCCACCGCCGCGCGAGCCGCCGGGTCGAGCCGGAGCCCGAGCTTGGTGCGTCGCCACAGCACGTCGTCCCCGGTCCGCACCCATTCCTCGTGCACCAGGTAGCCCAGCTCCGCCTCGGTCAGGCCGGCGCCGAAGTCACGCCCAAGATCGGAGGCCACCCGAGCCTTGCCCAGCAGGACGCGTGCCCGCGTGCCGTAGAGCCGCAACAGGCGGCGGAGCTGCGGTCGCGGCAGGAAGCCGTAGCTCGCGCTCAACGCGTCCAGCTCCCGGTCGAAGCCGTCGCGCGGGAAGTCGCCGCCCGGCAGCGGCACCGCGCCGGTCCAGCCGGCCGGCTTGCCGGAGGGACGCGGCAGGTGCCCGTCGAGCTTGGCCAGCACCGCCTCGGCCAGGCGGCGATAGGTGGTGATCTTGCCGCCGAAGATGGTCAGCAAGGGCGGTGCGCCGGCGTCCGCATCGAGCTTGAGCACGTAGTCGCGCGTGGCGGCCTGGGCGGCCGAACCGGATGCCTGCTCGTGCTCGGCATAAAGCGGCCTGACGCCGGAATAGGTCCAGCACACCATGTCGGGCGTCACCGGCCGAACAAGGTAGTCGCTGGCCGACCGGCACAGGTACTCGATCTCCTCGGCGGACGCCGCCACCTTGGCGGGATCGCCCTGGTAGTCGCGGTCGGTGGTGCCGATCAGGGTGAAGTCCTGCTCGTATGGGATGACGAAGAAGATGCGCTTGTCGTCGTTCTGGAAGATGTAGCAGCCGTCATGGTCGTACAGACGCGGCACCACGATGTGGCTGCCCTGGACCAGGCGCACGGGCGCGCGGCTGTTGTCGCGCACCACCGTCTGCACCACGCTGTCGACCCACGGACCGGCGGCGTTGATCAGGGTGCGGGCCTGGATGACGTGGCGCTCGCCGTCCTCGCGCTGCAGCGCGACCTGCCAGAGCCCGTCGACCTTCTCCGCCGACACGCAGCGGGTCCGGGTCATGACCGTGGCGCCCAGGGACGCGGCAGCGGCGGCGTTCAGCACCACCAGGCGCGAGTCCTCGACCCAGCAGTCGGAATACTCGAAGCCGCGCTTGAAGCTGGGCCTGAGCGGCTCGCCGACCGCGTCGCGGCGCAGGTCGACCGAGCGGGTCGGCGGCAGGAGCTTCCGGCCGCCGATGTTGTCGTACAGGAACAGGCCGAGCCGCAGCAGCCAGCGCGGGCGCAGCTTGCGATGATACGGCAGCACGAAGCGGAGCGGCCAGACGATGTGCGGCGCGATCCCCCACAGCACCTCGCGCTCGCGCAGCGCTTCGCGCACCAGGCGGAACTCGTAGTACTCGAGGTAGCGCAGGCCGCCGTGGATCAGCTTGGTCGAGGCGGACGAGGTGCCGGAGCCGAGGTCGTTCTGTTCGCACAGGAACACCCGGTGGCCGCGGCCGGCCGCGTCGCGCGCCACGCCGCATCCGTTGATGCCGCCGCCGATGATGGCGATGTCGTAGAGCTGGGGTTCTGGCGTGACGGCCACCGACGACGTTCCCGGACGTGCGCGTTCAACTCCGCGCTTGGTTCGATTGGTGTTCTGTCACGGGCAAAGCGAACAGGCAAGCGCGCTGGATGAAAGGTCGGGTGGATCGTCTCAGGACGACCCGTCGGTGTCCTCCGGACCGGTCTCGATCACCTCGACGCTGGCGTCGCGACACAGGGTGACGAGCTCGGCGGAAGGCAGCCGGTCGGTGATGAGGATGTCGATCTCCTGCAGCCGGGCGATGCGGACCGGGGCGCGGCGGCTGAACTTGGAGGAGTCCGTCACCAGGATGACACGGCGGGCGTTCTCGATGATGGCGCGGGACACCTGGACCTCGCGCAGGTCGTAGTCGAGCAGGGTGCCGTCGGAGTCGATGGCGGAGGTGCCGATCACGGCGATGTCGGCCTTGAACTGGCGGAACGCGTCGGCGGCGAGGCGGCCGATGATGCCGCCGTCGGAAGGGCGCAGCGTGCCGCCGGCGACGATCACCTGGATCGCGGTGTTGCGGTACAGCTCCAGCGCCACGTTCATGTTGTTGGTCACCACCAGCAGGCCGGTGCGGTTGGCGACGGCGCGGGCGACCTCCTCGGTGGTGGTGCCGAGGTTGAGGAACAAGGAGGTGTTGTCGGGGATCAGGGCGGCGGCGGCCTCGCCGATCAGGCGCTTGGCGTTCTGGGCCACCTGCTTGCGCGCCTCGTAGGCGAGGTTCTCGACGCCCGAGGCGATAATGGCGCCGCCGTGCACGCGGCTGATCACGCGGGCCTCGGCGAGCTCGTTCAGGTCGCGGCGGATGGTCTGGGGGGTGACGGCGAAGCGGGCGGCGAGATCCTCGACCGCGAGGCGGCCGGACTCGCGCAGCAGGGCGGTGATGTCCTGCTGGCGGCGGGACAGGCTGCGGGTGGCGCGGTCGTCGCTCACCGGCGGCGCTCAGGCGGCATCGGCGACGCCGAGGTTGAAGGCGATGGAGATGCGCAGCGCGCTGCCGCGGTAGGGGCGCACCTGGTGGAACAGCCAGGACGGGAACAGGACCAGCAGGCCGGCGCGGGGGCGGATGGTCTCGCCGCTGCCGGCGGAGGCGCCGTCCTCGCCGGCGAACTTCAGTGCTGGGGCATACATGCCGGGGGTGGCGCCGCGGGGGTCGAGCATCTCGAACTCGCCGCCGAGCGCCGGGT